>JBCCFD010000215.1:0-12662 GCA_039029915.1 Chloroflexota bacterium
CAGCCAAAACCCCAAGCAACGCAAAAGTAACGGAAAAAAAGCTCCCGTCACCTATTCTGAAATTAATTAAGTGACGGACAAAACGAAGGCCTTCAGAACCTCACGACGGTGAGGCAACAGTCCGCAAACAAATCTATCAAACCCATTGATGTGAAAACCCAAAAACGTCTCCAAAAAGCACCGGCTTAATTTTGGTTTTCACCACGTAAAGGAAGATTAAAATGACTCGTTTGCACAAATTACAATTGATTGGCCTCTCACTGTTCATCTCAGCTTTTGTTTACCTCGGCCCAATTATCCAAACAGCTTGTAACGAAGGCGCACATTGCGGCGTATAGAATCAGGAAGTTCATAATAGAAAGTACAAAACACTGGCTATCTTATTGAGCCAGTGTTTTTTTTGTTTTTTTTCTCTCTAACAACTGCAAGCCTCTCATTTATATACTTCTCAATTTCTAAATTATTTAGTTGCTTGTTGATCCGTAAAGCGATTTCTAGATACGGTTCTGCTGTTTCAAAATCTTTCTTTAAATAAGCAATCCAGCCTAAATTGCTGTATGCTCGGGCTTCAATTTCTTTGCTTCCACTTTCTTTGGCAAAATCTAATATGTCTTGAAGATAATTTTGAGCCTTGGCATAGTTTTTGTTTTCACGCGCGACCAAGCTCAAGTTAAATAATACTAAAAACTTGCCTTGAACGTCGTTGGTTTTTGAGTTGATACTTAAAGCCTTTTGGTAATAGGATTGAGCTTTGTCAAAATTAGATTCATTGTAATGAACTAAACCTAAAGAGTTATACGTATAAGACTCTTGCCGAAGATTGCCTTGTTTTACCCAAATGTTTAATGCGCCTTCAAAATTTTGTTTTGCTTTACTTCTGTTTTGCTGAATATCGGAAATGATGCCTAAATTAAATAAAGAGAAGCCGCGTAATTGACTGTATTCTGCGCCAACGGCCGTTTCCAAAACTCCATTCAAAACCTCAGTCGCCTCGTCATAACTGCCTCGACGCCACAGCAGTTCTCCTTCAAATAATTGGAGCCGACTTTTTACGACCGGATCATCAGCTAATTGAGCAATGTGGTGCCCCGCTTTTAGCGCTTGGTCTACCTCATCATACTGCCCCAACCGAATGAGGGCGCGGGCCTGCTCAGCCAGTAGGCGCGCCATGACGGTGGCCTGCCGAGGTGAATCATCATTGTGCTGCTCAAGCGTCGCTACCGCTTCTGAAAATAGCGCCACCAGCTCTCGGTAACGTCCGCGCAGCTGGAAAAAGGTAGAGATCGGGTAAATGGCCAGGCACAAGGCGTTTAGCTGGCTTGTTGAAACGGCCGTTTGCCACGCCTTCCGAATATTGTCCAAATCTAACTCAATCTCACCCGCTGGAATTTGGGGGTTGAGGCCGTGAATCGCTTGATCCCGCTTACTGACAAAGTGGAGGTAACGGTGGCTATATTGTTTGTGAACATCAGCCAAGGTGCTGTTTTGAGCAATCAAGCCGATAAGCTGTTCAGCAGCGAACTGCCTGAGGAGTTCGTGCAGTCGAAAACGGCCGTTTTCTGCATCTAGCTTGACAATTTGTACCAGCGACTTTTCCGTCAGCAGGTCAATATCCTCAAGAGTAGCCCCTGTGATATCTTGCGCCATCTGGGCCGAAAAGCCGCCTCGGAAGGGAGAGAGCTTTGCCAAAATCAGCTGCTCATTTGGCGTCAACAGTGCCCAAGAGCCCTCAAACACAATGCGCATCGAGCGGTGTCGGGCCGGCAAGTCTCGCTGGCGTGATGATAAAGTGTCGAGTGAGGTTTGGATATGGCTGAGCAGCTGGGCTAACGGCCGTTTACGCAAAGAGCCAGCCGCTAGCTCAATCGCTAGCGGATGCCCCTCTACCAGCGTGCAAACTTGGACAACGTGAGCCAATGTTTCCGCATCCAGCTTAAAATGATGGGCTACTCGGCTAGCTCGGTCGGCAAAGAGCTGCACAATGGGGCCATCATCTTGAACCGGTAAGCCGTTCACCGCATAGACAAACTCAGCCACAAAGTTGAGTGTCTCCCGAGAGGTCACTAAGATCGTCACCCTGGGGGCGTGGCGTAAAATGTCAAGCACAACCGCTGCGCCGTCTAGCAAATGCTCAAAGTTATCCAAAATGAGGAGCATATTTCGCTGACGCAGGTATGCTAAAAGCTGCTCTTGTGGTGGTTGCTGGCCGGACGGAGTTAGGCCTAGCGTTTGGGAAACGGCCGTTATGACGCGATCAACCACAGCGGCTGACGGCTGACCGGCACCCGCATCGAGGCCTGCTAGCTGGCAAAACCAAACGCCATCTGCAAAATCACCGACCGTTTGGCGGCCCACTTCCACAGCCAAACTTGTTTTCCCAACGCCCCCTTCGCCAACGAGCGTTATGAGCCGCTGGTTGGGTTCAAGAAGTATCGCCTGTAGCTGCTCGATTTCTGCTTTGCGGCCAAAGTAGGGAGCGACGCGAGCGGGGAGGTTGTGCGACGGTGGCGTGGGAGAAACGGCCGTTTTGCTATCAGTCAGGACATCATCACTGTTTTTAATCTGTTCATACAGATTTAGCGTTTCTCTTGTTGGTTCGACCCCTAGTTCATCCCAAAGCACCTGCTGGCATTTTTCAAATTGGGCGAGCGCCGCACTGCGCTGACCTTCGTGCATCAAAGCCAACATAAGATGGCGGTAAGCAGACTCGTGCCACGGCTCAAAGTGAAGCTGCTTTTGCGCATAGTGACGGACCCGCTGGTATGCTTTGCGGTGCTGGAAAATTTCAAGAAGGGATTCGATGGCTCTGATGATCTGCTGATGAATTTGCTCTCGTTTAAGAATGAGCCACTCTTCAAACAGCTCGGCATTATCTAGTTGGAAGCCGGGCAGTAGCTCACCTTTGTAGAGAGAAACGGCCGTTTCCAACTGCGTCACGCAGGAATCACACGCCCCCAAATCGGCGTGATGATGTTCAGCAACCTCATGGAACAGCTTTTGCATCTGATAAACATCAACCTCAAAAATAGCTGAGGAATCAACAGTGGCTTGTATCGTTTGATTATTGATGTCAAGTAATTCGTTGAGCGGTAGATCGCTTTTTGACTCGATGGCGTTTCGCAGACGGTAAAGTGACGCTCTTAAATTTTTTCGAGCGACGCTGTCAGGCACATCCGACCAAAAGAGAGCCGCCAGCCGTTCCCGACGGTGCGGCCGATCGTATTCGACTGCTAAAAAGGCTAGCAGGGCGCGCACCTTGTCGCTGCGAAATCTTTTTAATGGTTTGGCTTCAATGGTTGCTTGGAAAGTGCCAAGCAATGACAATTTGAGCACAGCGTTTTCCTTGTTCCTTTTCTCACGCAATGCACCCTTCCCCGAGGTCAATCTTATCTGAATCAACCCCGCTTGCCTATGGTTGCAGCCTGTTTAATGGTAAATGGTAACCGGTGGATTTTGAATAATAAACCGCCAGATAACCCCCAATCCCCAATCCCCAATCCCTGATTCTAATGGTAAATGGTAAACAGTGAATTTTGAATAATAAACCGCCTGATAATCCCAATCCCCAATCCCCAATCCCCAATCCCCCAAAAAGTGGGGACGCGTTGGGGACGGCCGTTTTCTATCTTGCAGGTAGTTCTGTCATAAGTGGAGAACAAAAAGATGAACGCAAACGGCAAATCACAGCCACAGGCAAACGCTCAAAATCGGAAAGCCTACCTTTTAAGGGTTTGGCGAGAAGATGAACACGACTCGTGGCGAATCATGCTGCAGGCCGTTGATGAAGAAAAACGACAGCTCTTCACAAACATTGAGGCATTCATTTCGCATTTAGAGGAGCAGTACAAATACGGCCGTTTCACAGAAACAAAGAAGTAGCGGTTCACATGAATGTAAATAGCGAGAGCTAGAGTGTAGAGGGAGGCGTTTGCCAACATCTCAAGCTGACCAGCTGACCAGCTGACCAGCTATTTACGAATGAGACAACATGCCGCGGTGCGGCACCAGCAGATGAATGTAAATAGAACGCAGATTCCGCAGATGACGCAGATTTTTTACGTGACACCTGATACCTGACACGTGACACTTATTTACAGAGGAGGCACTAAAAATCATGGATTATATGAGTTTACTAAATGGTGAAAAAGATATGGCAGGTGCCAGTCTGTCTTTTGATGATTTGTCATATATGGATTTAAAAGACGTTGATTTCTCTGCCGCTGATTTAATAGGGACCGATTTTACAGAATCAGATCTCCGAAACGCTATCTTTGATGATGCGACAATGTTGCTTGACGCCATATTTACAAATGCTGACCTGCGCGGAGCCAATTTAGCAGAGGCTGATTTAGATGAAATCGAATCGATCAGCGGCGCAATTTATGATGCAGCTACCGAATGGCCAGCCGATGCTAATTACGACGGTGCCCTATATATTGGCCGAGGAGCCAATTTGAGCAACTGCAACTTGACCCAAAAAAATTTACCAAATGTAGATTTAACGAATGCTGATTTACAGCAGGCTAATTTGTCTTATGCTGTTTTCTTGGGAGGCAACTTCACCGGTGCCAAACTGCAGAAGGCTGATCTGCGCGGTACCGATCTGACCCAAGCTAAAATGGATGGCACCACAAAAATCGACGGCGCCATTTATAACTTTGCCACCAAGTGGCCTGCTAAATTTGATTACGCTAGAGCAATAGCCACGGCCCCGGGAGCCAATCTCAAAAAAATAAATTTACGCAAACTTGGTTTAGGGAAAGCCCAGCTTCAAGGCGCCGATCTAACTGAGGCAACCTTGGAAAATGCCTTCTTAGGCGAGGCGAACTTAAGCGGTGCAGATTTGCGAAAAGCTGATTTAGAGCGGGCCGATCTAAGCGGGGCGAAACTAGATGACGCGATGCTGCAGGGTGCTGACCTAAAGTCGATTAAAACAGATGATAAAACGTCCTTTACCGGCGCAATTTACAACGAATATACAAGCTGGCCTTCAGGATATGACTATGAAAAAGCTGGCGCGTTACCTGAGCAAAAATACACTTTGCGACGCGTTCTGTGGGAAAAAACGCCTTATTTTTACGTCCAAGACAATCATTACGGTAAACAGCGTTTTTATTATTTACCAGAAAGCTTCCAGCTTAGCCGGCAAGATGACGCCGGTAAATCTGTCCTCTCATTGAAGTTTGAGTCTCCTGATGGCTCAAAAGAGAAGATGAAAGCAACGCTAGCTTTTTATGGCAAACCAGCGGTCACCCAAGCGCGGCTAGATGCTGCCAAGACAGCGCTTAAAAGCTTTGCCGATGGCAAAACGCCAGAACTTCACCCGCTTCCGAAAAAAGCAGTCAGTAAAGCCACTTTTTATTTGGAGTTGCCTAATCTGGCTGGGGAAGCAAAAAGCCAAGAGAGAGTCGACGCTCAAATTGACCCGGCGCTCGGGATTCACGACACCTTAGTCAGCTCAATTGACAACTTTAGTGCCGTTTATGATGCCCTGTTTTCTTCAAAAAAGAAGAAAACGCTCTTTACCGGTTACGTTAAATTTGAATTTTCTGGAAATGACGAAATTACGGTCCCTTTTGAGGCTCAGCTACAGGGCAATAAGAAGGACATTTTTAAAAATATTGCTGATATGACGTTCACAACGTATCGGAAAAAATTAACGGTCAAATCTTATGCCGCAGTTTTTGAAAAACCGGACGATAAACCAGATGAGCAAATCATTTCCCTACAGGCTGATTTTGGTCAAAAAACGATTGAATTGACCGCTAAGAGCTTGGAAAAAAACGTGACCATTCAGCGACCCATTCAGGAGATCATCGTGGGCCAAGCCGATACCGGTATTTATAAATATGAGCTGACGGTTATCCAAAAGAATCTCAAAAAGAAATCGTATCAGCAGGAAACGCAATCAGAAATCGTCAATCTTATCCCGCCTGACCCGAATGAGTAAGGGCGCGTTGAAATTAGGAACAATGAGCCATGACCATTCATCAGAATCAACCCAATTGGCATAATCCCATCGTGCACGATGATTTTACGATCTATCGTCCTTTTGACGGGCGGGGCCCCAACTATTTGCTGCCAAAACAGAGCACAATTGCTCAAAGAGAGGATGGTAGCCCCCATTTTATCCTTGAAATGATTCGCCATCAGGATGTGGATACATCACCCGCGTATGGGATGCTTGAATTTAGCATCACGCCAGATTTCCAGCTTGAAAAAGCGACCGCCCTCGTTCGGCAAACGTTACCGGGGGCTACGCTTGTTCCATTCCCCTTTTCAGCGAGAGGATGGCTCCGCTTTAACTCAGCTAGCGGTTTGCCGCAGAGTTTATTTAAGCCAACGATGCTGATTTGGGATCGACTGGGGGCCGTTCAGCTTTTGGTTAGGTTAACGGCGTCAGAAACGGTGCTCATGAAGTCGGCTTTGCAAAAACAGAATTTGGGGGCGTCAGCCACGGCCGAATTTGAGATTTGGGGTATTGCGCCTCGCCTGCCGATGCAACTCTCTTTTAAACCTAAAACATTGTTGAGCGATATCGTGGCGCACAATCAAAATAGCCGCCTTATCGGGCAAGCTGCACTGGTTAACTACCTTAAAACGAATTTACAAAACTCGAAGTTTAGCCTTAGCGGGCAAACCCAACGATTGAAAGAGGAAGAGATGGCGCAAGCGCTAGCCGGTTTGGTTTATGCTCACTTTGGCAAGCTAGCTCCGGCTCCGACGAATACGGCTGGCCCTCACCTGCAGCTTAATGATCCCACCACCGCCGCTGAACACCAATTTAGCTGGGATTTTGAAAACCCTTTGGTAACGCCCAAAGCGATGACGCTAACGCTTGATCCGATTGAAGCGGCCCGCCAACTTTTACAAAAGAACAATAATGATGTGGAAAGCCTCATTTGCCGCTCAACGATTCCCCCAATTTCCACAGGGCATAAGCGCGTGACGATGGCCTTAACGAATTTACCTCCTAACCTAACCGGTGTTCTTGATCTCGGTGTCAATATTCGCGTGGAAGCCCAAATGGCTCCACCGCGAGATGCTCAATTAAAAAGCTGGAGTCAGCAAGAGCTGCTCAAGACTCGGTCAGAGCGGCCGCAAAAGGTGCTGCGCTTTGCGCCCGGTGAACAGATTGAGTACACGTTCCAAACCACGGCTGTTTTTAAAAACGGCCGTTTTCCAAAACAAGCCAAGGGGGAGATGAAATCAGCCACCAAAGACATTCTTTATTTGCGACCCTCCCATTTTCCAATCGCCTTTGTGCCCTTTAAGGCCACGCCGTCCCTGCTCAAAATGGCCGCGATCACGGGGGTAGTCACCAGACCCGGCCGCAAAAAACCGATCAAGCACGCCTTTGAGCTCACTGAAGAAAAACCCGTTGTGACCGTCACCATGCCAAAGGAAGCACTGCATGAGGCAACGGTTGAGCTTGAAGCGCACGAGCGCGGTGGCAAAAAGATCGTCAAGCTAGGCCCGCTTCCGGCTGACAATATCACCCAAATTGAACCCTATTCATTCCGAGAATTTGGCCCACAGCATGTCGATGTGGTCTGCCGTTTTGAAAGCGACAAAACGTTTGTTGTTTACGAATTTTTACCGGAGGGAAAAGCTGAGCTGCAAACGCTTCACTTTACGAAGAGCGATTCAAAAAAGCGGTTGACTTGGCTATCGGCCTCCCTCTTCCAGTATCGATATCAGTATCGGCTTAAAGCGGATGCTGGTGCCGCAGCCAACCCTTGGTCTGACTTTTGTGAGCCATTTAAATCATTGACATTAACCGTCTGATCGTTCAAAGGAGAAAAAATGACCAGCACAATTCCGTCCGGTTTGCAGGCCAATTTGGCGCAGGACGTCATATATTACCAAGATGACACCTCTGGGAATGAGCGATTTTTCTACATTCCCAGTGCGCCCCAGCCTGATACGCGTCCTGATGGCTCACCCGATGTGACCTTAGAAACAAGCGGCCAAGGGGCCAACTTACGCTTAACGCTTTCTTGGGATATCAGCACGGCCGAAAAAAACGTCATCAGCCAAACGATTGAGCAGCAGAGCCCAAAAATTGCCTCAAGCCAGGTTAGCCTCCAGATGGGGCAGCTCACCAATCCTGAGGTTTGGCTGACGGTGGGAGATGGCACCCAAATGGTTCAGCAGATTGGGCCTGTTCCAGCTAATATGCTCGCTCCTTTTCGAGTGACGCTTAATGAGGCGTTAACGGCCGTTGAAAAAAGCCACGCTCTGCAGGCGTTCCTCGGTAAAACCGGTTATTTGACCGTGCGCTACGCCGCCACGCTGACCGTCTCTTCGCGAGTCAAAACAGCGATTGCTGGTGATATTGTGCCAGCTTTAAAAGCGCTGCTCGGCGTCGATGAGACTCAGAATGATAAAAAGGGCTTTTTAGGGGGGCTTGTTGGCTCAAAAAAGGATAGTCAAAAAACGGCCGTTATCACCCGTGAGCAGTGTCAAAAACAGCTTGAAGCGTCTCTATCTGCTGGCCAATTGCGTCTTACGCGTCAGGAAAGCGTCAACGTGCCGGCTCAGCTGCGGCAAAAAGTAGACCAGGCGGCGAAGCGCAAAATGGTGGATCGACTTTACAAGGAAGCCCAAGCCTTTTCATCTGATAGCCTGCCTGACCGCTTTGACATTAGCGATGTTTCACATGAAGAGACAGACAGCCGCACCTACACCGTGCGCCGTTCGGCCGATGTTGGCACTTGGCTTAAAGACAGCACGTACAGCGAGCACGTTACCACCAGCCTGCCGGATATTCCCGAGCCGGTGCGGGTTGCTAATCAAGTGCTGAACGCTGAATCCCCAACCGCTGCAGTAGATGCAGCGGTCAGCGGTCAGAAGGTGGTTCGGCTGGGGTTTGATGCCCAACAAGCCCCGCTCACCGAGGTCAAAATTAGCTGGGGGGGACAAAGTCAAAGCTGGCGCTATCAACCCTATCAACCGCTGTTGTTTCCTCATTCGGCTTCGGGGCCTCTCCAGATTGAGGTGGATTACAAAAAGGGGGACAACTTTACGCATGAATTAACGGCCGTCGGTGACGAGCTGATCGTAACTCCAGCCATGCTCGGTCTAGGCGAAATCATTATTGATGCTTCCGCCATCCAGCAGGAGAACGCTAAGAAAACAACCATCAACGCCCAATACAAACCAGACGGCAAAGGGAGCCGTGAGCAAAAGCAAATCTACTTTTACGCCAAAGATGACAATTGGACACAGCGCTGGTTTGTGATCACGCGAAGCGTTGCGCTTAACGGCCGTATTGATCTTCGCTGGACCATTATTCCCGCCTCTGGAGGTGGCATCAAAAAGACGCTAGAAACAACAGAGCTGAACCTGCGCTTGACGTCGTAAAAAACACAATTTACTAAGAGAACAGTCGCAAGGTCGTACAAATGGGGTCTTTTTCCCATAAAAAATGAATCGTGCGGTTGATGTGCCCTGCACAAATAACCTGATAGGAGAATCAAAAATGTTATCACTTTATTTGCAACAAAATATTGAAGTAACGGGAGATGACGGCAAGAGTTATCGATACTCTGCCTTTGGCGACGATGAAGATAAGAATAAGTTTTACATCCTGCCCCAAAACCCTCAATTTGTGATGCAAAACGGCAAGCCCGTATTTCGCTTCATTAAATACGTCACTGATGCCCAAGACGAAAAGGATCTGGGGGGGGCGTTGGCCACCTTTGCCGTTAATTTACCCATGCCCACCGGCGATGTTCGAGACAAGGTTCGATTAGAAGTTGTCAAAGCGGATGGTCAAATGATGACCCGCATCAAACAGCGGGGGCTAGACACGCTTGAAATGGTTAAAGCCAAAGTCGATCGGCAAGATGACGCTGAATACAACAGACTGCGGCAAATGTTGGGTTACTCTGAAGCAAGAGGGAATTCACTCGTCGCAAAATACGAAAATGACAAAACAACAAACTTTGAAGAAGCTCCCGATAATGTCAAGCTGTCTGAAGTGCTTTTTACCGATGCCAGCGTGAAGGTCACCGTGGCCGGAGCCGGCGATGACAAAAATGATCCGTTTAGCCTAACCGTTGATAGCCCCGCTTCGCCAAACAAACTGTGTGATCACGGCGTCGCCGTCTCGGTCAAAATGCCGGATAAATACGGGGCGCAAATTTTCGAAAAAGCGCTAAAAACCGGCGAAAATAGCATTGTGCGCATCGACTACGTCGCTAAATTTGAAGCCCGCTTGCCGCCTGCCTCCGTTGTGGTGAAGTTTGATTCGAGCGAGGTTGCCAACTACAGCTTTGAGAAAGAGAAAAACGTTTGGGGTAAAACCAAAGCAATTAATAAGCGTAAAGAGCTCTTTGCCTCAGAAAATAGCCTCGTTCAAGTCAAAATGGGCTCCGTCGTGGGAATGTCGAAAGAGGAGCAAAGCAAGCTCGAGAAAGAGCTGAGAGAGTGGGGGACCAGCCAGCTTCAAACGATGCTCGATAAAAAAATCAATATGGACATGGCCAATATTGGGGAAGGGCATGCTGATGTCGATAAATATACAGAGTCTCTTAAAAACGTGAGCTCCTTTACCCGTGAGCTCACCATGGGGCGCTCCATCATCTTTGAAAATACCTTTAGCATGATTTTGCCCACGGTGGGCAGTATTGTGCCCGAAGCCGATCTGCCTCAATACTTTGAAGCCATCACCTTAAACGACCTTTTCTTTGAGAAACAAAAAGTGGCCGTTTCATCCATCTGTGACTGGGACGAGATCAATATCTCATCCGTTGAGGTGAAGCTCTACTACGGCACGGATATGGTCAACATTACCGATTCATCTTCTGTTACCCCGCAGCAGCTTGCTAATCTCACCATGAGAGAGCTGCGTTTGACGAAGAATAAGTTTGATGACATTGCCAAATGGAATAAAGAAGCGACGAGCGATCAAAAAGCGATTCACAGCTACTTGTATAGCTATCAGGTCAATTTTACGGACGGCAGCGATCCCTTTGTCAGCGATCTCGTCTATACCCCACAAGATCCAACTTTGGAAATAAATCCAACCAATCACGTTTTGGTCATGGCGGTCGATGGGTCGAAGTACATTGATTGGGATCTGGTGAAGGTGCTTAAAGTTGATTTTGAGTATAAACCGGCCAATGAAAAATTTACGTTGACCCTAACGGAAAAAGGGAACGGGGCAAAGGCGGAAGGCAGCTGGCTGCAGCGACGAATCGTGCCGATACAGGCCAAACGTTCCAACCAGCCTATTCTGTATCAGCGCACCTTTACCCTCAAAGATGGCCGAACCATTGCGGATGGGGCACAGCAGTCATTGGCCAATCAAAGCGGCGCCAGAATTAACTTTGATATTGACGATCCTTTTGGTGCCAAGAAGACGTATCGCTTCCTGCCCAAATTTACTGGCAAGGTAGATCGCTTATTGGTTGACCTCACCTACACAATCCCTGACATCCTCGGCGCAGGCACAAAGTTTGAAATGAAGAAAAGCGTTGATTGGAGCAAAAATTCCACCGATTTGTCTTGGGAACTACCTGAGGGGATCAGCAACGGCCGTTTAACTTACAAAGGCAGCATGATCGACGATGGCAATCCGGTGGCTATCAGCGGGGATGACGGCGGTCGCTCTTTTGTTTCAATTGGTCCCGCGAATGTTGAGGCGTTGACCGTGACGGCCGCTGGGTCATCTTTTAACCGACTCAACAATGTCACCGTTAACTTTAAAGAAAACGGTACTGAAGACAACGCCACCTTTGTCAGCGCCAACCAGAAACCAAAGATGTGGTATTTCCAAACCGGCAATGGCAACACCTCTCAATATCAAGTCAAAGTTGATCATAAAGATTTTGACAACCCCGTTGATCTCGGTTGGCAAACGCTAACGGATAGTGATGAGGTGCTTTTGGCCCTCTATGACTCAAAAGATGAACTGCTGAGGCTACTCAAGCAGTTTGAATTAACGATTGATGGGAAGGCGTTTATCGATTGGTCAAAGACGAAAGAGGTGCTGGTCCAGATTGAGACCAATGGCAAGTTGGAGCGACTGAAGCTGAAAAAGGGTGCGAATCAAGAAACCCGAAAACTATCTTTGGATGCCAAAGGGAAGAAAGCGTTCCAATACAGTTATCTTAAAGTCCTCAAGGAAAATGATGATGATGGCAACGCCAAGCGTGTCCGCGTCCCGGCTGAAAATGGCAAGTGGCTGCAGGGTAATGCCAGCACCGTTTATCTGGATGAGGATACTGTCAACGATTGGGATTGGTAACGACGGCAAGTAAGTTTGTTCAAGCGCAGGGTCTCTCATCATCCTGCGCTTGAATTTACCAATGACTTAGGTAAATCACAGAAAGTTTTAAAAATTAAATCAGCCCCAATTGCTGTGATTTACTCGGTGATTGACAGGATTTGCAGGGCATCTTTTTTAGAATACTTTCTGTCAATCACATAAGTAATTTTCAACAAATATCCTGAGCAAAAATTTGAGTAATGAAAATTACTTTCAGGAGAACAAAAGTTCATTTTGAGTCATTTATTTCAAGATGCTTTTTGTTCTCCAATTAATACTTCGTTAAATAAGAAATATTAAATTTTTCTCGAGAAGAAGTATTTAAAAACTTTGTTAACAAAGTATTAATCACCTACTAACATATTTGTCCCCATCCTGCTCGACC
>JBCCFD010000216.1:0-12461 GCA_039029915.1 Chloroflexota bacterium
CTTGTTTAAAATCACCAGCCAAACGTTTTGGTTCTCCATTTATAGAGTTTTCCAAAAAATCCCCGGGTTGCTGTAGGGCCAGCATATGGAATTTTATGATTAACAATGTAATGATTGGTGAATTTATTTGATTTTCCAGCCATTAAATCTGCAATAATGCGCCCTGCCGTTTGAGCAGAGGGCACCCCGTTACTAAACCCGACCCCAAAATAGACGTTTTGGTGCTCACCCGTCACCCCAACCGAGGGGATTCGGGACAAGGAGTAAGCCGTAGTGCCGCTCCATGTATGCTCAATTTTGAGTCCTTCAAGCTGAGGGAAGTAGGTAAACAGATCTTCCTCAATCAGGCGGGTGACGACTTTGTCATTTCCAGAGCCAAGGCCATCGTAATCATAGTAGGTGAAATCCACGCCACCGAGCACAATACGGCCGTCTACTGTTGGAATACTATAGCTATATAGCGGACGGTGATCCGATAAACCCTTACGGTTTTGCCAACCGATTGCTGCCCATTGGGCAGTTGTCAGTGGCGCGGTAGCAATCTGATGAACCACAACCGGAAAAACGTGATCGCGAAAAAAGCCCAGCTTGTGCGCATACGCATTTAGGGCAATCACCAGAATCAGCGCTTCAATCTCACCAAGCTCTGTATCCACCAAATTGAGTTTTCCGGGAGAAACGCGCGTCACCACAGATCGTTCCCGAACCTCTACGCCAAGTGCTTCAACCACCCGCTTCATCTCTCGCGCCAATTTTGCTGGATTTAGCGTTGCGCCATGAGGCATCTTTAAACCTGCTTTAAAAATTGGGGATTTAATCTCACCTTTAAGCTGATCACCATCCATCAAAGTCACGTCCAGCCCAAAATAACGCAGGCGATCAGCTTGCTCTGCCAAGCTCTGAATGTGCTGGTCATTTAGCGCCACTTCAAGCATGCCATTCTCTCGAAAATCACACTCAATGTTGTGTTCGGCAATCAATCGCTTAATTTGATTAAGCCCGTAAAACGAGACCTCAACCGCATCAGGAATATCTTGTTCACTAATTCTGGATTGGTCTAAAAAAATATCCGTGACGCAAAACCCGCCGTTTCTCCCGCTTGCCCCATAACCACAGCAAGCGCCCTCAAGAATAACAATATGCTTTTCAGGAAATTGGCGTTTTAGATGATAGGCTGACGAAAGCCCTGTATAGCCCCCGCCAATAATCACAACATCTGCTTTATGACGGCCTCGCAGAGGCGCATTGATGGTCTGATTGTCAAGATCAACTGTTTCAAACCAAAAATTATCAACAAAATATTCGTAAAGATCAGGCGGTCTCAAGTTACGGCCGTTGTTATGCCTTGCTGAAAAATATCTCATACGCCTCTATTTAAATACTTCATTCCATATGGCATCATCATTTTCTATTGAAAGAAATATTTATAAGCTTTGGTAACAAAGTATTAAACATCAGTTAATATCTATATTTAATTTCCCCCCAAAAAATGATTCAAAACTTCAAAAAAATTTTTACCTAGAGTTAAAATATAAATAACGCTTTCTGAAAATCGTTGTGTAAAAAATCAAAATTTTTTTTATCGTAAGATAATTTTCAATTTAACTCCGTCCATTGTGTAAACGTTTTCATCTTGAATAATATAAATGTACGAAAAGGAAGACAAAAGTCAGGCAGATGGCGCTACACACATCTGTCAGGAGGAGGCTCAACCCTGTCAACAACCTGCAACAGCCTTCACTATATTCTGTTTAATTATCTCACAATTTCAAATCGACCACGCAACGACTTTGGCCCTAAACGGGTGGTTTTGGGTTACCAACTTTGTAACCGAAAATATAGATTTAGAAGCAATCTTCTGCAAAATCATTATTTCAGGTTACCTTAATCCATTCTGCTCTCTATCTTTTTCTGTTCATAACATAGTGTAGCATCTGCCAAGTCAAATATTTTTAGATGTGTGGTCACAATCCCCATAAGGAGTTCGATATATGAGCACAAATGGAACCGTAGCTGCTGCCAAACCGATGGTTGATATTCCAGCCTTCAAAGCGCGATATGATAATTATATTGGTGGTGAATGGGTAGCCCCTGCCAAAGGCCAATATTTTGACAACATATCACCTGTTGATGGGCAAGTATTTTGCCAAATAGCGCGTTCAACGGCAGAAGATATCGAATTAGCAGTGGATGCGGCTTGGAAAGCGGCCCCCTATTGGAACAATACTTCCGCTACCGAAAGAAGCAATATGCTCCTGAAAATTGCAGATGTAATGGAGCAAAATCTTGACACATTAGCCACGGTAGAAACCTGGGACAATGGAAAATCGATTCGTGAGACCAAATTAGCAGACTTACCATTGGCAATCGATCATTACCGTTATTTTGCAGGTGTCATTCGCGCCGAAGAAGGCACTGTAAGCGAGCTAGACGCCAATACCGTTTCGATGAACGTACCCGAACCACTGGGGGTTGTTGGCCAAATTATTCCTTGGAATTTCCCGATTCTGATGGCAACTTGGAAATTAGCCCCAGCACTGGCAGCCGGTAACTGTGTGGTTTTGAAACCAGCCGAACAAACACCAGCAGGCATCATGGTCTTACTTGAAATGCTAGAAGATATCATTCCGGCAGGTGTGGTCAATGTTGTGAATGGGTTTGGGCTAGAAGCTGGTAAGCCTTTAGCGTCTAACCCTCGCATTAAGAAGGTGGCTTTTACAGGTGAAACCACAACCGGTCAGCTTATTATGCAGTATGCTTCAAAGAACATCATTCCGGTAACACTTGAACTTGGTGGCAAATCACCAAACATTTTCTTTGAGTCCGTCATGGACAAAGATGATGAATTCTTTGATAAATGTTTAGAGGGTGCCGTTATGTTTGCCCTTAATCAAGGGGAGGTATGCACCTGTCCATCTCGTATTTTGGTTCAAGAAAGCATTGCTGATGCGTTTATTGAACGCATTGTTGAACGCACTGAGCAAATTAAGCTGGGTCACCCACTAAATGCAGAAACAATGATGGGCGCTCAGGCCTCAAATGACCAATACGAAAAAATCTTAAACTACATCAACATCGGTAAAGAAGAAGGTTGCGAGATCTTAACTGGGGGTGAAGTTTCTAAGGTTGAAGGCCTTGAAGATGGTTATTACATCAAACCAACGATTCTGAAAGGGCACAATAAGATGCGCGTTTTCCAAGAAGAAATATTTGGCCCTGTTGTGTGTATAACCACATTTAAAGACGAAGCAGAAGCTATCGAAATCGCCAATGATACGCTTTATGGTCTTGGTGCAGGTGTGTGGACACGTGATATGCACCAAGCGTACCAAATTTCTCGCGTGGTAGAAGCTGGTCGCGTTTGGGTTAACTGCTATCATCTATATCCAGCTCACGCTCCGTTTGGTGGTTACAAGAAATCTGGTATTGGTCGCGAAACGCACAAAATGATGTTAAATCATTATCGCCAAACCAAGAATATGCTAATTTCTTACGACAAGAATGCGATGGGCTTCTTCTAAATCAATGAACCTTTAATGGGCATATAGGACTTGGCTTTGTTATCAATTTGAAATTGACAACAAAGCCAGTCCATCATTTAAAATTATGATAGAACGTGTTTTAGTAACTGATTCGGCTATTGATGTAATTGAAGAGTTACAGGATGAGCATGGCGACTTAATGTTTCATCAAAGCGGCGGCTGCTGCGATGGCTCCTCGCCCATGTGCTTCCCTAAAGGGGAGCTATTGATCAACGAAACTGACGTTTGGCTGGGCAATATTCATGACTGTGATTTTTATATGTCACGCGATCAATTTGAATATTGGCAGCATACCCAGCTAACCGTTGATGTTGTCCCGGGGCGCGGCGCTAGCTTTTCGTTGGAAATTCCAAAGGGGATTAGATTCGTTATTAAGTCTAGATTGTTTTCCAGTGAAGAATCCGACGACCTTATTCCCATTCGATACGGTGAATAGCTGGTCAACCCGCCTCATTCAATTTAATGATTAGTTGGGTTTTTGACCTTTAAAATGATGCGGGCAATGTTCGCCTGTTTCCAAAACAACGATCATTAATTCCCATAATTGAATTTCTCGAGCTAAACCCTCTTTGCCTACTGTTGCCTCAAACTCAGGGCGCTCAGGACCTAGCATGCGGTCAAGTTCTTTTACGGCCGTTTCAAAATACCACCGATTGCGATTTTTGAGTTCAATATTCGTGAAACCAGCCTGCGCCAATGCGTTTTGATACCGTTTGGGGGAAGCCATGCCAAAATCTAAATCTTCCATTGCAATGTATTGAGCCATTTCTGGCGAGGGCGTGTCATCATGACTAATCAGCCAGTCAGACGCAACAAACCAGCCCCCAGGTCGCAGTAACCGAAACGCATCTTGAGCCAATTTTTCTTTATCAGGGATATGAACAATGGAGTCTTTACTAAAGACGATATCAATTGTGCCATCGTCAACAGGAATTGGTTTACCTGGGACAACCTGACGGATTTCTACCCGATCTGCAACATTGGCTTTAACGGCCGTTTCTCTGGCGTGAAGGCAAACCGGCGCTTCAACATCGATGCCTATCACTTTTGCTGCTCCATATGCTTTAGCCAAAGACACCGTAATGCCACCAGAGCCACAGCCGATATCCAAAACCACCTTATCCTGCAAACTTACCCCATCGAGCAAACGACGCACTTCATCTGGACCACCGGGGGAGAGATAACCATTCCCCCAGAGCGCTTCTAAAAACGTGATCGCATGTTCATCATATAGCACATCTTGCTCATCCATCGCCGCCACCTTTCGCCAGCACAACCCCCTCTTCAAACCGCTGTAAAGTTTCCTCCGCATCAGAAGCAGAATGGGCGGCACAGATAAAGAAAGGCTCGATGCCACCTTCTTCTGGCATGACGCCATTTTCTAACAAGTGGGCATATACCTTGGCCGAAAAGTCCCAATCACAATTTGTCATCAACTCGCGCCAATCGCGGGGCCGCTCCTCAGCAAAACAGACCCCAAACATGCCGGGTGCGCCATTGATAATCATGGGCACGCCGTGACGCTGGCAAATTTCGCGAATACCATCCTGTAAAATCGTCCCAATCTGATTGATTTGTTTAAACACCTGCCCAGATTGAACCAGCTCCAAAGTTGCATCTGCCGCTGCGGTTGAAACGACGTTGCCCGTATAGGTGCCCCCTTGAAAAACCTTGCCATAGGCGAGGTTCATCATCAGCTCTTTCTTGCCAGCAAACGCCGCAACCGGATACCCATTACCCATCGCTTTAGCATAGGTTGACAGATCAGGAATAACGTCAAAATACTCTCTAGCCCCTCCGGGTGCTATACGAAAACCTGTCTTGACTTCATCAAAGATAAGAACGATGCCGTATTGATCACATTGGTCTCGTAGAAATTGTAAATAGCCATCTGATGGCGGTAATGCATTTGAGTTGCCCAACATAGGCTCCACGATGATGGCCGCAATTTCTTCTCCCCGCTCTGTCAAAATGTCACCCAGCACCTCTTCGTCATTCCAAGGACTAAGGACAATCAAATCATCCATCACCTTTGGTATGCCAAGGCTATTTTTAACGGGAAACGGCCGTTTGCGATCCCCCACCTTATCTAAGCTTGCCCCTTGTGTTGACCACATAACATTATCATGCGCCCCGTGATAGGAACCTTCAAATTTAAGAATCACGTCCCGCCCCGTATAGCCACGCGCTAAACGAATTGCATGCATGGTGCACTCTGTGCCCGTATTGGCTAGGCGTACCATTTCAACACCCGGACAAAGGTCAATAATCCGTTCACACACGCTCACCTCGTACCGTTGGGTACCAGCAAAGCTTACGCCGTGATCAATCGCTTCTTTGACGCGGGCATTTACAAATTCGTCCGCATGTCCAATGAGCACCGGCCCCCATCCCAACCGATAATCGATGTATCGATTCCCATCAAAATCGTATAAATACCCCCCTTCTGCATCCGCAATGACCGGAGTTTCATCCCCATAGTTTCGATAATTTGAGCTAACGCCATAGGGGGTTACCGCTTTGGCTCTTTCAAAAAATGCTTTAGATTTTTGACCTTGTTTGAGCATGTCTCTTTCCTTCTTTTTTTGTTGGGGCGTCAGTGTAGCATCAGGAATTAGGCCTGTCGAGATAATGACCGGTTGCGCCAAATATTTACTCAAACAAAATCCGTTGTTGAGGTATAGTTATGTATCATGACGGCTCGTTCAGAAACCCAAGCGAAAAAACAATATCTCCGGCTAGCAGAATTAATGGCTACCTTTTCTTTAGCGATGGATTTAGGAATGGGACAGCCATTAGAATGGGTTATGCGAACCTGTTTACTAGGCGTCCATTTGGGTAAATCTCTTGGTTTAAGCGATGAAGAATGTCGCCAAGTTTATTACATCTCATTACTGCAGCATATTGGCTGTACATCAGCAGCCTCATGGCAGGCAGAGCTGTTTGGCAATGAGTTAAGCATGGGGCAAGTGCTCACCCTTGATACAAAAAACCCGCTGGAGGCATTTCCTACAATTATTAAATTAGCCGGTCAAGATCAGCCGCTTATGGCAAGAGCACGCTATCTGGGTCGGGCACTTGCTGCAGGACCTAACGCTAAGGATGAGCTAAGCCAAATTCAATGTGAAGTAGCGGGTAATTTAGCCAGCCGCCTAAGTTTCGCAACGGATATTCTTCAGGTACTGGGGCAAGTTTTCGAAAGGTGGGATGGACAAGGTCAACCTAACCACATTCAAGGTGAAGATTTGGCTCTGCCTATTCGAGTGATTCATTTGGCTCATGATGCGGCCACGATTGAGTTACAAACTGATGCAGAAACGGCCGTTAATGTCATTCAAAAACGGTCTGGCAAACTGTATGATCCCAACGTCGCGGACAGTTTTCTATCACAGGCTTCGGACCTGTTTAAAAAACTAAACGTGGACTCAACTTGGGATGCAATTCTAGACGCGGAACCAGAGCCAGCCATTTGGCTCACCGAAGCCCAGTTTGAAGATGCCCTGTTAGCCATAGCTGACTTCACTGATTTAAAATCACCTTATTTTGTGGGTCATTCACGTGCTGTGGCAAAATTAGCGGAGGCTACTGCCCAGAATTATGGTTTGCCAGAAAGCGATGCAACAATGCTGCGACGCACGGGACTGATACACGATTTTGGGCGCGTTGGCGTGTCATCCAGTATTTGGAACAAAGAAGGACGTCTCAATGAAAGCGAATGGGAGCGGGTTCGCCTCCATCCTTATCTCACTGAACGAATACTCGTTCGCTCCAAGACCTTAGCCCCCCTAATGAACCTGGCTATTTTGCATCAAGAGCGTTTAGATGGCTCTGGGTATCATCGGCGCTTATCAGGTAGCATGTTATCGATTAACGGCCGTATTCTGGCCGCGGTCGATGCTTACCAAGCCATGCTGGAACCTCGACCACATCGGCCAGCCCTATCCCCAAAAGAAGCGGCCGCCGAACTACGTCAAGATGCAGGGGCAGGTAAATTTGACCCAAACATTGTTGATGCAGTACTTCGCGCCGCGGGACATCAAATCCAAAAACCCCGCCAGTCTGCCCCAGGGGGGTTGAGCAAGCGTGAGATTGAGGTCTTGCGCCTGCTCGCTCGTGGACTATCCAATCCAGAAATTGGTGAAAAGCTCGTCATCTCAAAAAAGACAGTTGGCCATCACGTACAGCACATCTATAACAAAATTGACGTCTCTACACGGGCTGGAGCCACGCTTTTTGCGATGCAAAACAACCTTATCAACACGCTCCAATAAAATCTCCTAATTTCGCAATCTAACTTAAATACACCTCTACGCAACTCACCTTTAACTATCCTAAATCGATAACCTATTAAAAAATAGGGCATTTACCCGATGTGCCTAAATTAACTTTGCCCGATACTAAATTCATCAATCAACACAGTGAGGTTCCGAAACTTTTATCAAGCAAGGTTCTCAATTTAGAAACTTCGGAACACTTAAGTGGTCAGCACTCAAAACCAATTGCTATTAGCAGATTAGGAGATTAAATAAAATGAAAAATTCAAAAGCACTCAAAACACTCTTGTTTGTGTCAGGCTTGATTCTCTCATTCATCGGATCAGCCACATTATTTGCACCGGTCGATTTCTTAGGCACATCTGGCATAGACCTTGGTGGTCAGGTCAACCTTTTAAGCGAAATCAGAGCACCAGGTGCAGCTCTATTGGCGAGTGGCGTTGTCATTATCTTGGGCGTCTTTATTCAAAAGCTCACCTACACATCCACCGTTTTGTCAATCCTGATATTCCTATCTTACGGGATTGGCCGAGTCATTAGTATTGCTAGTGATGGCTTGCCGGCTCAAGAAATCGTAGCCGCAACCGTTGTCGAAATCATTATTGGCTTAGCAGGGATTTACGCTTTGGTTCGATATCAAGAACAAGAGCCTGCTTTCGGATAAAAAGTCAATCAGCCATTTTCATAAAAGGAAAAATATCATGATAAAAACAGTATTTATTACAGGCGCAAATGCCGGATTAGGAAAAGAAGCAGCGCGGCAGCTCGCTTTGCAAGACAACATTGAAAAAATCTATCTTGGCTGTCGAAACGAAACGAAAGCAATCGCCGCTAAAAAAGAGTTAGAGCAAGAAACCGGCAAATCTATCTTTGAAATCATTATCATTGACGTTTCTAATTTAGAGTCTGTACGCAATGTCGTTAAGTCTATCAATGAGCCGTTTGACGCCTTGGTCATGAACGCTGGTGGTACGGGTGGAAAGAATTTCAGCGAAAAGACCGCCTATGGTGTCACCCGCCAATTTGCAGTTAACGTTTTAGGGCACGTTGTGCTAGCTGAAGAGCTTTTAAAAGCTGGGAAGCTAACCAAAGTGGCGCTCTATGCAGGTTCAGAAGCAGCCCGTGGCGTTCCCAAAATGGGTGTCAAGCGACCTAATCTCAAAACCTCTTCCGTCGATGAGTTTGTCTCAATTATTGATGGGTCATTCTTTGCAGAAACAAACGATCCATTAGTGCCCTACGGCCCCGTCAAATATGTAGCTGCGCTGTGGATGTCGAACTTGGCACGCCAATATCCAAACGTTCGGCTAGTCACTGTGAGTCCCGGCTCAACGAGTGGCACCAATGGTGGTGAAGACCTCGCCCCGCTAATGAAGTTTGTCTTCACAAAAATTGGCCCCAGATTATTGCCCCTATTTGGCTTGATGCACAAAGTTGAGCAAGGTGCAAAGCGATACGTGGATGTTCTTTTTGACAATTCTTATAAAAGCGGTGTGTTTTATGCAAGTAAAGCCCCTACGTTGACGGGTCCGCTGGTTGACCAAAGCACAATTTTTGCAGATTTAAACAATCGCACCTACCAAGAAAACGCCAGCAAGGCGATTCACCAATTTATCAGCTAACAATCAATCTATTGAAAAATCTCATCTCCCAGAAAGATGAGATTTTTCAGCACAGGTCAATGTCAATCTCACAAAATTTCTTGTAATAAGCCAAGACGGACAGGTGGGATTTATAAAGAGAGAGAAAGATGTCAAAAAAACCAATTTCAGCAGCGTTTCCATTTGAATCAAAATACATTGAAATACATGGTTCAAATATGCACTATATTGACGAGGGAGAAGGGGATCCAATCCTTTTCTTACATGGTAATCCAACCTCAAACTATTTATGGCGCAATATCATTCCTTATCTGACACCATACGGCCGTTGCATAGCCCCAGACTTAATCGGTATGGGCAAATCCGACAAGCCCGATATTAATTACCGTTTTTCAGATCATGTTAAATATTTAGAGGGGTTCATTGAAAAGATGGGCTTAACCAACGTAACGCTTGTGCTACATGATTGGGGGTCAGGCCTCGGTTTCCATTATGGCATGCGTCATGAAAGCAACTTGAAAGGGATTGCCTTTATGGAGTCAATGATAAAACCGCCTAGCTGGTCTGATTTATCTCCAAGTAATAAAGTAGGGTTCAGACTGTTTCGAACTCCAGGCATTGGCTGGTTTATGGCTAGCGTGATGAATGTGTTTGTCACACAATTTATGCCCCAAGGCATTGTGCGGACGCTTTTACCCGTTGAGAAAGAGGTGTATGAAGCCCCTTTCAAGACAATAAAAAGCCGCCGGCCAATCTACCAGTTTCCAGTGTCCGTGCCTCTTGATGGAAAACCAGCGGACACCTACGAAGTGATATCAAATTACAGTCAAAGGCTTCAGGCATCCGAACTACCGAAAATTCTTTTCCACGCTCAACCGGGGGTCTTAATAACGGCTGAAGATGTTGAATGGTGCAAGCGTCATATCAAGAATCTTGAACTCGTTGATATTGGCGAAGGGATTCATTTTGTTCAGGAGGATAATCCTCATCTGATTGGGGAAGAATTAGCAAAATGGGTTCAGCGCCTGTAACTTTTCTATTTTGAGTAAAACGGCCGTTTCTGGAAAACGGCCGTTTCTCATTCTCGGTTCAATCCATCCCAAACGCCCAGCAAATAGTTTGCACCCAATGCTCGATCGTAAAGCCCATATCCCGGAATACCCGTTTCGCCCCAAATCATACGGCCGTGATCGGGCCGCATCGGGCCCGCAAAGCCAATATCAGCATACGCTTTCAAAACCTCAACCAAATCAACATCACCATAGGCGGGTGGATGAGCCACTTCATGAAAAGTCTTGTCCCCTGTGTGCCGCACATTGCGGCAGTGAGCAAAGTAAATTCGCTCGCCAAATTTGCGGATCATGGCAGGTAAGTCATTCGCTTTATTTGCCCCCAGTGAACCGGTGCAAAAAGTCAGCCCGTTCGCAGGTGAGGCATTGATTTGCAGCACTCTTTCTAAAGCAGCTTCATCGGTTATGATTCTTGGTAAGCCAAAGATCGACCAGGGCGGATCATCCGGGTGCAAAGCCATCTTGACACCGGCTTCTTCAGCCGCATCACACACACCGTCTAGAAAATATTGCAAATTCTGCCACAAATCGTCCTCGGTGGTCGTCCGATAGGCCGCTTTTAGGTCATCAGGGCTTTCATCTAATGGAAAGTAGGCTGGCAGTTCCGCTTCCCATGGATCAAGAGAGTTGTCTAACTGTGAATGATCGTAAAGCAAGACATTCGATCCATCCGGTAAATCAAAAGCCAAATCAGTCCTAAACCAATCAAAGAGGGGCATAAAATTGTAGCAAATGACATCGACACCAAACTCCCCCAATATGCCAATATTCTTCCGATATACATCAAGCAACGTATCTCTACTGGGTCGACCCAGCTTGATATCCTCATGAACGGGCAAGCTTTCGACAACGTTGAGGCGCATGCCAGCCGCTTGGATTTTTTGCGTCAAATCGGCCAAGCGTTTTCGAGGCCACAGCACACCAGCTGGTACATCAAAAAGCGCCCCAACGACCCCAACCATTCCGGGAATTTGAGCAATCTGCTCTAAACTAATTTGGTCATTTTCACCATACCATCGAAATGATAGCTCCATTGGGTTTGTCCTTTTTCTCCTAGCAAGAATGTGAAGATTATTGATTCAGCAAATTCATTAACTCGGATCGCGTGGGCATTGCAGAGCTGGCCCCTGGTTTTGTGGTCGCCAGCGCACCCGCAGCAGCCCCCCAGCGTATCGCTTCCGAAATGGGTAATCCTTCAGCCAGAGCTGTCGCCACGCCCCCATTAAACGCATCTCCTGCGGCCACCGTATCAACGGGGGTCACTTTAAACGGCTCGACGAACCCACTCTCTGTTTCAGATTGATAGAAGACCCCTTGAGCACCGAGCTTAATAACGGCCGTTTCCACCCCGCGCTGTCTCAAAATCTCTGCCGCTTTTCGGGCTTCATCAGCATTTGTCGGACGAAAACCGACCAGCACTTCGTTCTCCAGTTCATTTGGCGTCATCACGTGGCTCAGCTGATACAGTTCATCGGGTAATGCCTCAGCTGGGGCTGGATCAAAAACAACGATTACCCCCATTTGTCGAGCCGCTTTGGCTGCTTCAATCGAGGCGCTCATCGGACTTTCCAATTGGAGCATTAAAACCTTGGCGCTTTTTAACGCTTCTGTACAACGAGCGACATCGGTCTGATCGTGCGCCATATTTGCACCGGAGATCACAATGATGGCATTTTCGGCAGCATCATCCACATTAATAACCGCTAACCCTGTACCTACATTTTCATCAATCACAATCCCACTTGTATCAACTGGTTCATCTTTTATCAAATCGAGAACGCCTTTTCCAAATGCATCATCACCAACCCGACCAATAAAAGTTGTTTGTGCGCCCATGCGCCCAGCGGCCATTGCCTGATTAAATCCTTTTCCACCGGGCACAGTTATGAACGAACGACCAAAAAGCGTTTCTCCCGGCGCTGGCAAGCGCGGCACATAGGTCGTTAAATCCATATTGATGCTTCCTAAAACAAC
>JBCCFD010000217.1:0-12452 GCA_039029915.1 Chloroflexota bacterium
GGCAAAATGAAACCGCTTCATTCACACAGACTGCTACCGGCCGTGTGGTGTCGAGCTGGAGATAGTGGGTCAACGGCCGTTTCATTTCGGCAATCCATCGTTCAAAAACAGCTTCTCCGCGATAGCTCTCATTTATGATATCAATGGGTGGCTGTTTGATAGAACGCACTTGACTCCGCAATGTTGGTCTCATTTTTAAGCGAGCGTCCAAAATTGTTAAATCATTCGTCACACATTCAATGTATCGATACTGCGCCCCGTATTTTTCTGCTACTTCCAGACCAAACGTTAACAGCTCTTCATAAAAACAGGGGCTATCCAAGATGATGTTATGTCCCTGTGCCAAGAAGGTGGAGACAAGCGCTTTGATGACGGCATATGACCCTTTACCAGATTCAGATAGGGCAATTCCTGAATCTAGTAAGGCTGTTTTGGTCACATCATGATCTAGGATAACTGCCTTGAGGTGTGGGGCAACGGCCGTTGCAACGGTCGTTTTACCAGAGCCGGGAGCGCCAGACATTTGAACAAAATAAAGATGAGACACAGGTTGCTCCTTCAAAGATGAATGCTGGATGAGACAGTATTATATCTGTCACAAATCGAAATAGAGTGCTGTTTAGAGGGGTAATTGAAGAAGATAAATCAGACCCGACAGGTTTTGTTTGATTAAGTGACTTTTCAATGAAGGAAAACCTGTCGGGTCTTAAGTAAGTAAAGGATAAAAACATGAAAAATCGTAAAACATTAATCGGTTTTGTAGTCATTGCGCTATTGGCAAGCTTTGGCGTGGCTGCTTTTGCTTTGCAAACGAGCGCAGCTGATTTAATGACGCAATCGCTCGAACGATTGGAAGCCGCCGAATCCGGTCACGCGATTGTGACCTTTGAAATTGAAACGCCTGATGAAAGCGGCACCGGTACTGTTGAGCTGTGGGGTGAGTTAGACGCTGGCCCAAATGGTGAACCCGCTGTTCGGGTGGAGATTCTTGACTCCTCGTTTGGTGAAATGGTGGGGGCAACGGCCGTTACCGATGGTACCAACTTCTGGGTCTATGACCCTGAGGCCAACGAAGTGGTTTATGGCACTTTTGAAGAGATGGCTGAGCTGGCCGCAGAAAAAGAAGCCAACGGTGAGTTTGAGCATGATGGATTTGAGGGCGATTTCGACCCCGAGAACTTCGATGGTGAACTGCCTGACATCCCTGAGAATGCCGAAGAAGCCGTTAATCTAATGCTTGAGTATTTCACTGCTGAACGAGCTGGCCGCGCCACGATTGGCAATAGCAACGCGAACGTCATTCGTTTGGTGCCGATTCCTGAGCAAATGCCAGACGAAATTCGCGCGGCCGGTGGCTTGGTAAATGTTTGGATTCGCCGAGGAGATACTGCGCCATTGGGGGCTGAATTTGTAGGGAGCGTCGTTGGGTCTGCCCGCATGGAAGTAACGACCCTTGATTTAGACCTCAATATTGACCCAGAGGTATTTACTTTTGAAACGCCAGAAGGGGCCACTGAAGTTCATTTCAGTGAAGTCGAGCGTGAAGCGTGGTCAGCAGAGGGTGATGCCGCCCCAATTGATTTTGAACTGCTGAACGCAACGGCCGTTCCTGACGGCGCTATTTTGCGGGAAACAACCACCGTGCGCGGTGCTGTTGTGCAGCGGTACGGCTTAGCTGATGGGGCCTCATTCTCAATTGCCCAAGGGCGCGGCGAAACGGCCGTTCCGCAAGATGCTGACGCTGAAACAGTTACAGTTCGCGGTCTTGAAGCCGTTATCTACACCGACGACTCTGGAACACGCACCCTGCTCTCATGGTCAGAAGATGGGCTTAACGTTTGGATTGGTGGTGACCTTACCCCTGAACAAGCCGTTGAGATTGCAGAATCGCTTGAGTAATTGATTGTTGGGGATTGGTTGAAAAGAATATATTTATTGGGAGATTGAGAGATATAGAATTATCTCATCTCTCAATCTCCCAATTATCTAGTTAACCAATCCCCAATCTCCTAACTATGTCCGAAACAATTAAACTTCAAACATTAACCCGTGAATTTCAGCGGGGACAGATGACGGTTCAGGCCTTAAAAGGGGTTGACCTAACCATTCAATCCGGTGAATTTGTGGCGCTGGTGGGGCCGTCGGGGTCTGGTAAATCAACGCTGATGAATTTATTGGGCGGCTTAGATCGGCCGTCGGCTGGTGAGCTTTGGTTAGACGGGTTGGCCTTACATGATGCCAATGAAAAGCAGCTTACAGCGCATCGACGTGATAGAGTCGGCTTTATTTTCCAAAGCTTTAACCTGCTGCCGAAATTAACGGCCGTTGAAAATGTGGCCATTCCCCTCATGCTGGCTGGTGTTTCTAAAGCGGAACGGCAACAGCACGCGGCTGAGATGCTGCAAAAGGTTGGGCTGGGACATCGGCTCGATCATTTTCCAACTGAAATGTCAGGTGGTGAACAGCAAAGAACGGCCGTGGCCCGCGCGCTCATCAACAATCCAGCTCTGATCTTGGCGGATGAACCAACAGGGAACCTCGACTCCAAAACGGGAGATGAGGTGATGGATCTGCTGCAAAAGCTCAATAAAGAACAGGGCATCACCCTTATTGTGGTGACGCATGACAATGAGGTGGCCGACTATGCCGATCGCATCGTCAAACTGCGTGACGGTGAAATTGTAGAAATTGAGGAAAAGACGGTAGTGGAAACGGCCGTTGCTGAACCAGTTTTAGCAGGGATCGGAGCGCAGGGAGCAGAGCGCGGCGAGGCGTATCTAGTGAACGGTGTTCAGTATTCAAATGACCATTCGCAAACTACCCCAATCCCCTATCCTTCGACAAGCTCAGGACAAGTTCCCCAGTCCCCAATCCCTAGTCCCCAATCCCCAGTCCCCAATCCCCAGTCCCCAATCCCCAGTCCCCAATCCCCAACCACCAACCGCCTCTCCTTTCGGGACATTGCCCAAACTGCCTATCGCAATCTCGGCCGACGTCCCATTCGCAACATTTTGACGGCTGGTGGCGTGATCATCGGCATTGTGACCTTGGTGGCTATGGTTTCCTTTGGCGTTGGCGTTCAGCGTGAAATTCAGCGCAACTTCGAAACGATTGGGCTTGAGAATGTCTTTGTGAACCCCAGCTTTGATGGGGAAAACACAGGGGACGGCTTTGATCCCTTTGCCGCCCCATCATTGGTTCAACCTATAACGCCGGATATCGTCGAGCAAATTGAGAGCTTTGATGAAGTTGACCTGGTGACGCCAATCTTAAGCTTGCCGTCAGGCATTGATATCAATGTGGTTTATGATGGTATTGAATACCCAATTCGGGTTTCTGATGGATTTGGAGAGTCCCGGTTTAGCTTTTTTGAAACCAATGAAACCGTGGCTGGCCAGACTTTTGGTGAAAATAACGCCGATAGTGGCGTTGTGATTGGGCCTGAACTGGCCGATTTGCTGTTAAGCACTGGTCAATCCTATGACGATCTCATTGGGGCTAACATTTCACTATTGGTTCGCTTGCCGCGTGGTGAATCAACAACATTTGACTCAACGTTGATGGGCATTCGTGAAGGGGCCGGTCGCAGCACGATTGATCTTGGTGTTGATGAACGAGCCGATATCAAAGCGTGGTGGTTTAATGATCCCAACATTTTAGAAAATGAGGGGTATGATTTCTTAACGGTGCAGGCGGTGGATATCAACAGCGCAACGGCCGTTATCAATCAAGTAGACGCCCTTAACCTCGAATCCCAATCATTGGGTGCCATTTTAGAGGTAGCCAATCAGGTGCTGTCCTTGATGCAAGCCCTGCTTGGCTCCGTGGGGGGATTGGCCTTACTGGTGGCCGCCCTCGGTGTGGCCAACACCATGATGATGGCGATTTATGAACGCACTCGCGAAATTGGCGTGCTCAAGGCATTAGGGGCCTCGGCAGGCGAAATCCGCAAGATGTTTACCACCGAAGCGGCTCTTATCGGCTTTATTGGCGGCGTGTTTGGCCTCATCTTCGGTATCTTGCTCGGTCGATTGGTGAATTTTATTGGCCAGCGATTCTTGCTTGCTGAAGGGGTGACAGGGGTTGGCAATTTGTCGGTCGTGCCCCCTTGGCTGGCTTTAGGTGCCATTGCATTTGCGGCCTTCATCGGTGTGGTGGCGGGTCTTTATCCAGCCGCCCGCGCTGCAAGGCTTGATCCTGTTACGGCTTTAAGGCATGAATAACGCCTAATCAACACAAAGGCTCAAAGAGTAGAAGGGGTAAAAGAAAGAAAAAGCGCTGTACCTCTTTGAACCTTAGAGCCTTTGTGTTAATAAAGTCATTGATAACTATCAAGTTAACTCAGGAATCTTGTCAATGGCTTCTTTCATATCTTCCCGATGGTCGATCGTCCACAGATACAAATCCGACTCTGTGCGATTTGGGAAGCGGGCTAAAAAGTGGTTTTTCTTGATTACATCCACGATGGGTAAATACACTTTATCGTACCAAGAGGTTACGGCTTCATCATAGGCGACTTCACCCTCTCGTTTCTCCCCTAAATACCAGCGATGCTCACTGATATGCTGCAGCAGTTTTTCATATTTGCCCGGCAGAGTTAGCCGAATATTGGCTTTTGGGCGCAGGCTTTTCAGGTTGGTGTACTCAAAGAAGTGTGCTTCTTCTTGCTCTAAAATTGTGCGGTCAATCCAATCAGCCCGTTTGAGCTTGCGTATAAGCTGGCGCACTTCTCGCCTCGAATAAATACTCGTTAACTCATCCGCTTTTTCAATCACTTTGTCTTCGTCGATGGTTGACTCTTTGCGTAGCCATTGATACTCACTGACCAACAAATACAGGTCGGTCGGAGTGCGATTGGGGAATTTTTCTACCAGATTGTGAGCTTTGATTTCTTCAACCAAAGGAAGATAGACGTTATCAACCCAAGAAAGAACGGCCGTTTCTTGTTCAATATCCTGCTGTTGCTCTAGCCCAAGGTAGTATTTGTGTTTTTCGATGTGGTCTAGGAGACGGCCGTATTCATTGGAAAGTGATAGCTCAAAATCAACGTCTGGTCGTAAATTCGCCAGATTTGTTTGCTGTAAAAATTCAGCATAGCTACCCAGTTCACGAATATCTGCTAACTGGATATCGGCATCCAAATGAATGGGTACTTCTAGCTCAATCACTTTCGCATCAATAGAAAGTTGTCCTCGTCGTCGGGCCACCGAGACGCGATGGTTGCCATCTTTGACGAAGTAAACGTCTCCAATTTTGTACACATCAATTGCTGGCAGTTCGACATCCTCATACCGCGCCACACTAATATTGATCCAGCGTTGGCTGTTGGTGGCCTGAAGCGGTAGAAAGGCGCGGTCAAAGTCTCGATAACGTCCGACACTGCCAATGATTTTGTCAATGGGGATTGTTTGAGCGCCTAAATCACGCTGTCCAGTAAAGGGGAGTTCGGCTCGTACCTCTTCATAGGGCAAGAGCTGATGATCTTTTCCCGTAATCCAGGCTGATAATCTTCGCCAAAAAGCGTGACGATATGCCCGCCAAAAATCATCGAAGGCACGTTGTCTTATCATAAATTTAGCTCCTTTATAGGCTGCATTTTAATAGGGGAACTCGATCAATTGGTATAGTTAAACTGTCTAAATCGGGTTGTGTAAATTTGTAACGGGTACGCGATGACCTATTTTTCCCTTACAATAAGTCGAGTGAGGTAAATTTATGCGCGTTCTTATTGGTGGTATGCACCATAAAACAAACACATTTTCAGATACCCCATCTTCCTTTGATGAGCCCATTATTGGCCAAGCAATTGTAGAAAAATTTCAAGAGACCACCACCGCGCTGGGCGGATTTTTAGCTGGCGCGGCCCTGCATGGTTTTGAGGCTGTTCCCGCTTTTTTTGTACAGGCTCCCTTTGGTGGCCCCATTGCTCCAGCAAATTTTGAAGAACAGCTCGATGTGTTATGCCAACATATTCAGCAGGCTGGTGACATCGATGCCCTCTTGCTTGACCTGCATGGTGGCATGGCGGTTGACGGCATTTCAGATGCAGATGGGGTTCTTTTGGCGAAGGTCCGAGACGCTGTGGGTCATGTTCCGATTTTGGCACAGCTCAATATGCATGCCAATGTTTCCCCGCAAATGGTGGAAAATGCTGATGTGCTGATTGGCGGTGAGACGTTTCCTGAGATTGATTTGGCGGCTCGCGGTCGTGAATGTGCTGAAATTTTAGATGACATGACTTCTGAGTATGTCAAACCCACGATGGGGCTATATCAGATGCCGCTTATTTGGGGGGAGAATCAGATTACGGCCGTATCTCCCATGCGTGACGCCATTGCCTACATGCATGAAATTGAAAATCGCCCCGGTGTGATCAAGGCGTCGCTAGCGTTAGGTAATCCCTTTGCTGATGTGCCAGAGATGGGTGCCTCAGCCTATGTGGTCACAGAAGGAAACCTGTCGTTAGCCCAACAGTACGCCAAAGAGCTAGGAATTTACTGTACGGTGCGGCGCAAAGATTGGCACGATTTGTCTCAAGCGACAGATGAGTCGCTTAGACTGCTCACAGAGCATGGTCAAAACATTAATCTAAGGACAATTGACTATAAAAATCTTGGGCGAGCGCTTTATCCGTTTGATGAGATTAGGATTTAACAAGATTAACGGCCGTATTCAAAACCTTACGCCACCTCAAATAGCGAGCTTGTGGATACTGGGAACCGTATTCGCAATCCCGTTATTGTTCATCATCTTAACCCCTGAAGGAGGTGGCATTGCTTTAGCCTTCATTGGATTTGTTGTAGCTGAACGAACTAACGATTACTTTAAAGAGCGATATATCTCCGATTGGTACGTTAAGCTATTAACCGGCCTATCGTTACTTCTGGCTTTTGCTGCCGCGACAGGGTTTATGCTCCTGTGGCTGTTTCCGATTTGTCGTTGGCTAGCCATTCAGGAAACCATAAGGATTCAATTTTTAAATCGTGAGTTAACGTATGGATTAGCTCTCTGTTACGAAGGGAACGTTGATTTTGTCACGGTAGGATTTGGTGCTTTTTTGCACTATTTGTTGTGGCCTATGTTTTATCTTTTATTCCAACTGATGATTGCGCCGTATAAAATGCTAAAAACGTTATGGAACAGGGGGCAATCGGAGTAGGCTTAAGTGAAACGAGGCACCCGTTATGAATAAAAAGCCGGCTATAAACTTCGTTTCCTCGAGGTTCCGAAGCTTTTATTTAACAGGGTTTTCAATTTAGAAACTTCGGAACACTTACCAAACAATCACTGTTTGGTATCGGTGTTACCTCAAAATCTGAGCAACGGCCGTTTCAACATCGGCCCCCCAAATCTCATGATTTGCCATTTTATACAGGATATTTTGCTGGGCCAGGGCGTTAATTGCCTGTTGCTTGGCCCAGTAAGGGGTTGCTTCGCTTTGAGTTGCTAGCTTGAGTAGCGAAACGGCCGTTTCGACATCATTAGCTACCCCCGTAAGCGCATACCCCACCAGTGCTTCAAAAAATAACGGCCGTGTATCATGCTTTATGCTAATTTCTAGCGCCTGCTGGAAGCAACGCTGGGCTTGAGAAGTTTCCTCAGCTTGGCGTAAAATCCACCCTTTCAGACTGTGAACTTCGATCATTTCTCGCCAAATATGACCTTCTTCAAACAAAGATAGCGCCAGCTGGCACTGCGCTAAAGCAGCCTCAAACTGATTGAGTTGAAAATAGGCAAACCCTTTATAAAGATGATAGTAGCCCACATCAATTAACTCATTTGCGCTATTGGCTTCGATTTGTGCATCGTCTAAATGTTGGAACTTTAAATCCTCAAGATTTGGAGTTAGGTGAGACTGGTTGACCATGATCCGATAATGTAGCGAATAATGCACCGGCGGCTCATACTCTGGATAAAGCTTCTCTAAAATATGAGCTGCCTCTTCATAGGCCCGTTTGGCCTCTTTGAATTGACCCAAAGAGCCGGACACATTACCTAAAGTGATTTGATTTAAAAGCCGCCAATCGGTGTCCATTTTTTCTTGAATAGATAGGCTGTCTTGAATAAGCTCCTTGCTTTGCTCAAATTTCCCAAAATGGTGCCCTAACAGGCTGCCCTGGAAGCTTAATGCTCGTGAATATTCAAGCTTTTCCCCAAGCGATTCATAAATATCAACCGCCTTGGCTAAATAAACAGCCGCTTCTTTTGGATATGACCAACTGCTCAAATTGAGCAATTCTGTGGCAACCTCATATAAATCACCTGCTTTCTCAAATAAAGCGAGGCTTTGGTTAAGCCCGGTGATTACTTCAGCACGATTATTTGACATCAAGCTCAAGCCCCGAGTGGCTAAAGCTGTTTCCCAGTGGTGGTCAGATTTTTCTAAGATGGGTTTGATGGTTTTGATCAGCGAAACGGCTTGATCGGTTTGCTTAAGGGCAAACATAAACCGTGATTTATGAAGTAGATAGCAAGCAGTAACAGCGTTTGGCAGGGTTGTAGTCGGGAGGGCGTTAAAAAATTGATAGCCTTCTCGGTATAAATTTTTTTCTCGGAAGTAAAAAGCTAACGGTCGCGCAGCATCAATAAACACGGCCGTTTCTCCTCGTGTCATACACCGCTGCCAACCCGCCTTAATATTGAGCATTTCCACCTCAATTTGTTTCAAGGTTGCTAGCTGGTCGGCATTTTTTAAACTTGGTTCGATTGTTGTCAGCCATTGAGCAAAGTAGTTAGCGTGTTGGCGATACGCGGCCTCGGTTTGCTTGGCTGATAAAAGGAGTTTGGTTTCGGCAAACTGGCGGATCAGCTCGTGGCACTCAAAGCGTGGTGTTTCAAGTTGAGCCGGCCCAACGCGCAGCAAAGATTTATCAACCAATGAGAACAGAATCTCAATGTCATGTTCAATAACGGCCTCAACCGCCGTTAGCGAAATGCTGCCGCGAAAAACGGAAAGCGTGGCCAAAATCTGTTGCTCAGCTGTGGTTAATAAGCGCCACGATTGGTCAAGAACGGCCGTTAAATCTCGGTGGCGCTGATTGCTGCGTCCTTTTTGCTTTAGCTTATCAAGGCGCCCCGTTACGTTTTCTGCAATTTGGGAGACGGTAAACACACGAAGCCAAGAGACCGCAAGTTCAATGCCCAGCGGCATTCCCTCAACCCAGCGACAAATCGTATCAACCGCCTCTTTGTTTTTAGCCGTGATTTTGAAGTCTGGCTGAATCTGTTGGGCCGTTTGTAAGAAAAAGTCATTGGCCTCGCTAGCCGTTTCATGATTAGAAAAACCGCTCAAGAAAAACGGTCGTTCCCAGTCAGAATTGATCCGTTCCCGTGAAGTAATCAATAGTTTGATGCCTGAGCATTCTGAGAGCAAGGCAAAAATAGGATCGAGCTGCTCTATAAGGTGCTCAACATTATCCAAAAGAAGCAACAGCTCTTTATCTTTTAAGTGATCAACAAGAAATTGGTGTGCTGATTGGGCTGTTTGAGAGGCGGTGATGAGACCAACAGACGTTAATTGCCCAATTAGCGCAGACAAAAGATGATCTGAAGGCCGCAAATCGGCAAGCGGACAAAAGATGACTCCCTCTAAGAAATTGTCCTGCACTTTTTCGGCTAGGGTAATAGCTAGCCTTGTTTTACCCATGCCTCCCGGGCCAATGATGCTTAAGCAGCGGCAATCTGGTTTGATTAAGGTTTCCTCCATTTGGCTTAATTCAGATTGCCGACCAAAAAATGAGGTCGCCTGACTGGGAAGATTGTGCAGCGGTCGATTTCGAAGGGCCTCAATGCGTTGAAAAACGGCCGTTGTTTCAACCATTGGTTTGACGCCTAGCTCGTTCTGCATAATCGTTTTACAGGTTTGATATTGTGCGATTGCAGCGCTGTATTGACGCTGTTTTGCATAAAGCCACATTAACCGGCGGTGCATCTCTTCATGCCAGGGCTCAATTGATAAAACGAGGCGAATGCGTTGAGACGCTTGTTTCCAATCTCTTTGTGCAAGGTCAATTTGGACAAAATGCGTGAGCAAATCCAATCGTTTGAGGCGGAGTGTTTCACGCTGTTCCCGTAGCCAAACGTCAAATAATTCGCTTTCAGCTATTAATCCCGGCAGCAGGTCATCTTGGTAGAGGGCTAGCGCTTGCTCTAAAATTTCATTCTCATTAGATTGAAACGCTAATTCAAACTGCTCGATGTCACATTGATACGGCCGTTCCCGATTGAAGGCGACCGTTTTTCGGCTAATTTCAAAATAAGCGGGCAGTAATTTTTGAAGATTATAAAGCGCCTGACGCAGGTTAGCCTTAGCGCGGTTATCCGGCATTTCTGCCCAAAGCAAGCTTGCGATTGCCTCTCGGCTGTGTGTTCCCTCATTCAGCACAAGGTAAGCCAACAGCCCCACGACTTTTTCTGAAACAAATCCATCGACGGGCTTTTCGTTTAGTGTGACAAACGGCCGTTTAAAAAAAGATAGCTCAAGCATTCCTTCTATTTTACTGAAAAGAAGCTTAGGACAGTAAACGATTGATAGACGTTTAAAATGATAAATATTTCCAGAAAACCCAGAGGTAGGAGTTATAACGCACCAAAAAACCTATCAGCAACTCTTGTCTTTGCTCAGAGCGGGTTTCTGTCGATTTGCCTTATGAAATTAACCTTAAGATAGTACGTAAGTCACCAATTAACAGTTTGCGTAAGAATTCTTCACTAATCTCCCAAATATATATAAATTTTTTATTTTAGATGGGGAGCCGATCCCATCAATTGATAACAATTTAATTTATCCTGAGCACAAATATTCATAGTAGTAATCATGGAATCTGTGTCTCCTTTTTTTGTGGAGAACAACAATGCAAAAAACATCGACACCAGTTTTTAAACAGTTTTTATTCCTCTTGAAAACCAACCGTAATGTCAAGAAAACGACGCTTCTTTTATGTATCGTCCTCTTGCTGATGGTGATTTCTAATGGAACCAATCACAATCGGCCGGTATTAGCACAGGTTGATACAGATGGAGATTCAATCCCCAATCATGTTGATCTCGATGACGACAACGACGGCATCTTAGATTACATCGAATGCAATGGCTTTGTGGGTGAACATCAAATTTCTGTTGTGAATGGAAGCTTCGAAAGCCCGATTATTCAAGACAGCTTGGATGATACATATGAAATATGGGGAACAGCACCGACTGTTGCCGTGGCCTACACTGAAAATTTTATACCCGGTTGGACAACTGATGATAGTCAGAACCGAATTGAGCTATGGGCAAGCAACTTTGGCGAAGTTATCTCCTTTAAGGGGAGTCAGCATGCTGAAATTAATGCATACGAAAATGCTACCCTTTATCAAACGATTGCCACCACACCAAATGAAGAAATGCGCTGGTCTTTTGCCCATCGCGGTCGCACAGGTGAAGATACAATTGAATTGTTGGTCGGCCCTTCACAAGACGAATTAGTTTCTTTAGGCACTTTTACAACAGGGAATACTGAATGGGCGGAGTACAGTGACACATACATCATCCCAGAGGGGCAAACTGAAACTATCTTTGCCTATCGCGCGGTTAGTACAGCCAATGGCAATATTTCTATGGGCAACTTTCTTGATGATATTAAATTCTTCTCGAACGTGACCTGTTCAATTGATACAGATGATGATGGCATTCCCAATAGCGAAGACCTTGATTCAGACGGTGATGGTATTTATGATATCATTGAAGCTGGTGGTGTCGATTCTGACGGTGATGGTGAGGTTGATTATCCGGTAGCTGGTGACCCAACATCCATGAGTGATAATGACAAAGATGGCTTAAGTGATGACCCAGTAGTTGATACCAATGATGACGGTGTGGCAGATACGGCCGTTGATACCGACATCAACGATCCAGACAACTTGGATACCCCGCTACCACTAGAAGACACCGACGGTACGGATGGCGAAAACTTCCGCGACCCAGATTCTGATGGTGATGGACAAAGCGATAATGTAGAAGCGCAAAATCCGAATGAGTTGATCCTACCTAGCGAAAAAGATGATGACCAAAACGGTGTTGATGATGCCTATCCCAATGGTTTAAACCCTATCGATACCGATGAAGATGGCAAGCCAGACTACATCGACACAGATGCTGACGGTGACGGTCTTTTAGATAGCGACGAACGCACCATCTTTGGTACCGATCCCAATAATGCTGACAGCGATGGTGATGGCAAAAACGACGGCGAAGAGGTTGGCGACGATCTAAATAATCCGATTGACAGCGATGGTGACGGCATCAAAGATGCCTTAGAATCAGCCATCGACGATGAAGATGGGAATGGGATTGCCGATGAAGCTGACCATATTGGGAAAACCTATTCGGAATGTTTTGGCACATTCACTGAGCAGCCAATCGGTCTCATAAACGGTGGCTTCGAAACACCAGTCATAACCGCAACGCTTTCA
>JBCCFD010000218.1:0-12421 GCA_039029915.1 Chloroflexota bacterium
AGAGAAGTCCATTCTTAGCGTTGGAAATTGTCATTTGTACCAATGTTTTTTGTTGTTGTTTCTTGGAAAATGACAAAGCAATAGTGCTCGTAGCGAGGAATAGTAATACATCCATAGAAAAGAAAGATGCAATCATTTTCTATTCCAATGGCATTTATCATAGTGCTATGCATATGCTTAGCACTATGGCTGCTGGTTTTGGCAGTGGAGCGCTTCCCTTGGGTAAATATAATATTTAGAGGTTTGATTTGGGGCTTTGTAATATTTGATGCACTTCTATTACTATTTAGGCTCGTCGATTTTCATTGGGCTGAATATGTTTCATTATGGCTTCTCTATAGTATTTGCTCAATTATCTCCATTATTTTTTACCAACCCGTTAAGCATCTTATGGGTCAATTATTTCCAGCTGAAGAATAGAATGAAAATAACGAACCTTTTCTCAAACAATGAATATCCAAATCCGATTTGCAGATGAGCGTGAGCTGGCTTGGCTCTTAGCTGAAAATGATTATTTACCTGATGGCATGGTTGAACAAAAGATTGCTCACAATGAATACATCGTGGCTGTTCAAGATGAAATGATTGTAGGCTATTTGCGGTTTAGCTATTTCTGGTCGTTCATTCCTTATATTGACATTATCTACGTTCAAGAAGAACTGCGCTGTCAAGGAATTGGTAGAAAGATGCTCACCGTTTTAGAAGGTGTTGCTAGAGAACAGGGCCAGTCTTTCATACTGAGTTCATCTCAATCGGACGAGGCTGAGCCGCAGGCGTGGCATCGTCATGTAGGGTTTCGAGATGCAGGGGCTTTAGTTGAGTTACGGCCGTTGCAAGACGTCACAGAACTCATTTTTGTCAAACATATAAATTTGGGCAAAGCAGAATATTAGTGCAAAAAATGTGCTGATATGACAAAATAACCGCTTTTTATTCACTGATACTGCAGTCATAGGCAAAAAGTCTCGTATTTCGATAGGCGTGTAAAAGCCGTGGTTTTTTGATACATTTTTTACACAATTCGCTCGATCTTTACACACATTTGATATCAATTTTGCACCTCTTTTCAATGCAAATTTTTTATACTATGAAACATAGTTAATAAACAAGATTCAAGTTGTTCAACGAAGCTGTTGGACACTTCTTAGAGGTGTTAAGATGTACACACATCCACATGTAGCAAACGTAATCGCTCGCGGCCACGAACGTGACCTAGCCAAAATGATGAATAACAGCAACCGTAATGGTAAACCGATTGCAAAAGCAACAGCTCGCGCGTTTAACGCCCTCGTTAATCAAATGCGTGCTGTTTCTGAAAACCGCATTCGTTAAGAATTTAGAAAATCAGACAAAGAATAAGAGGCCTAGCTTTTAAGCTAGGTCTTTTTTATTTCTGGGGTGCGGTGGCATAATTCAAGTTGTGAATGCCCTAACATTGGTTCAAAAAGCGCAAGAGGCTGCTGAGAAGCTGGCGCTGGAAACGGCCGTTTCCTATCAAAAGCAGGCGATTGCTATCCTCTATCAAACAAACGATCTGCAAAACGTGGCGGCGCAACTGTTTAACTTGGCCGGCTATCTGCAGGATGCCGGTCGATATGATGAGGCGGTTGTTGCTTTGCGCGAGGTGGTGGAGATTGACCAGCGACTAGGTTTGCCTGATTTAGATCAAGATCAGGCGATGCTAAAACGTGCTGAACAGCTTGCGGCGATGTCACCTGATGAACGGGCTGCCCTTGAAGCTGAGTCTCTCAAATATTTAGACCTTACGCCCGAAGAACGGCAGCGGGAAATGGCGCTTCAAATTGAGCAAGGCTTGCGGCAAATTGCAGAACAAGTGACACAAACGGCCGTTTATACGATGCAATCTGGGGGAAATTTGGAAGAGCTTGTGTCGGGGTTAGAAACGGCCGTTGCGCGTATCGCCTACGATGAATCGCTTGGACCGACCCGTGCTGCACTAGTGACTTATCTACGAGCCGTTATAGACTGCTTGCAGAACAAACCACCCCGTGCAGTTGCTGAAAACTATGCTGTTTTTTTAGCCCAAATCAGTGGGGATTTCTAGGTTTGGAACCGGCAATTTAAACGGTGCCGCCACCTTATTTAGTGTCTGTTGAGCAGTAGCCAAAACGGAGCTGGCTGTTTGCCTATTCAGATTAATCGCGACAAACAAATCCCCATCTAAAGTCCAAAACAGCCTGTCAAATTCTGACACAATTTTCTGAAACGGTGCTTGCTTTTCAAGATCCTTCAACAGATATTCCTCAAGCGTTTCAACTTGGGAAAGTAGCCGTTTTTTATCGTGACTGGTTTGTTGCCCACCCACAAATAAATAATCTGCAATCGAATCAGGGAAGCCCCAATACCGATCAAACCTTTCTGGCAGCTGGCTTGGATCGGTGCCAAAATGCTCAACTTGATGTTCCAGTCGAATCGAAAACCAAAAGCGCCGATTGGGACGTAAGCCTACAACGCTTATTCGTTGACTTTGAGGAATAAAGGCCTGAATGGTGGCGTCAAAAAGCTGTTTCTCTTGCTCTTTGTGGACATCAATGACGGATTCATCATCTTGGAAGCTGCTGTAACGGCCGTTGCTAAATTCAATGCCATGACCAATATGAAGCACTAAATGGGGAGAATGAGATAAAACACGGAGATACCAGTGATAGGACATGCTGATAGCTAGAGGATTGAGCGTAGAGGGAGGCAATTGCAAACGTTCGGGTTGCAATAAATGGTATAAATATACATCCCTCTATACTCTACACTCAATCCTCTTCTCTCTTTTTAGCTCTTATCCATCAACAATCAGCTTGTCGATGGCAGATGACAATTGCGCCATATTGCGCACAACCGAAACGCTATCTGGGATAGGGTAGTAGTGCCACATGTCACTATCCCCTGTGCCCCATTCACGCTGATGCTCTGGGCAAAGCCAGACAAATCGACGTGCCCGACGCTGAATATCTTTCATCAGGTCGGTGCGTGGGTTGTTAAAGTTGTTACGGCCGTCACCCAAAATCACAACCGATGTCCGACCGTCGATTGAGTTGAGCCATTTATCATAAAATGTTTGCATACTGCGACCCAGGTCTGTCGCATAGTGAGCGGGCCCGCCCCGATAGAACACCTTAAACACTTCTTCAGCCGCATCTTCCGGCCGATTTTGAGACAAGATGTCGCTTACCTCTTCCATATCGGAGTAAAAGGCAAAGCTGCGGGTTTTAGAAACTTGATCCTGTAGTTCGTAAATGAGGCGCAGTAAAAACTCTGTCACGTGATACATTGAACGAGACATATCGCAAATGACCACTAAGCTCGGCTTGAGCTTTTGCCGCTTAAATTTGAGTTCAATGGGCACGCCACCATACCGTTGATTTTGGCGAATAGTGCCTTTGGCATCAAACTTGCCTAAGCGACCTTTCTTACGACGTAGCGCAGCGCGCGTGCGCATCTGCATGACCAAACGACTTACCTCACGGCGCAATTCTGTTAAATCTTCCTCGCGCAGGCTTTGGAAAGGCTTATTCATCAAATCAGAGCCGTGCAAATCATCGGGCATTTCGGCTCGGTTTTCAGCAATTTGCTTGCCAACGTTTTGAGCCACCTGCTCAGCTAAAGCTTCGCGGTTAGCTTCCACAACGCCGAGCAGCTTTTCGATCGCCTCTTGGCTCATGCCCATCTCTTGTAGCTGCTGCACAAGCTGTTGGACCTGCTCTTCTAAATGGGCAAACCCCATCTGCTGCAGCATACGCCGACTAACCCAGCGCGCTTCTTGTGGGTTATTGGCCCACTGCACGCCGGCTCGACGGGCCATCTCTTCTAGTTCTTCTTTAGTTGGGCCATCACCACTGGTGAGCCACTCCATCAGATTTTGTAAACGGCCGCTCATGGCTGACAGAGCCGCTTCAAGCATTTGCTGCTCGTCCGGCGACATATCATCCATAGCGTTCATGAGTGGTGGTCCACCGCTGCCAAAGTAAATGGTAAACAGCTCTTCAAAAGCCGCAATATCCTCTTCTTCTTTAACGAGCGTGGCGCGCAGTGAGGTGCGGAAAACATCTCGGTCTTGAATCCCTAATGATTCCACCGCTTTTAGCGCATCAACTGATTCCGCCATCGAAACGCGAACCCCTGCGGCGCGTAAGCCTCGTATAAATTCAACAACGCGATTGTCCATAATGATCCCCTTTGGGGATTGGTAATTTGGTAATTGGGTAATTGGGTAATTGGGTGATTGGGTATTATGGTCTCAAATCACTTAATCACTTAATTACTAATTACTAATCACTAATCACTATCTATTGGTCATATCCCCCATAATTTCGTTTGGAACGGCCGTCATTACCCATCATGCGCCGGGCTTTCTGGACATCCGCTTCATACTTTAGGAGGACATTGAGCGTATTTGTTAAGGTTTCTTCATCGATTGATTCTGCATTGAGCATTACCAAAGCGCGGGCCCAGTCAAGCGTTTCGCTAATGCTGGGCGTCTTGCGCAGATCCATATTGCGCAGCTGATGAACCACAGCCACCGCCTGCTGTGCCAAATCTGGTTTTAGATCGGGCACCTTTAGGCGCACAATTTCTAATTCAGAATCTTGGGTAGGGTAGCCAACATGGAGGAACAAACAGCGACGCTTTAGGGCTTCACTTAGCTCGCGCGTATTGTTACTGGTGAGCAAAACCATCGGCTGATGCTTCGCTTTGATGGTGCCTAGTTCAGGAACGCTCACCTGAAAATCACTCAAAACCTCAAGCAAGAACGCTTCAAATTCTACGTCAGCGCGGTCAATTTCATCAATCAACAGCACTACTGGCTCTTCAGATGTTAGGGCTGTCATTAAAGGGCGAGGAAGTAGAAAGTTTTCGGAGAAGAAAACATCTTCTTCAGAGGCGAGTTTGTTGGCTGCTTCAGCCAGTGAGGAGACTTCTCCAATCACATTTTTGAGGGTGTCACGGAGCAGCTGCGTATACAGCATTTGCTTGGCATATTCCCATTCGTAGAGAGCTTTACTCTCGTCTAGCCCTTCGTAACACTGCAAGCGAACAAGCGGCATCCCTAAGGAGGACGCCCAAGCCTTGGCAAGCTCCGTTTTACCAACGCCAGCTGGGCCTTCGGCTAATATCGGTTTGCAGAGTGAGTGGGCTAGGTAGACAACTGTGCCAATTTCATCAGAGGCGATGTACTGCTGTTGGCCCAGTTTGGTTCGCACATCGGCGATATCATTAAACATGTGGCTAATCTCCATTTGAAGTGATTCGTCCAACGGATTGTTGTCATTATCACAGATTCGAGAACCAGATTGCCTGACATGTTTGGTCTTTTGTAAAAACGAATATGTTTTTTTGAAAGAGCCAAATAATTTCGCTTTTACTAGTCAATCGCACCCGCCAAGTTGAGCTGGCAAGCTATGAACTGTGATTGACTAACGAACTTTCATCACAAAACACACTGGGCAATGAAAACTCGATGAATAATTTCACTGGTTCTCGTATGTTGAACGGTAATTAGAGCACGTGGCTCCATACCTATTAGATTTTAAAACGGAAAGTGATAAACGTAAAGGTTTTTAGTCAAAACCATTACCTCTTTCTCATGACCTAAGTCTCATGAAGTGGGTTGGTGTATCAGTTTGGCAGTTTGTTAATAAAATGGGATGAACTGATATACTGACATACTGAAATACTAATTTACGGTGGAATGGAGGATAGATGAGTAAGTTAACCATTAAAGAGTTATTGGAGCTAAAGGGAAAACGGCAGTTGGTTTTAACGACAGCGTTTGATGAGTGGACAGCTCGAGCGGCAGAAGAAGCGGGCGTGGATATGATTGTGTCGTGGGGGATGAACCTAGAGCACAGTAAGTGGGTCATTAGTTCAGTCAGAAAGGGGGCACCCAATACGCTCATTGGGTCAGGAATTCCAACAACTGAGGCGTATGCGAGCGAGGCTGGCGCGTTACGCTTAGCGGGCGAGCTTCGCGGAGTTGGGACAGATATTATTTACTGTTCAGGATTGCTGCCAGAAAAATTTGCCCCACTGGCTCGCCAAAAATATCCGTGCTGTGGGCATGTGGGCTACTTGCCGGTAGAGAATACATGGTTTGGCGGTCCACGAGCGGTTGGCAAGACGTGGCAAGAAGCACTCCATGTATACAACACGACAATGGCGCTTGAGGAAGCAGGCTGTATTGCCGTCGAGATGGAGGTCGTGCCGGAAAAGGTGGCAGCGGAAATTTCGAAACGAACCAAAATGCTGGTTTTTTCGATGGGGAGTGGCCCTTATTGTGATGGTCACTTTTTGTTTGCTAGTGATTTGCTGGGCACCAATACAGGGCACTATCCTCGGCATTCAATTACGTACTCAAATATGTATAAAGAGGCGGTTCGCGTCTTTACGCAGTATCGAAAAGATATTGAGAGCGGTGCGTATCCTGCCAAAAATCATGTTATCCAAATAAAGGATGAGGAGTTTGAGCGGTTTATGGGGGAGATTGGTTAGTCTCTAGTGTGAAGAAAAAAGGGACGAGAGAAAAGAGGTTTAGATTTGAGACGATTTAGCTGGCTGTTGATTGTGCTTTCTATAATTGTGGGGTGTGCGGGGGAGCCGCCGACGCCTGACTATTATTCGCCCATTGAAATCGTGCCGGATCGGGAGGCGATCTTAGCGTTGCCTCTCCCAGAAACCAGTGAATGGAATTTAGCAGAAACGGCCGTTCTTCGGAGCTTGTGGATTGGGTCATTACCCCCTGTGCCAGCCTCATCATCCAACCAGTATGCCGATAACCCGCAGGCGGCACAGCTGGGACACAAGCTCTTTTTTGAAACCCGCATGAGCGCCAACAATCAGGTTTCCTGCGCCTCCTGCCATTTGCCGACGATGAACTTTTCTGACAGCGTACCCGTTTCTTTTGGCACCCGCACTACCCAGCGTAACACCCTGACGCTCGTTGGCTCAGCCTATGCCCCGTGGCTCACTTGGGACGGGCATAAGGACACTCTTTGGTCGCAGGCGCTTGAGCCATTGGAAAACGCGGATGAGCACGGCAGCACCCGCCTTCATGTGGTGCAGCTGATGCGGCAAGATGAGTATCGAGCGCTGTATGAGGCGGTGTTTGGCCCTTTGCCAGATGAGCTGGCGGATAACGGTCGTTTTCCCCCCTTTGGTGGCCCCGTCGCTTACAACAACTATCAAGACAATTGGAACAGCATGACGCCAGAAGATCAGGCTATCGTAACCGAAATCTTTGTCAATGTGGGTAAGGCGATTGAAGCGTATGAGCGACTGCTCGTGCCGGGCATTTCTCCGTTTGATCAATACGTTCAGGCGCTGCTGCAGGGTAATGAAGCCGCTTTAGAAAACAGCCTGCAACCGGAAGCAATTGCTGGATTGCGGCTCTTTATCGGTGAAGCGGACTGCATACGCTGCCACAGTGGACCGCTGTTTTCAGATTTTGAATTTCACAATACGGGGGTGCCGCTTGGTGGGAATGCAGATGACGGGCGGGCTTCAGGCGTGCGTCTCGCCCTGCTTGACCCTTTTAACTGTTTGAGCATTTATAGTGATGCTGCATCTGACAATTGCGGCGCTCTAAGCAGCTTGCAAACGAATAATCCTAACGATCTATATGCTTTTCGGACGCCGATGCTGCGATACGTCGGGGGGACTGGCCCATTTATGCATCAGGGGCAAATCAATACGCTGGTGGATGTCATGCACCATTACAACGATGCCCCGACAGCACCGTTAGGTGAAACGGAAATTGAGCCGCTCGGACTTTCAGACGAGACGCTCTATGAAATTGAAACGTTTATCCGTAGCTTAAGCGCTTCCCCCGCGACGCCTGCCGAGCTTTTGGTGCCGCCGGTTGATAATTAGACCTGGGCCTGCTGCGCCGTGCGTTTTACACGACCAAGACCACGAAAAACGGCCGTAAACGTTGAGGATTGACTGTGATTTGTTGACTGTTATTTGTTAAAAACGATTTTTACCAATCAGGTGGCACAGCGAGACGCCGGCCACAGCGAAATTTCAAGTTTTTTGAGACCAATTTATTAGGAAATTTCAACGTCAGTTCCAGATTCATATTGGCTAATGCGGAAAACAACAAATTCAGTGGGAAAGAGTGGGGCTATCCCAATGTCTATGATAACCCTCCCCTGACGAATGCTGTCAGGAGGATTATTTTCAGCATCGCATTTAACGTAGAATGCCTCATCTGTGGTCGTACCCATCAGCATCCCTTGACGCCATAAGTCGGTTAAAAATGCCCCGGCGTCCCGACGAATAGCAGCCCATAAAGTTTCATCATTTGGCTCAAAAACAACCCAACGAGTCCCTTCGCCAATTGATTCTTCAACCATGTTAAACAAGCGGCGCACATTCAGATAGCGCCACTCCTGATCTGTTGCCAATGTACGTGCCCCCCAGACCAAAATACCTTGATCGCGAAAATAACGGATCGCATTGATTCCCTTGTTGTTTAAGGTTGTTTGGGTTTGGGCTGAGATTTTGTGGGTGAGGTCAACTGCGCCCATGACAATCTCATTGGCTGGCGCCTTGGCGACACCTCTTGCACCGTCACTTCTGGCCCATATTCCAGCTGCATGCCCTGAAGGAGGCACATTAACCGTTTCCCCAATCACTGTTAGTCCATCTTTGTCTTTTGAAGGATTTGGCGAGTCGACCTTGAGCCAAGGCGCATACATGGCGGTCATGCCGCGGGCCGTTTGAGCTGATTTTATATCTAGATTACTGAGCTTAGCTGCATCATCGGCATCTTGCGGCGCATCTAAAATGGCAACGCGATCCGTCAAGTTGTTACTTGAGAAGTGTCCAACAATGGCCGCATAATGTGTGTCCTTTGTGAAGCCTGGCGCAGCCACAATCGCTATCTCATCAATCGTAGCTAAGGCATTTAAACCGTTCGTAAGACCCGTCGCGTCAGTCGAATTCCCAATATCTACCACGTAGCAACGGGAGCCACCGTTGAGGAAGAAGCCATAAACGGCATGCGCCAAATTTGTCCAAGCGTTTTTTGTCTTGAAATAGTGGCTCTTAAATTGCGTCCAATTGTCAATGGGGTGGGCTGCTAAATCTTCAGACTTTATTTTTTTACCCTGTTGATCGGGTGATTGTCCTACAAAACCGGCTGTTGTTGAGCCAACCGGGTGGATAGGGCGTGAACCACCTGAGACTTCATGAATATAGACGCCTGGGGTATTCATATTTCCGGGTAATGTGTTGCTTGGCATAAGGCTTCTCCTTGTGGGTTCCTATTTCTACAGTGATTTTACCAATAATCGTGACAGAAGGGTGACATGAGGTTATCTTCACAATCTCTTTAAAAGTTGCTCACGTTTATGAAACGAAAGTCGCCAAAATAGTGAGAAGAGGTTTTATGATGAATGGGTTGCAAACATTGGCAGAAAACAGCGCGACAGATAGCGGCTTATACTTAGCGTTTACTTTATTTGATGTGGCGTTAATTGTTATTTTAGCGAGGCTCCTTGGAAACGGGCTGGCTCGTTTGGGGCAGCCGCGCGTCGTCGGTGAAATTCTGGCTGGTATTTTGTTAGGGCCAACTTTGCTGGGTGAGGCGTGGTCACAAATTATTGTGCCGCTGTCGGTGAGACCAACGATTAGCGTGCTGGCAACATTAGGATTAATGCTGTTTATGTTTATTGCGGGGCTTGAGTTTGATTTGAGTTTGGTCAACGGCCGTATACGTCAAGCAACACTCTTAGCCTTGCTCTCGGTTGGGGTCCCCGCCCTGATTGGCTTTCCAATCGCCAGCGTAATGCACAATGCGCAGTTTGCCGGAGCAGCAGGGGCTGAATTCTTGCCATTTGCGCTGCTCATTGGGGCGGCCCTGACGGTGACCGCCTTCCCCGTAATGGCGCACATTTTGCTTGAGCGAAATGAACTCAAAACAAATATGGGCGGCTTGGCGGTGGCCACGGCCGGTATTGTATCCGTTTTGATGTTTCTCTATATCGCATTTGCTAGTAATGTGGCGTCAGGTGCCGGTGTGGGTGGGGTGCTGGTGACGGTTGGCTTAACGGCCGTTTTTCTGATTGTATCGTGGGTGGTGATACGGCCGTTGCTGGCTAAATTGATTGCTTTTCCTGCTAATGCCAATCAAATGGTCATGATCTTTGGTGGGCTTTTGCTTTATGGGCTGCTAGCCGATCGTATAGGGATTCACGCCTTGATGGGGGGCTTTATTTGGGGCATGCTATTGCCCGCGAATCCCGAGCTTCGGACAAGCTTGGTTGTCAAGGTGAGAGATATTGCCTTAGTGGTCTTTTTGCCCCTCTTTTTTGCGGCGGCTGGTTTTTCAGCTGACCTAAAGCTGTTGAGTTTAGACATTGTCCCAGTGATGCTATTGCTTTTAGCTGGTGCAGTGGCGAGTAAATTTGTCGGTGCCGTGCCAGCGAAGCTATTTGGGCTTGAATGGCGTGAAATTATCATTTTAGGGGCACTTTTCAATACGCGAGGCCTGTTGGTGCTTGTGGTAGGGCTGATTGGCTTGCAAACGAGCATCATTTCCCCAGCCACGATGACGCTGTTTGTGGTGGTGGCGCTGGTCACAAATTTAATGACGCTGCCGGTGATGAATGCTGTGACAGTCAAATAAAACTGGCTCTTGATCACCATCGAAATACGCGATCGTGCCTTAAGAGCAACAAGCGATTAAGCTCACGACGAACGACCACGATCACGATTGGGGTTTATTCAAGAAAGCTACCCGCCACACGAAGCTGGGATTCGTTGAGATATGGGAGTAAAGCCGTGAGAAAGTCTGTTGTGGAAGCAAACGGCCGTTTATCAATCAACGTCATAGCAATTGCTTCATCTACCCCCGGAATTTGCATCAGTGTAGCTTTATCTGACGCATTAATATCAATAGGCACATAGATAAATTGCTCAAATCGCTGTAGTTCAAACGGCTCGACGGATGCCTCAAGCGCCTGGCGGAACTGGTCAATGCTAGTGTAGGGGCGGTTGGCAAAAAACTCAATCGCTAGCTGCTGATCAAGGTCTGGTATCGTTTCAAGCAGTGCATATTGGGTGGCCGTGTTCAGATCAAGCCGCTGATTTTCAGGAAATTGCAGGGTGTTGAGGTCGATTGTGGCTGTGGCGGTTGGCTGTGGCGTATCTGTTGGCTGTAGCGTCATCGTTGGCTGCGGCGTTGGCGTCACAGTAGGCTGTGGCGTGTAAGTTTCGGTAGGCGCGGGAGATGCGGTTGGTGGAACGGCCGTTGCTGGCACCACGGTTGGCACTGTTTCAGGCGGAACAGGCTCAGTCCCACACCCCCACAAACCCAGCAGGATAATAGTCAAACATATAGCGCGGACTATTGATTTCATGAAAGTGACCTAATTCTCTGCCCGCTGGCAACATGTAGAGGTTGAAAGTAGCAAGTATCCCTAACCAGCCTCCCAATAACAAATAACAAATAACCAGTCCCCAATCCCTAATCCCCAGTCCCTAAAATCTTACCAATATCTTTCCCCGCTGCTGCGCCCGTTCGCCATTGGAATTGGCCGTGATTAATCATCTCTTTACCACCTTCAAGCAGGGCCCCATACGCCACACTTGCCATGGTGCCGCCGATGCTGATTCGCTTTGCGCCCGCTTCGGCAAGCGCCTCAAGGGTAACATCCGTGCTCTTCATGAAGGTAACGAGGACGTTGATTGGTTTGGAAACGGCCGTTGCCACCAGCTTCACCTCTTCCAAGGTCCTTAATCCAGGCGCGTACAGCACATCGGCCCCTGCTTTTTCAAAAGCCTGCAGACGTTTGATGGCTTCGTCTAAATCAAGGTGTCGCCGCAGGACGTTTTCAGCCCGAGCCGTTAGCGAGAAAGGCACATCAAGCGATTTTAATTTTTCAACAGTTGCTTGCACCCGTTCTACTGCCAAATTGAAATCATAAATTTGTGAGCCATCATAATCTTCAATCGATCCGCTCACAATGCCGGTTTGGGCAGCGAGGGCGATGTTAGAAGCGGCCGTTTCTGGATCATCAGCGAAGCCGTTTTCAAGGTCTGCGCTGACTGGTATTGATGTTGCGTCTGCTAAAGCACGGCAGTGAGCGAGCTTTTCCTCAAGTGTGACTTGTCCGTCTAATCGCCCTAGCGTATACGCAAAGCCTGAGCTCGTCGTTGCCAGCGCCTTAAACCCAAGCCCCTCAAACAACCGGGCCGAGCCAATATCCCAAGGATTTGGAATTACAAACGCCCCATCTTGCTCATGTAAAGCTTTAAACATCTCGAATTTTTCAAGTTGAGTTGGCATAAATTTCTCCCTTTTGGTGTGTGGATAGTCAAACGTTACAAGTTACAGGCTAAAAGAGCTAATTTTCCCAATTATCCAATGACCAAGTACGATTATCTAATCCCTAACGAAACCCTC
>JBCCFD010000219.1:0-12419 GCA_039029915.1 Chloroflexota bacterium
CATTAATTTCTGTACTTTGGGATGGGAACTTTACATTGTATCAACTTGTAAAGGAGAATGATGAATGGCGAATCGATTATCAATTTGTGACCAGTTATGTGTCTGATTATCGTTACGAAATGATAGATAGTCTTTTTAAAGTAAATTTATCTCTAGATGAAACCCAGTCTTACTTTGGATATGATGGGGTGACCTATCAATGGGATGAATTAACGGCCGAATTTACCGTCATTAGTCGAAGCGCTCCTAACAGTTTAGGTATACCATTTCGTGAGGCGCTCGATATGGCTGAAATGTTACTTCTAGATGAAGGGGATTTTACGGCCGTTATTCCCAACCTAACCCTCATTGCCGACGAATATGAGCCGGATACTGAACATGAGAATACTTGGCGTAATTTATTACCCAAAACGCTTTACCTACTTGGCTTAGCCCATGAATTGGCGGGAAATGAAGCAGAAGCGGTTCGAGCTTATTGGCAATTGTGGCACGATTACCCCATAAGCCCGTATGCGCTCATGGCATCAGCTAAACTCGAGGAAAAATGATTGTATGGACAAGGCGCACCTTGTCCATACAATCATTTTTAAAATAAATCCCAGTGACTACTTTCATAGGTTTTTCCTTCTAGCCTGGCTTTGAGACGGGCGCGAACATAGGCGGCTTGGGCTTTTTTCGTCCATGAGCCAATATCCTTTAAGTTCAGGGATTCAATATACGCTTCAATATCAAATGTTTTATCGAGCTTTTGGGGTAGTTTGTTTTCTAACTCTTTTTTATCGTTCATCAGTCAACTGTCCAAACCTTCTTTAAGCGTTCCGAAGTTTCTAAATTGAAAACCCAGTTAGATAAAAGCTTCGGAACCTCGAGGAAACGAAGTTAATAGACGCCGTTTTATTCAAAGCAGGAACTTCGTTTCACTTAATGAGCACACTATATCAAATTTTGAATCATTTTTGACAGTTTTTGCTTGCAATACGGCCGTTTCGCGCTACAGTTCTCGAATGATTAAACCAATTCGCTGGTCCTCATTTGTTCGAGATTTCATTGTGATTCAAATTGGCTTTGCCGTCTTTGCTCTATCCATTGCCCTGTTGATTCAGGCTAATTTGGGCACCAGCCCGTGGGTGATGCTAACGGTGGCGCTGTCAGACATCATTGGCTGGAGCGTAGGGACGCTCACCATCTTGATCGGCTTCGTGGTGTTAGCTGGATCACTTTATTTCAAGGAACAGATAGGGTGGGGCACGTTGGGCAATATTTTGTGCATTGGGCCGTGGCTGGATGGGGCGCTTTTGCTGGTGCCGTCCGTAACGGGCAATTGGCCGATCCAGCTACTGATGCTGTTTGCGTCTGCGCTGTTGATGGGGATGGCAACGGCCGTTTACATCGGCGTCGATGCTGGGGCTGGGCCTCGGGATACGCTGATGCTAGCCGTCACGCGCAATAGCCGCCTAAGCTTGCGGCAGGCACGGGCGACGATTGAACTGATTGTGCTGTTGTTTGGGGTATTGTTGGGTGGCCCAGTCGGGTGGGGAACCGTTATTTTTGCACTCATCATTGGCCCAGCGGTACAGTGGGGGTTTCGATTGTTTGGGGTGGAGGCGAAAAAGGGGTGAGTTAGATGTCAGCGCTTTCGACATTCAAAAACCATTGCCAGTGGTTTGTGCTGGTGAGGCTTTAGGGCTGGTTTCTCGTTGATGACTTGTTCGTTTGCAAACAGTTCAGTAGCAACCCAGTTAAATCCGGCTTTGGTGAGAATTTTTTCGTAAACGGCCGTGTTTCTCAAGACAATGGGTAATCGCATTTGGTTTGAGCCTGGCATCGTCAGAATGCCGTCCTGATTTTTCTTTAACAGCTTTTGTCTATCGAGTCGCGCGATAAATTCGGGGTGAGTAATTGTTGCTAATAAAAGTCCTTCTTTTGCTAACACCCGCTCACATTCCCTCAGCGCTCGTTTTAAGCCAGCGGTTGTTAGCTCATTAAAAACCATCGTGGCAATGAGTAGATCAACCGTGCTGTCAGAAAATGGGAAGGTGCTGCGAACGTCAAGCTGGTAATAGTTGGCGCCCTCTAGCCAAAAATTGCCTTGGGCAATTTGCAGCAGCCTGGCTGATTGGTCAGTGATGTTGATTGAAATAGGGGATTGTTCTGGAAAATGTTCAAAAAGCAGATTGGCAAAGTATCCATTTCCAGCCCCCAAATCGACGATAAATTTGCCCTCAATAGATTCAATTTTTTCAAGAAGGAACGCGTTGAGCTGATGTTTCTTGAAACTTCCACCCCTAAATCCAGTGGTCGAATGCCAATTTTTAGCAATTTTATCGTAAAAAGCCATGGTTATTCAAAAAATAATACTTCTCCATTGCTCAGCATATATTGGGCACTGATAATTTTCAGCTGCCCATTTGCCTCTCGCTCACGGAGTGTGTCTGAATTTTCTTTGAGCTGTTTAATGGTGTGTTTGGCGTTTTGCTGGATGGCTTGGTTTTCAAGGAGTTTTGAGTCCTCGATTGGCGGATTTTGGATCAACGGCCGTATTCCCGCCGCAATCTTTTTGATAACAGCCGTTAACTTTGGCGAGAATGCCATAGCGGGGTCGTTAATTGTGCCAATCGCTGCACCGACGGCACCACAGCTTTCATGCCCCAATACCACAAGAAGGGGTGTTTCTAAATGCTCCGCCGCATATTCAATGGAGCCAGTAACGGCCGTATCCGCCACATTTCCCGCCACCCGAATAACAAACAGCTGGCCAAGCGCTTGGTCAAAAATTAGCTCGGGGGGGACGCGTGAATCGGCACAGCCTAGAATGATGGCAAACGGACTTTGCCCCGTGGTTAAGCTTTGGCGATGGCTGTGATCAAGCTTAGCGCCATGTGTTGACTGATTTTCTACAAAGCGGCGATTCCCGTCTTTGAGTTTTTGAATTTCTTCTTCTGCAAACGACATCTTCTTACTTTCCCGCATCTTTTTGATCGCACCATGCTTTGACAACGGCCGTTAATTCCGCCTTTTTCGACTCGAGGTCATCATGGTTTTTAAACTTCATCATGCGCGCCTCTTTACCATCTCCCTCTAAGTTCGGGAAATCCCCTTCAATAAATTTGCCTCTATGAAACATCAAGCTGGCGTGTTTTTTAGATTTTGGGAAAAAGCTAGCCAGATTGCCGCGATATTCAAACGTTGGGGCCTTCCATTTAATGGATTCCGTAATGCGAGCATCGGCGGCCAAAATTGCTTCTCGCACAGCTTGAACCAACTCTTTCTGCGGATTGTCATATGTTTCAAACCATTCATCAACAACGATATTTTTGTTCATGTTTCTTCCAGTTACACTTTTTAATCGTACGCTAACTGCCTAAGGCTTACGAAAATTTTTTAGGGCATGCAAAATACACCACGTCTTTTAAAATTGCTTAATTGTAGCAAAAAATCGTTTTATTTTTGTACATTTAGGTTCATAAGAACCATCGGCGTTCAAATATCTTAATGATTCTCAGGCTAAGAAAAAACCCGATAATTAACCCAATGATGAATGGTGGTGGCACCATATAAATGTGGAAAAATGCAAGCGATTTCGTGTATAAGGTCAAATTCCCTTTTTGTGAAATGGTATAGCAGAAATACGTGTTGGCCAGTGCATGTTCAAAAATAAATCCATTGGAATCTATAATTTGCTCTTTCACAAAGGGATAAATAATTCGATCTTCACACATATAAGTTTGAGGGAGATATGGTTTTTCATCTAAAAAGATGGGGACCCAATCTGAATTAACTAATTCGTAAAGATCTCCATTGCTAGTTTCCAAATATATCCGGTCAGGATGGTAATCAAAGTAAAAATTATAGCTTGGACTATTCGGCAATGGAGCTAATCGTTGCTGTTGATTCTGATGTAGTAAAACAATTGAATCATCAGTTAGTCGAGCAATGATTGTTGCATACTCTATTCTTTCTGAATGTTTAACATGAAGAATATCAGATATTCCATGTACATCTGGGTAAACTTCTTGGCCCCTCCAAAGAAAATGAGCCGGAGGGGGCAAGAGTTGATCGATGACAATGACCCCAACAAAACTTCCCCCTCCCATTCCGATAAGAATTAAACTGATTTTGAGCAGACCTTCAAAAATTTTTGCCATTTTTCACCTAGATTTATTTTTAAAACAAAATCTATTGGTGATTTGTGACAAATTATCCCCCCAGTCGTGTTAGTGCGAGTGTGTTCCAAATGAATGCAAGCGCAATGGATATTGCTATTCGATAGAGCCCGCAACGCTTGCTAAATTTATGAACGAAATAACGGGCTGGTCGAATCGTGTTGCGGATAAAAGGACGAAAAGAAATCATCCTTGGTTTCCTATGTTTTCTCTGAAACGTAATGGTTGATTGAGTTTGCCGTTCAAGTAAGCCATACAAAAGGGAAATGACTAAAAGCAAATTGGGGAAATGGCGACCATCTTCAAAAAAAATTTCAAAGCGGACTATGATGAATATGAAAAGCGCTAAAAAAAGAGACCAGCCGATATAAATGCTTCTTATATTGGGATGCGCTGCTGATAATTTCCCCCAGCTAAGTAGCGTGGCTGGATTTGAGAAAAAGTAGATGGCATGGGCGATTTGAAAACCCGTAGTTTGGATGAGAAAGATAACGGCCGTTGCCAGAAAAATTTGTAAATCATCAATGGGTTCCATAAATCTATCAACGAACCTACTAATGAGAGAACGACAGTTTATCCTCCAATGCGGTACATTTCGGCGCCTTTGGCGGGGAGGCGGGTGAAGGAGGTGCGCATTTCTGAGTAGCGGTCGTTTCGTTTTTGCCAAACGCCAGTGATGCGCTGCAGCATTTCCTCGTCGGAAGCGCCTTCGCGCATGGGGGCACGTAGGTCGGTGCCATTGACGGCAAAGAGGCAGGTGTAATATTCCCCTGCGCTGGAGATGCGGGCGCGGGTGCAGTTACCGCAGAACGGTTTGGTGACTGAGGCAATAACGCCAATTTCGCCGCTGCCATCGGTGAAGCGGTAGCGAGTGGCAACTTCGCCTTTGTAGTTTGGGGGAATTGCTTCAATGGGGAATTCAGCGTCAATCGTGTCTAAAATTTCATCTGCTGTTAAAACATCGTCTAATTTCCAGCCGTTGAGATTGCCGACGTCCATATATTCGATAAAGCGAATGATATGGCCGGTGCCTTTGAAGTGGCGTACGAGGTCGAGGAGGGTGTGGTCGTTGACTCCTTTTTTAACCACGCAGTTTAGCTTGATGCGCTGGAAGCCGACGGAAACGGCCGTTTCGATGCCGTTTAACACTTGGGCGACGCTTGATTTACGGCCGTTCATGACCTGAAAGACTTCTTCATCGAGTGAGTCAAGGCTGACAGTCAGGCGGTGTAGCCCAGCTTCCTTTAACCCTCTTGCGCGGCGAGCCAGATGAGACGCATTCGTGGTTAACGCTACATCTTCAATGCCGGGCAAGCGAGTCAATTCGGAGACAATATGAATCACTTCGGGATGAATCAGCGGCTCGCCACCCGTAATGCGCAGCTTAGAAACGCCAATCTCACTAAAAAGGCGGGAAAGGCGAATGATTTCCTCACTGCTCAAACGCTGCTTTTTGGTGAGGAAGTTATAATCCGCGCCAAAAATTTCGGCAGGCATACAGTAAGGACATCGGAAATTGCAAATATCAATAATCGAAATTCGTAAATCACGAATCGGTCGTTTAAATTTATCGCGTAATGTTTTCGTGTCTGTTTGCATGCTATTATTGCCTTTGATTGATGATCAATCAATCCCCTAAAGAGTTGGAGCCAACTCTTACATTACTCCCGAATCTTTTTTCGCTCTTAAATCTTATAAATGTGACGACCTTTCACCTTCGACATCTTACATCTATATTATTTTTCGATAGTTTGATCCGGCCTGCTGTTACTCGTAATCTAGCCCGTTTTGGTGAGAAGTCAAAAGAAATTAATGAAATTGATCGTATGAGAATCACCCAAAAGGAATACGGCGAACGATGGATTGTCCTGTATAATCGCGTATTGCTGGCAGGCTATTTGCACTTTAAACTTTTGTGCAGATAGTGAAAAGTGATAACCATTGTTACGCGCTCGCTCTCACCGGTATTTTCACCGAGTGAGGTCGCTCGGTCTGGAACCCGACGACAGACTTCGATAAAAGGGGTATCACTGATGATTAACTGTAAGCAAGAGGTGTTTTTTTGAGACGTACAAATCAATCGATTTTACCAAACTGGTTAACTTATTCTCTTTCAGTCGCGTTTGTGCTGTCAGGCATTGTGGTCGTTGTATTCGCCTATCTGACGCTTCAGGTGGTGTTGAATCGGCCTGTGAATCCATTGGAGCAAGCTGTTGAAGAGGTCGCCGGTATTAATTTAGATTTTAATCAATCGGGCGTGCCGGAGGTGCCAACCTTAATCCCTGGTCAAGCCACGCCCACACTGATACCAACCAATGAGCCGTGGCAAGGTGCTGATCGCATCACTATTTTGGTGATGGGTATCGATCGTCGGCCCGGCCAATCTTTTATTTCTCGAACAGACAGCATGATGCTGGTTTCGATGGACCCTGTTGCTGATACGGCTTCGATTCTTTCAATTCCACGCGATTTGTATGTGCTCATTCCGGGCCACGGCCGCGATCGAATTAATACCGCCTTTGTTTATGGGTCTGCTGGTGATAATCCGATTGGTGGTGCCGCTTTGGCGATGCAAACGGTTGAATACAATCTTGGCGTTCGCGTTGATCATTATGCCCTGGTTGATTTTGGTGCCGTTATTTCAATTGTAGATACGCTAGGTGGCATTGAGGTTAACGTGCCTAGAGATCTTAATGACCCCACTTATCCAGATATGAATTATGGATATGACCCACTCTTCATTCCGGCTGGCTGGCAAACGATGAACGGAGAACTGGCGCTCAAGTATGCGCGCACCCGTCACGTTGATAATGATTTTGGTCGTGCTCAACGACAGCAGCAGGTGCTTTTGGCGGTACGAGATAAAGCGATTGGCTTAGGCATTCCTAGCCTTGTCAGCCGCACCCCTATCCTATACCAACAGATCGAGCAAGGTATCCGCACAGACTTGAGCGTAGAGCAGATTGTTCGTTTGCTAACAGCCGTTAATGAAGTTCCCCGCGAAAATATCCAAAGTGATGTTCTCGACTTCCGCTATGTCACAAGTTATCGTACCGAGGCAGGTGCAGAAGTGCTCATTTTGCTAAATGATGAAACTGCGCCTCTGATTGAAAGATTGTTTTATAGCAATTGATAATAAAGTGATAGAAAGGATGGTTGCTAGAGGGAAAAAGTAATTTGGTGATTTGGTGATTTGATAACCTCTTAAAAAAGATCCAATTACCCAATTACCCAATCTCCTAATCTAAGCAGTAGCCAAAAATATACATGAATCGATTAGAGTTTAAATCGTTGCTGGAAAAACGGCCGTTGTTGTTTGACGGCGCTATGGGAACATTACTCCACAGTCGAGGCATTGCGATTGATCGCTGTTTTGATGTGATTAACCTGAGCGAGCCTGCCGTGGTAGCAGATATACATCGTGCTTATATCGAAGCTGGGGCTAACGTTATTGAAGCCAATAGTTTTGGAGCCAATCGGTATAAATTAGCAGATTATGGGTTGCAAAATCAGGTTATAGAAATTAACAAAGCGGCCGTGAACATTGCCAGACGCACCATTGATAGTGCCTTTAAAGAGGTGCTGCTGGCAGGCTCGATTGGTCCGCTAGGCGTGCGTTTAGCCCCTTTGGGACGCGTTTCAAAGGCGGAGGCCATTGCTGCATTTGAAGAGCAAATTGGAGCGCTGGTTGGTGAAAACGGAACCGCAGTTGATTTGCTTGTGATCGAAACGCTCTCCGATCCAATTGAAATGGAAACGGCCGTTACGGCTGCCCGCAGCATCGCCCCAGATCTGCCCATTGTGGCCCAGATGTGCTTCAACCGAGACGATCGAACCCTGCTTGGCTTTACGCCCGATCAAATTGCTTCCAAATTAATTGATTTAGACGTTGATGCCATTGGTATTAACTGTAGCGGTGGCCCTGCCCAAGTGCTGCGCCTTATTATGGTCATGCAGAAACTGGCTCCGGATCTGCCGCTAGCCGCCTCTCCCAACGCCGGCTGGCCTGAACAAACAGAAAGCGGCCGTATGCACTATTCAGCGACGCCTGATTACTTTGGAAAATATGCTCAGGCGCTATTAACGGCTGGCGTGCGGCTGGTTGGTGGATGCTGTGGTACGACTGATGCTCACATTTCCGCCATGCGTGAGGCAATTGATACAGACACCTCAGTTGACATTGATCTTCCCCACGTGGCTATGATTGAGCATGAAGAAGTCCAAACGGCCGTAATTGATCCTCCTACACAGCTTGCCAATTACATCGATAGCGGCACATTTGTCGTGACTGTGGAAATGAGCCCTCCCAAAGGGATTGCCCCGCAGCGCCTGCTTGAGGGCGCCAAAATGCTTCGCAATGCGGGTGCTAACATTTTGAATATTGCCGATGCGCCTCTAGCGCGAATGCGCATGAGCGCCTGGGCAGCGTCCCATCTTGTTCAGCAGGAAGTGGGTTTAGAAACGATTCTGCACTTCCCAACCCGCGGTCGTAATTTGCTGCGCATTCAGGGAGATTTACTGGCCGCTTATGCGATGGGGATTCGCAATCTATTTGTGACAATGGGTGACCCAACCAAAATCGGGGACTATCCGGAGGCCATGGATAGTTATGACATCGTGCCAACGGGCCTGATCGATTTGATTAAACATCAGTTTAATGAAGGTCGAGACAAATCGGGGCAATCTATTGACCAAGCTACCCACTTCACCGTTGGCTGCGCGCTAAGCCTAACACCTAAAGACCCGGCCCGCGAAATGAAGTTATTGCGTAAAAAGATTCGTAACGGGGCAGATTTTGCCCTAACGCAGCCCATTTTTGACCCTCAAGCCGCTTTGGCCTTTATCAAACAGTATGAAGCCGAATATGAAGAGCCGATGTTGCCTATCTTGGCCGGCATTAAGCCTCTTTACAACAGTCGTAATGCTGAATTCTTGCACAATGAGGTGCCGGGCATCAATATTCCTGATGAGCAGAGAAGGCGGATGTCAACGGCCGTAAATCCTCAGCAGGAAGGGGTGCTTATTTCACAAGAAATTTTGACCGAAATACGCTCACATGTGCAGGGCATATATCTCATGCCCGCCTTTGGTCGGTATGATTTAGTGGCCGATGTCATTGATGCTGTGCGCGAGGAACCTGTCTAGGCCATTCACACGACCTCCTCAAATAAAAAAGAACTGGAGATGAACTTAATCGCGTCTAGTTGCAATCAATCTCAATTCCAGTTCTTTTCCCTCTTCTCTTGGTTTTATCTCATCAGTAGATGACCGCAACCAATCCCAAACGAAGCAGAGGAAGGTGAGCAATTTCCATGCGGAAAAAACTCAACTCCTCATCTCACTTATTATTATTTTTGAACCGAGTGACACAAGCGTGACGCTTGCCCGTTGTTCGCTGAGATGCTCTCGCTCGAGAGTGTAGTGATTCAGGGTTTTTCAGTGTTTGAAAAAGTGCACAAAAATAGAATGCTGATTTCGCTGATTTTTATCCGTTTTATCTGCGTTCCATTTGAAGAATAGCCAAACCTTTTTGCTGATTTTTACTTTTACTGAAAAACTCTGTGTAGTGATTGGAACAATTGTTCTGGTCGATGTATAATCTTTAGCGGAGGCGAAATGATTCAATTAACCGTGCAAGATGCTAGAAGATTGGCCATAACAAAACAACATTTAGACGGGGCAAACCGTCCATCAATGCTGGACGTTATTCGGGATATTGGCTGTTTGCAGCTTGATCCAATTAGCCATATTGCACCAACTCACCAGCTCGTTTTGCAGAGCCGTTTAGGGGCTTATGATCAGGCTGAATTGGATCACCTGCGCTGGGATTCGCGACAGCTTTTCGAGTATTGGGCGCATGCAGCTTCAATCGTTTTAACTGAAGAATTTCCCCTACACGAATGGCAAATGCGCCGCATTCGAAAACGGCAGGGGTTCAAAAACTTTGTTAAAGAGAACAAGCTGGCTCCGCTTAAAAAGCGAATCCTCAAGCAGCTGGCTGAAGAAAAAGCGGTCTTTTCCCGAGATATTGAAGAGGAAACTCGCGATCCGAATTGGGATCATCGCTGGTATTCGGCTCGCTACACACCTCGTTTATTGAGCTACATGTGGGATCGAGGCGAAGTTGCTGTGGTGGGGCGAAACGGCAAGCAGCGTCAGTGGGGGCTGTTTGATGACTTTATGCCAGAGTGGACGCCCCGTGAACGATGGAGCGATACGAAGATTTCACACTATGCGATTCAGCGGTCCATTAAGGCGCTGGGAGTGGCCACCGTCCCACAAATCAAAAAACATTATACGCGTAGCCGGTATCCGAAATTAACGGCCGTTCTTCCCAAGCTCCTCAAAGAAAAACATATTCAGTCCGTTACCGTTTTAAAAGAGAACGAACCTTTGCCAGGTGACTGGTATATCCACACTGACGATATTCCGCTTTTGGAATCGATTCAAGCGGGTAATTGGTTGCCGAATACAGCCTTACTATCCCCCTTTGATAACCTAATCTGTGACCGCGATCGGACTGAATTATTGTGGGATTTTTATTTTCGCATAGAAATTTATGTACCTAAAGCAAAACGGCAGTTTGGCTATTACGTTCTGCCCATTCTGCACGGTGATGAACTGATTGGCCGTATTGATTCAAAGATGGATCGGAAAGCGGGTGTTTATCAAGTAGACAATATCTATGCTCAGGAGGGGGCTGTGGCTGGTGATGAGGTTGAAACGGCCGTTGCCCAAAGCATCCAAAATCTAGGCGCATTTCTGGGGGCTACTCAAATTAATATAGGCCAGGTTCCCAAAATTTGGCACGGTTTAGAGCATAAAATTTGAACCGATGTGCTCCCTTGAGGCCCTTCCGCGCCATCCCACCCATACACAATCAGCCTCAATGGAAAATTGCTGAATTTTTATGGCCTTTGGTTGACTTGCAACGGCGCCATCGCTATAATCTTTCAAATTCAATTTATATTGACTGTGATTGAGAAAAGTAAATTAATGGCAAGACAGTAGAGAGATAGCGGTCGGTGAAAGCTATCCTTCGCCCTAATTGAAATCTACTCAGGAGTTGGCTCTGATAAGGAGTTCCGGGTTCGCCCGTTACCGCGAAAATTAAGTTCAACAGCGTATTGTTGGAAAAACCAGGTGGCACCACGGGCCTCCTCGTCCTGGATAAGGCGAGGTGGCCCGTTTTTGATTAATGGGTTGTGTCATTTTGACGTGGAGGTTTTATGCACAAAAAAACGAGAATAAAGTTAAACGGCCGTTATGCAACAGCTGCGACCTCCATGTCGAGTCGTTAATGCACACTTTGAATCACACAGCTCAAAAAGTTATCAAATAAGTGAAAAGAAGTTCTTGTTTTGACTCAAACGATGGCCAAAAACTTCGTTTCCTCGAGGTTCCGAACCGCTTATCTAGCAGGGTTTTCAATTTAGAAACTTCGGAACACTTAAAAAACAGAAATTTCAACATTTTATAATAGGAATAACCAAATGTTAGACATCAACATTATTCGAGAAAAACCAGATTGGGTTAAAGAACAAGTCGCCAAACGGAACGACAGCGCCCCCATTGATGACATTTTAAAAGACGACGGTCGGCGTCGTGAAATTCTAAAGGAAGTGGAAGAGCTTCGTGCTCAGCGCAATACCAGCTCTAAACAAATTGGTCGCTGGATGGGCACCTTTAAAAAGTTAGAAGCTGATTTAAGGCGAGCACAAGCGGGACATGATGTTGGGCAACCGATTGACATGCTGCAAACCCAAGTAAATGCGATGCAGGCTAACGTAGACAGTGCCAAAGATGAAACTCGTGAAATTGGGGATCGAATTGCCGTTTTGGATGAAGAGCTGCGTGAGGTGGAGGCGCGTCTTCACAAGAACCTAATGTGGGTGCCCAATTTGCCTCATGATAGCGTGCCAGTCGGTCCTGATGAAGAGCATAATGTCATTCACGAGCCACAAGGGGCACCGATGCCCACTTTTGATTTTGAGCCAAAGCCCCATTGGGAATTGGGTGTCGACCGTGACATGATCGATTTTGAGGCTGGTGTTAAGCTGAGCGGTAGCCGGTTTTATGTGCTCAAAGGGTGGGGGGCTCGCCTACAGCGCTCTTTGATTCAATTTATGCTTAATTATCACTTAGAGCATCATGGATTTACGGAAATCTACCCACCATTCATGGTTCGTTCGCAGGTATTTGAGGGTGCTGGGCAGCTACCAAAGTTTTACGATAACATCTATCGAGATGCTGAAG
>JBCCFD010000220.1:0-12405 GCA_039029915.1 Chloroflexota bacterium
CCAAATAAACCACAAGCCATCGAGGATCATAATCACAACCACAATACCGGCGTATTGATCTGCCCCAAAGAAACTTAAACCTATGAGCACCAGACCAAGCAGCACCATAAATCCAGCGGGCCACACTGTTTCGATAAACAGGGCAAACACATGTTTACGATAAGTAATCATATCCCCCTCTTCAGTTCGATACCGATAAAGAGGCAGGGATGCCCACTGCTTTTGGAAACGCTCCCAAGCTGTTTCGGGAGGTCTTGGGGGTGGCTCCTCTTCTAACTTAAACAGCATTTCTGGAATCTTAAAGTAATTTTCGACCGAGCGTCGCATCGTGGCTTTTTCTTGACCGGCACTCATGGTGCCTTGTCGTCTTTGAATCCTTGAAATCGTCTCTTGAATCTTCTCAGGCTGTGGCAAAAAGTCAAAATACAAAACGGAGAGAGCCGACGTCGTCACACGAGCCGTGCCCACCTGCAAAATGTTACTGATAATATTCGGCCGTACAGATTCAACAGACTGAACTTGACTAATATTTGTATCTTGCCCCCTCCCACTAAAAGAGCGTAGTTCAAACTCATAGTGAACGAGCCGTTTATTGGTAATAATCAAATAATCATTGGCCCAATCATACCATTCAAACCAAGCATAAAAACCAAAAATAAATAAAAATATACCAACGATTCCGAGCGTCCAGTTAAAGGATAAATTGGGGAAGAATTGGGGTAAAAAAATATAAGTTGCTAAGGGGACAGTAAGCAACCCAATCGTTGGCAAAATCATTTTACCGAAAAGCACCCAACGACTGCGCTTCGTTTCAAACTCAACAAGTTCACCCGGCACTAAATTAATTGATTTGTACCGTCTTTCGGAGCGGGCCAAAGGGCTTTTGATATACTCTTCTCGGCCTTCATCCGTCAAATTTAGTATCGTTCCGATATGCTTATTTTCGGGCCGATCAAGCATTCTCAGAAAATCACTGCTGCTAATAATAATCAGTAACCCACCCTGTCGTGCTTTGATGCTGCTGCTGTGTGCACTCGGGTTAAATAACCATGAATCTTCAAATAGCTGGTTTGGCAAGTACAGTCGCTCACGTCGAGAAACACCTTCATCATTGATGCTCACAGCTTCCAAGCGCCCAGAGTGAACAATATAAAGTTTATCGGCTACGTCTCCTTGATGGATAAAAACCTTACCGGTGTCAAACCCGTACTGCTTGCTAATGGCCGCAATCTTAACTAAATCTTTTATCTCTAGCCTCGAAAAAATATCTAAGCTACCAAGAAATTCTACTTTCTCTCTAAATGAAAGAGCTGTTGGTAATCCCACGCTTCATACCTCTATCAGTTGCTCTTTATGCAACATAAGTACTGGTTACTCAAATAGGTGCTTTATTTTAACATAAAGTTATTCTATCTGTGAAGCAGAGAGTTGCTTTGCACATCTTGATAAGTTATTATTTCTCTTTTCTTTGTACGAAAAACAATTTTTGTTTTAATTTCAAACAATTAAATTGAATTTTTTAGCCTCAACAATTAATTTTCACAAATATTTACGGAACCTCATTCAAAAACACGCTGTCATCATTTTTACCCCCAATTTATTATCGATTGAACTGAGAAGGATCAATCGATTGAAATGGCTAAGCACAGTCATTCATAAAACATTTTTGATAACCTAAAAGTAAAATGCGAATGACTTTCACGAGACCAAAATCCTCGACAAACCTTTCGACATTTGAGACGATTTTTGTTCTCCCATAAGGAAAAATTATGAAAAAAATGGCCCTTGTTGCAATTGGTGGAAATTCGCTTATTACGGATGGTAATCAGCCTGATATTCCTCATCAATGGGATGCGGTTCGGGAAACCTGTCGTCATCTGGCCGATATGATTGAAGAGAGGTGGCAAATTATTATTACACATGGCAATGGGCCACAGGTGGGCTACATTTTGCGGCGAAACGAATTAGCAGCTAAGGAAGTCCATGCCACACCACTTGATTTAATTGTGGCAGATACACAGGGGGCCATTGGCTATATGATCCAGCAGGCGCTGCGAAACGAGCTTTTTAAGCGAAAAATTCGTCGGCCAGTTGTCTCAATAGTAACCCAAGTGTTGGTACGAAAAGATGATGACGCTTTTCAAAATCCCACAAAACCAATCGGTAGCTTTCTGACTAGGGAAGAGGCGGAACGTTTTCAGGCTCAAGGTTGGTGTATTGTTGAGGATTCTGGACGAGGTTGGCGACGAGTTGTGGCTTCACCCAAGCCCATCCGCATCATTGAACAAGATGCCATTGTTAATCTGTTAAACAGCGGATGCATTGTGATTGCAGCTGGAGGGGGCGGTATCCCAGTTATTCATAATAGCAAGGGGGAACTGAGACAAATTGGTGGTGTGCAGGCTGTTATTGATAAAGATCGAGTAAGCGGTCTTTTAGCAAAAGATTTGGAGGTTGATCTTTTATTGATATCGACTGGGGTGGAAAAGGTAGCGATTAACTTTAATCAACCAAATCAGGTTGACCTTGGAGAAATAACGGCCGTTCAGCTCAAAAAGCATCTTGAAGATAATCAGTTCCCACCGGGCAGCATGAAACCAAAAGTAGAAGCTGTATTAGAATTCCTCGAAAATTCATCAGCTTCTGCTTTAATTACCAGTCCAGAGAATATTTCAAAGGCACTGGATAAGCTGACCGGCACGTGGATCACAGCCTAAGTGTTTCGAATCATCAAAAGTAAGACCATAGCGAATGAATATTTTTTCCATCTTCACCCTCCTATCCTTATTCTATGTTTACCAAGCATTTCGTTTGGGTCAGACAATTTGGGGAGATTGGGCGAACTTCAAAAAAAATCCAATGACACAGCTTCAAAAACAGCGCGCCAATCGGGCAGCTTTTTTTATTGTTGTGCCCTTCTCGGTTGCCATTCATGAGCTTGCCCATGCCCTAGCCATCTGGTTATTTGGGGGTCAGGTTGTAGGGGGTGGGTTTTTCTTTTTTTGGGGATACGTGGTGCCCAGTGGCACGTTCTCACCTTTTGAAAATTGGTTTATTAGCCTAGCGGGCACTATTGGTAGTTTATTGGTAGGGCTTTCTGTTTGGCTCTATTATCGCGGCAGCTCATCCAATACTCTGCACTATTTCGGAGTTCGGGCCGTTCGAGAGCAAATTATTTTAAGTTTAATTTACTATCCCGTCTTCACTGCCGTTTCTCAAATTGGGGATTGGCGTTCAATTTATGATTTTGCGGCAACCCCTCTGTGGAGCAGCATTACGGCCGTTTTTCACACCATCATCTTAATCGGGTATTTCTTAATGGAGCGACAGGGTCGTTTCGATCAGCTGGCTTTTCGCACCATGGCAGAAAAAGATAAGTACGATCAGCTGCAAACGGCCTTAAAAAATGGCCTAGACCCCAAGCTTCAGCTCCAAGAAATCGCCCTTTTACGCGAAAATGGGCTGCGTCGCCTTGCTGGCAATAAGTTGAGCGGCTTTATAAAACAGTATCCAAACAATGGGGATGCCTACTACGAGCTGGTGCTCTTACAAATCAATACACAGCAAAAGGCCGTCCCTGCAATTGCCTACAACAATATCCAGAAAGCAATGGCGCTTGGCATTTCTTCTAAGAACAAGCAGGTTTTTGCTTATCGCGTGATTGGGCAGTATCATCTTGACCGAGGTGAGCTTGAAACAGCCATCGAACAATATGGTCTTGGCTTGAAGTTCTTTGATCTCACCCAGTTAAATGCGTTTTCTTCTCAAGAAAAGTCGATCCTTGCTTCATTATTTCACGCCCGAAGCTTAGCGTTAAAAGAGCTATCACAATTTGAACGTGCCCACCAAGACATCCATCAGGCGATTGACCTCGCCATGTTGAATGGGAACAAAACGGCCGTTCAACAGTTTGAAGAAACACGTGCCAGCATCAATCAGGCTCAGCAAGCCACAATAAGATCGTAAGAGTTGTAGGAGTATCTGTGACAACTGTTTGGTTTATTCGACACGCCCAAAGCATTTCCAACGCAAATATGGTAACCACCCATCCGGCTACCTCTGAGATAACTGAGTTAGGACATCAACAAGCCGAGTTTATTGTGCCCACCTTTACCAAAAGGCCAGATCTCATTGTGGTGTCCCCCTATGTGCGAACTTGGCAAACGGCCGTTCCCACCATCGAGTATTTTAAACCAATTCAGGTAGAAGAATGGCCAGTGCACGAATTCACTTACCTTCATCCTGAGCGATATAACGGCACGCGCGGTTCAGATAGAGCCGACTTTGCCAGAGCATACTGGCATCGGAACGATCCTTTTGAAAAAGAGATGGATGATGGGGAATCATTTGCAGAAATGATTGAGCGAATTGAGGATATGATGGCCCGCCTGCGTGAACAGGAGCAAGATTTTATTGCAGTTTTCAGCCACGGCCTTTTCATTCGGGCTTTGATTTGGATGCAATTAATGCATCCCGTCACGCCTACCAAAGGATTAATGCTGCGCTATCGTCACTTTATTTTAGGATTTCAGCTTCCAAACGCTTCGATAGTCAAAACCATAGTGCCACCTGAGGGACCAATTCAGCTACAAGGCATATATTTCGATCATTTACCGGAGGAGCTTCAACTCAAGCGCAAAGGGTAAGGTTATTTTGCAACCTTACTCAGACTCACCCAAAAACCAGCCCTGAGTCACGCTATCTGTTTTGAAAAAATCTAGCAGGAGTTGGGCCACTTTTTCTCTGCCTCCCGTCGCAGGATGAATGCCATCTTTTTCAAAATCATCGCACGTCCAAATAAGACCGTCTTGACGCGGCGTTTCGCCATCTCCCCATAAATACGGCCCCCAAGAAAGCCAAGGCGCATTAGGAATATCCCCGCTTAGATAATCTTCAATGACCCATTTCACACCAAAGCCAGCTTGGTAGGCGTAAGGTTCAGGGCTTAGGTTGGTTGTGGCGTACCCAGCATAGATTCGGCTTGATAGAAACACCTGCTTAAGGTTGGGATACTTGATGGGTAGGATTTGCACGATATTGCGCAATTCGGCCTCAAAGGTAAGGGTGTCATCTGGAAACGGCCGTTTTGGATAGCCATGCGCCTGTTTTACCCAAATGACCTGGACATCTTCAGCAGAAACGCCCGCTCGGAAAAGTCGATTATCAACAAGATCCCAATATTGAGCCTCAATGGAGTCAATCGTTTGAGATGGTCGTCCGGGAATTGCCCCATTCACGGGCAGCACAGCCGGGTTAACTGTTGGATCATTGTTAACCGCATCAATAAAGAAATCAAACTCATTGCGCGTATTGCTCATTCCAATCGAAAGCAGAACGATTTGACCATTGATCGGTTCAATTTCATCAGCCAAGGCTAAGCCCATCGCTTCGTGGGTGGCTGGTCGTTCATTTAAGCCATCAGGATAAAGCCCACCCATCATGCCTTGATAAAGCCCTGTTCCTAGTTCAGGCAGTGGGACAAAACCAGTTGATACCCCATCACACCCCACTAAATTAACGGCCGTTGTGCCACCCCCATTGTTGCTGGCTTCTTGTCGGGTAAGCTGGGCATTCATTTTGTCTAAACCGAAGATGCAGGTTGAAAGGTCAGGTTCAAATTGAGCCAGTGATTCAAGTCCAACGGTTGACACATGCTCATCAAGTCGCTGAGCAATTTCCAAACATTGAGTCAAGGCTTCGGCATTTTGATTGTATGCCTGCAGACCAGATTGAGCAGGCCGTACGTCAACCAGTTGGGCATTGATGGCTTCCAGTGATGCTATAGAATTCCCCAAAAGATCGCGCCACTCCCCTTCCTCGATTGATTGGTCTTCTACCAAGGCTTGAAGAAGCGTTGCCTCATCAATGGCTTGATTATTAATCTCAACCAATTGTGCAAAAAGCTGTTGGCGATTCTGAGGGCGAAGATCGTTAACAACGGCCGTTTCTACCGGCTCCGGTTCTATCGTCTCAGTTGGCTCTGGGGCAGGTTCGGTCGGTGGCATGGCGGTGGATGTTGCCGGTACGGCCGTTGCTGAAGAGGTTGGTGGTGGTGATGTTGGGATAGCTGTGGAAACGGCCGTTTCTTCGGGTTGAACCGCAGGCGTCGTCAATGAAATCTCAGCGGAATCTGAGACCTTTGACGTTTGACATCCCGTCAGAATCAAGAAAATCAGTAAACTCAAAAATACAAACCCGTTCTTTTTTCCATGCCTAGCCATAAATGTAATCTTTCCTGTAATAGAAACCAATAATATTAGTAGGGAACACGAAGTTCATTTTTATAAAATTTCAAACCCAGCAAATTAATGAACACCATCATTTCAACCACTCTAAAGCAAGGCCTTAAAATGGAAATTATGAAAATTTATTCATCTGCACATTTGGGTATTGACTTTGGTTTGAGATTATGGAGAATATAATTATTGTCTGTAATGAATATGGAACATTTTTAGTGAGGCATTCATGTTTGTACTTTTAACTGCAGTTGTACTTTACGGAACTTTTGTTGCTTACACGATCAAGAAACGTCGTGAGGAAGAAGAGAAAGTACGTTTGCAAAAAGTAGCGATTCGTCGGCAACAGCAGCAACATCGTCGACAAAACTATTAGTCTTTTCTTGATAAATTTAAAATTTGTAAATTTCAGATTCAATACTAAGTTATTGAATCTTTCTTGATGTAAGAAGCCCACACGTTGCGGGCTTTTTTATTTTCTCTTAAGCATTTTCGGAAAAATAACACAATTTCATCCTAACTATTTTTCGGACTTGGCCTTACGCCCCAAAAGCCACCAAATTAGAAAAACCAGCCCGGCAAACAAAGCGGCCATAGCCCATCGTTGCTGCCTACCAACCGGCGATTCTGCACGCGATTCTTCTTCCTCAGCAATCCAGTTTAAGGTATCTAACATTTGGGATTGTAACGGCCGTGTTTGCCACCCTAACTCTTGCTTAGCCTTCTCTGACGAAGCGATATACGTCGTGCCTAACATCGTGACAGATTCAGCTGAAAACAAACTCGGTATCGGGATAAAACCTTTCACAAAATCGAGCAGTGGCACAAACGGCTTTAACAATGAAGCCGGAATGCGGAAAAGGGGTGTCGGTCTTCCCGTAAGATGCCCCCAAAAATCGATCATATCTCCCAGCGAAATTGCTGGCCCTGCCAGAATATAACTCTCTCCAATCCGCCCCATTTCAGCCGCCAATATGTGTCCTTCTGCAATATCATCCACATGAGAATAGGTCACTATTGTTTCAGGCCCTGCCAAAACAGGCAGGCCACGATAAAAAAGGCGCATCATGTCGGACAGTACACTTTGATCACCACGGCCAAACACCAGACCGGGCATGACAATCACAATAGGGGCCCCTTTTTCAATCAAAGGGCGTGCCACTTTATAATGAGCGAGCCATTTTGTACGATCGTATTCCGTCAAAAACGGGCCACCGCTTAGATAAGTTTCATCAACGAGCTGCCCACGCGTGTCTCCAAACACCACAATCGAACTTGTATAGATAATTTTAGGAATCTCGAGTTCAATGGCTAAGCGTAAAATCCGTCGGGTCCCCACAACATTTACAGCCTCCGCTTCTGAGTGACTTAACGCGCCAATTTTGTACCAAGCGGCTACGTGAAATACAACATCACACCCCTGCATACCAGACCGCATCGAATCGATATCGGTAATATCACCGGGAACAATATAAGCCCCTAGCTCACTGAGAATGCCTGCGCTTCGTTCTGAACGAGCCAACGCATAGACAGTATCCCCCCGCTCAATTAGCTGACGCACAATGCGTTGCCCAATAAATCCTGACCCACCTGTTACAAATGCTTTCATACGCCGTCCTAAGATGAATGTATATTAGCGAATTATACCGTGGGTGACACGGTTGCAAAGCTACAGAGCTTTGAATTTACGATTTAAGATTTTTGATTTACGATTGCCACATCCCCAAACATTTCTTCATCCCTCTGCCCTCATCCTTCTGCCTTCAACTTATGTTTTTCCAATAGACGCCCCCTTCTCCTCATGCTATAATGTTTTTTCTTAGGTAGCTCCTGCCTGAACGTTAAAAATTTGGGGATGACAGGCTTCGACGGGGAAGGCTGGTCCTAGACTGCAAGTCGAGCACGCTTTACAACTCGCAAAACTGGAAGCAAACGAATAAGTGCAAACAACACTCGTTCTTACAACGCTCTTCCAATGGCTGCCTAATTCGCAGTTAACTAAGAGCTAGATGGCGCCCTATAAAGCGCCCCGTTCGCTCCATTGCTTTCGCCGTTAGCGTGGATTGCGAACGACATTCTCATCGGCGTGCTGTCACTCGATGTCGCTAGAGTGACTTAAGCGCCCTTTAGGGGGCAAGCGGCCAGCCGTTGGCTAACCCAGTTGACCGGGGTGCCCAAGGGCTAACGCGAAATAGGTCAACTAAGCTTGTAGACGTTTAGAGGCTGAATTTTTCGGACGCGGGTTCGATTCCCGCCATCTCCACTGTTAAAAAGTGTCAGGTATCAGGTGTCAGATGTCACGTGATGGGCTGACACTTTTTTTATGCAATTGCTGTCATCTCAACCTCATCAAAATTAATTTTAATTCTTAGACTAAAATAGAATACGGGTATATTTCTAGGTCCAGAAGGAGTTTTTCGCTATGGGGTTTGTTGAAAGGTCTTTGCCGCTGTCTCAATTGAATCAAGCTTGGGAAGATGCACAGATGGGAAACGGCCGTCTTGTCATCATCGGCGGAGAAGCTGGTATCGGTAAAACAACCCTCGTTGAAAAATTTACAGCCCCCTATGAAGAGATGATGCTTTGGGGAGCATGCGATGATTTTTTCACCCCGCGGCCGTATGGTCCCCTCCACGATATCGCCCACAAAACCAACGGCAAACTCCTCAACCTTCTCCAGCGCCAAGCGGATAAATACACGCTCTTTTCCACTTTCTTGCAAAAGCTGCTCCGGCCCACGATAGTTGTCATCGAAGATATCCATTGGGCAGACGAAGTCACTTTCGACCTCCTCAAATTTTTGGGACGCAGAATCATGCGAACCCCATCTTTACTGCTATTCACCTGCCGAGACAATGATGGAAACCAGGTGGCCCGCTTACAAAAACTATTAGGTGATTTAAGCAGTCGCCCATCAACCCAAAGATTGACCCTATCCCCTCTGTCTGTTAACGGCATTTTGTCTCTAAGCAAAACAAAAAAGATTGATGCACAAAAGCTGCACAGTTTGACCGGTGGGAATCCTTTTTTTGTCACCGAAATTCTGGCCTCAGATGGCACCCATTATCCCATCACCATTCGGGACGCAATTTTGGCTCGGTTTGAACAACTCCCGCAAGAGGGTAAACAAACCCTTAATTTTGCGGCATTGCTTGGGCCTCGCATCGAACCTTGGCTTCTATTAACGGTTAGTCACGGTCGGGCAGAGGCCATCGATCCATGTTTCAATTTAGGATTTTTGAAAATCCAGGACCGTTATTACTATTTCCAACATGAACTAACCCGACAAATCATTTTAGATCAAATCCCACCTCATCAGCAGATGCTGCTTCATCAAGCTGTACTGCAAAAGTTAGGGGCCATGTCTCCAATGGGGCAAAACTCAGCCCGCTTAGCGCACCACGCCAGAGGAGCAAGAGATCAAGAGGTTATTCTAAAATACGCGCCAATAGCCGCCCGCGAAGCTCATAAAAATGGCATGCTAAGAACGGAAGCGGCTTTATGGAACTTAGTGATTGAGTATGCTGGGGATTGGGATTATGTTCAAAAAGCAGAACTGTATGAACATTACGCCCTGAGTATGAGCGCAAATTTAGAGCGAGAAACGGCCGTTTTAAGTTTTGAGAAAGCCCTTGAATTTGCCGAGCTAGGTAACGCGTCCCCACTGCTAAAAGGACGCATTCATGTCCATTTGGCAACATTCATTAGTTCCAACGCGCAAGTCGGTGAACTCGTCGATCATCTTGACCAAGCGATTTCATACTTAGAGACTATTACGCCAAGCGTGCCGCTAGCCCTCGCCTACAAAAGCCGAGCTTTCCAGCTGCTCATCCAAGGCAACACCCCATTAGCTGTTCAATTTGCTGAGAAAGCGGCCCAAATTGCCGAAAATCAAAAAGATTTACCCACCCAAATTTCAGCGATGAGCATTCTCGGTTTGTGCTGGATATATATTGATCATGAAAAAGGGTGCATCATTTTAGAACAGACCATCGCTTTAACACCTCAAGCCAAAAGCTATTGGCAAGCGGGTGCCATTTATGCCAATTTAAGCATGCACTATGTTGACAGCTATCAGCTCAAAAAGGCGCAGGACCGCATTGAGATTGGATTAAGATTGTCCGATGAGCACGATAATGAGGTGGCAGAGCTTCTCCTCAAATCGTGGCAAGGCATGTTAAATTTATATCTAGGGGATTGGCAATCATGCAAACAAATCGTCAATGAGCTATTAGACCTGCCCGCTTTGCCACTCATTTGCCAAACCACGGTTTTAGTTTGCAAAGCCCGACTTTTAGCCCGTCAGGGCAATCCCAAAGCAAGCGAGCTTTTGGATCAAGCACTCGATATCTCTCTTAAAATCAACAACGTCCAGCGGATGGGAGTTGTTTATGCGGCTCGAGCGGAGTTGGCCTGGTTAACCAACAATTACGCCCAGCTCACAAAAGAGATAGATGCTTACCTAAATCTTGCCGTCAAGCATCGGCAGCCAGGATTTGCAGGCGAATTAACCTACTGGCTTTGGCAATCAGGGGCGAATGTTAAAACCTACGACTGGATGGTGCCCCCTTTTGTTTTAGAGATGACGGGCGAGTGGGAAAAGGCGGCCAAATTATGGCAGGCCCGTGGGTGTCCTTACGAACAAGCGCGGGCGCTTTCAAACGGAGACGTTGAGGCAAAGAAAAAAGCGCTCCTCATTTTTGAAAGCTTGGATGCTCGACCCTTTTTTGAGCGTTTACGAAGTCAACTGATTGCTTCTGGGGAACAATCTCTGCCGCGTGGCCCTCGCCCGACCACAAAGGAAAACCCTTACCAACTCACCAATCGACAGTTAGAAATATTAGCCTTGTTATCGCAAAAGCTAACAAACAATGAAATTGCCAGTCAGCTCCACATCTCACCGCGCACGGTGGGACATCATGTCTCAGCCATTTTAGGAAAATTGGCCGTTTCTTCTCGGTTAGACGCCGCAAAAGTGGGTCAATCGCTTTTTGAAACCCATCCCTAGTGTACTGATTCCACCACCCCTTTTTTAGACAATCACCATCAAAATAGGTCATTTTTTCACCAAAATAGGTCACGCTTACCGATGACGACCTCGTTCGCTTCCCGTATGCTGTTTTTATTTTTGGGAAACGGCCGTTAAGTTGTGAACAAAAGCGTCTACCAAAAGAGATCAGCGCCATCGTTTTTGTGAATAGCTTTACATCAAACCCCATCACAACATTTATCATATCGGAGGGCTTTATGAAACGATCTTTGATCGCCTGTTTTGCACTTATTTTTTTGATTGCCATCAGCTGGATTTTCTATCAAACAGTATATGCAGCCAGCACAACCGTCACCGTCAATCGCACAGGAGATGAAAGCGATCGGGCGCCAGGCGATGGCGTTTGCGATATCAGCGTCAATCCTGGTCACCAATGTACCTTGCGGGCTGCTATGGAAGAACTTAATGCGCTTGGGGCTGAGCCAACGCCCCATGAAATTGAGTTTGATCTATCTGGAACCGGTCCATTCACCTTCCTACCCAGCACCGAACTGCCCTCAATCGACGTGCCAATGATTATTAATGGCACAACCCAACCATTAGCTCACTGCGCCGACTTAAACTCAATCGCCAATTTGTTAATCATCATTGATGGAAGCAACATACCCGGATTTAGAGATGGACTCTCAATTAATCCGAATGGCAGCGGGAGCACAATACGAGGCCTTGTGATTGGCAACTTTACTGACGGGATTGAGATCAACACCCAAAGCAATAATAATCAAATAATTTGCAATTTTATCGGAGTGCATGTTGATGGAAACACGGAGTTTGGCAATTCAACGGGCATTTCAATTTGGGGCAGTCAAAATTTAATTGGTGGAGAAGACGCCATTCAAAGGCGCAATATTATCTCAGGTAACAGTGAAGGCATCCTCTTCAGATCATCAGCCCATAATAATACAGTCCTCAATAATTATATTGGCCCTGCAGCGGATGGGTTAAATGAAATAGATAGCAACGTTGGCATCCGTATCTCGATGGATTCATCAGGCAATATCATTGGTGGCGAAAATATTTTTAGTAGAAATGTGATCAGCGGCAATGACGCTCATGGTATTTCTATCTTTGGGGTCAAAAATCAAATTTTAGGGAACTACATTGGTGTAGCTAGCGATA
>JBCCFD010000221.1:0-12402 GCA_039029915.1 Chloroflexota bacterium
CGGGCGTTGCTGTTGTTGGTGTGTACTCTTCTCTGCAATACTGTGTAGGAGTCGCCACACCTAGCACCTATCGCCGCACTTGCTACGCAGGTGACTGGACAGGTCGCGCCATGATTTTTGGACTCGCTGACAAGGCTGAATCACTAAACATCCCCATTCATGAGCATCAGTATGTGACCCGTCTTTTGGTAGATAATGAGAAATGTTTTGGGGCGCTGGCTTTCAATATCAATACAGGTGAGCGCACCGTTTATCTTGCGGACGCAGTTGTTTTGGCGGCCGGTGGACACACGCGCCTGTGGCGACGAAGCTCCTCTCGCCGAGACGAAAATACGGGCGACGGCATGTATTTGGGGCTAGAAGCAGGGGTAGAACTAGGGGATATGGAGCTGGTACAGTTCCATCCAACCGGCATGGTGGCTCCTGAAAGCATTGCTGGCACCTTAGTGACCGAAGCGGTACGAGGTGAAGGTGGGCATCTGCTCAACGCAAACGGCGAACGCTTTATGGCACGGTACGATCCGGAGCGAATGGAGCTCTCAACCCGCGACCGGATTGCGTTGGCAAACTACACAGAAATTCAGGCTGGGCGCGGTGGCCCTAACGGAGGTGTTTTCTTAGACATCAGCCATCGCACTAAGGAACTTATTATTGAAAAATTGCCCCGTATGTACCGTCAATTTTTAGAGCATCAGCTTCTTGATATGAGCAAGGAGCCTATGGAAGTGGCGCCAACGGCCCACTATTCGATGGGTGGAGTCATTGTTGACCCAGATACCCACGCTACATCGGTGGCAGGGCTTTATGCTGCTGGTGAAATTACCAGTGGGGTACACGGTGCTAATCGGCTGGGTGGTAATTCACTTGTGGAGACGGTGGTTTACGGCCGTATCTCTGGAACCGAAGCGGCCCAATTCTCGCTGGGCATTTCTGCCCAGCACCGCAACATGCAGGTGATTCAAGCCGCTCACGATGATTTAGACAGCATGATCAAACACGGCCGCGAAATGGCGCGTCCGCTGCAGCGACAGTTGCGCAATGTGATGTGGCAGTATGGTGGGGTGATTCGCAGTGAGGATGGCCTGCTGAAAGGGCTTGAAGAACTCAAGCAAATTTCAGAAGCGTCGAAATATGTGGATGTACGGCCGTCTAGTGAAGGGTATCATGATTTGGCGCTGGCGCTGGATTTACGCTCTTCGCTTATTTCTGCTGAAGCGACCCTGCGCAGTGCGGTTGAGCGTCGTGAGAGCCGCGGTGCTCACCAGCGTAGTGATTATCCGGACATTGATGACTCATTGAAAAAGAACTTTATTAACTATCTGGAAGATGGAGAGCTCAAGGTTAAGTCTGCGGCGATTCCGCCAATTGATGAGGCGCTGTTGCCATATCTCAAGGGCGAAGAGCTAGAGGTCGCTGGACGACTGTTGGAGTAGGGTGAACACCTAGGGTAATGTTTAAGAAAATGGAGCAATCGACAAGATTGCTCCATTTTTTTTACCTAAAACACAAAAGGCGGCAGGTAATTATCACCTTGTAACAGACATTCCCGGCGCAGTTCAGCACCCCGCTCATGGATTTCGGCCACGCTTTGAACCCCGACCAGCCGCATGGCGCGGTCAAGGTCTGATTTTAGAATTTCAAAGGCTCGGGTTAAGCCTGCATGACCACCAGCCCCAATGCCTGCCGCCGTGACGCGACCCAGCCCAACCGCTTTTAAGCCGTAGGTTAAGGCGATTAAGACGTCGGTGCCGTTGCGCACGCCGCCGTCCATTAGAAAATCAAGCTGGGTATCACCAACGAGGGGCATCTCTTGCGCAACGATGTGTAAAACTGGGGGCACTCTGTCCTGTTGTCGCCCCCCGTGATTTGACCAGATAACGGCCGTTGCACCCATCTCTTCTGCTTTTCGCGCATCGTAAGCACAGTGAACCCCTTTAATAATGAGCGGTCTGTCATTTCCCCACGCTTCCTTAATCCACTTTAAATCATCCCAAGTCACGGCCGATGCAGCCAGCTGTGTCCCAATATCGGCGTAGGGCATTGGCTGACCATCGTTATCGATGACATTGACAAACTGCATCAAGCCACCGTCTCGGTAATGGTCCCAGAGCCAAGATAGTCGGGGTATCATTTGGGGGGCGACTCTAAGCTTATGGCCGGCAAGACCAATACGCTCACCTAAACCCAGTCCTTGAAAACTGCCCGTCACCTGCATCGGCTTCATTTTGGCATGGAGCGCCCGTAAGCCAGACACGCCCGTATCAATCGTTAGCATGAGAGCCGTGAAGCCTGCTTTTTTGGCTCGTTCGATGCCTCGGATAGCCGTTTCTCGTCCCCCGCAAAGATAGAGCTGGAACCAGCAATTTCTCCGTGAGGCGGCCGCGACGTCTTCCATTGGTGTGCCAGAGAGGGTTGATTGGGCCATGACGGTACCAAACTCCCCCGCAACCTGTGAAGCGACTGCATCTGCCATCGGGTAAAGCGAGCGCAAGCTGCCGACGGGAGAAATATACCAAGGCACGTCGAGTTTTTCATTAACAGCCGTTGTGCTCATATCAATCTCTGAAAAACTAAGCGCACCATATGCCGTTGTAAACGCCTGTTGGAACGCTAACACATTCCCGCGCAGGGTCGTTTCATCATCTGCCCCGCCCCGAAAATATTCTGACACAATTGGCGGTATGCGCCGCCTCATTAGTTTCCAAAGATCTGCTGTGGTTAATGCATCCGCAATTTTTTGCTCTTGTCTATTCATGAGTGCCCTTCCAGTGCAAAAAACCTCTAAGGGAGGTCGAAATTTATGCAAAATGATAAATGTTGGGTTTTTCTTTCCGCTTCGAGAATTGTGACACATTTTAAAAAAAATAACAGCGCATTATTTTCAATGAGACGAATAGCTGATGCTGTTTGGCTTACCAGGTTGGTTGGATTGCGCCACGCAATACACCACTCAATGGAGAACAAAAAGTATCTTGAAATAAAACAGCTTCGTATAAGTTTTTGTTCTCTTGTAAGTAATTTTCATTTTGTGCGCGGGAATTCAAGGTACCTTCTGAAAATTACTTAAGGGCTCAGAAAAAAATATTAAAATAACCCACCTAATACATCTTTAGGCTACTCCTTGCTTAGCAGTAAACCCCTACAATCAAAAAATGAACAGATACGAAATTCGGATTCAGAGTTTGCTCGATCCATCTTGGCAGGAAACCTTTGATGTGGAGACATTTGCTCATGATCGAACGCATGGTCAAACTGTGCTTAAAAGTCCGCTTGATCAGGCGCGGCTGCAAGGCATCCTAAACCGCATCCACAATATGGGTCTGAAACTCGTCGCGGTCAAAATTATTGACGCACACTAAGGGGACTGATGAAAAAATATTTATTCTTTATCGTTATTCTGGTTAATTTCGGGGTGCTCCTCTGGGTTTATGGGCCACAAGTCGATGGGGCGCGTAGCTATCTGGGCATCCCATTTTCGACAAATACGCTTGACTCCCACATCGGGCAGCGCATGGACGAACTCAATATTCATGGTCTTTCACTGGCGCTCATAAACCAAGGTGAAGTTGTGTATTCAAGCGGTTACGGCTTGGCCAATGTCGAGAAGCAGCTGCCGGTTACCCAGCAGACAATTTTTGAAGGGGCCTCTTTGTCAAAACCGGTCTTTGCTTTTTTTGTGATGACCTTTGTCGAGGAGGGTCGGTTAGACCTTGATAAGCCCCTGCATGAGTATTACCCACACCCTGATATTAGCGACCCAAGCGCGGAAGCGATCACGGCCAGAATGGTCTTGAGCCATCAGTCAGGGTTCCCAAACTGGCGGGAAAACGAGCCCGATGAAATTTTAAAAATCAACTTTAAGCCGGGCACAGATTATCTTTACTCAGGGGAAGGGTATCAATATTTAGCAATGGTGCTGCGAGAGATTGAACAGACAGATTGGGCGGGATTGGAGCAGATATTTCAAGCGCGGGTGGCGCAACCGTTAGGGCTCAACCACACCGTTTTCATTCAAACGCCGTACACACGGCAACACAAAGCGGAGCCATACGATGCTGCTGGGCAATGGATTGATTGGGCAAACAGCTACACTTTTCAAAAAGAGGACGGGAATTTTTACGCGCCATCTTCAATTCACTCGGAACCCGAAGATTTTTCAAAATGGATGATAGGCATTATGAACGAAGCGGTTTTGAGTGAGGCAAGCTATGCTGAACTGCTTAAACCTCATTCGTCTGTGCCTGATTCCGAACTCCCTCTTTCAAATACGCTAGGGTTTTTTACGGTTCAAGTGCCGCTGACTGAATTTTACTTACATTCAGGCAACAATAATGGGTTTGATGGCTGGTTTGCTCTTGATGTGAATCGGGATTGGGGATTTGTTATGTTTGCGAATTCTGATAACGGAGAGGCGTTTGGTGAGGAGTTGTTTCTTTATTTGCTTACAGGGCCAAGCGTGGTGAAGCCATTGAGTATTTTGGGATTAATTGTTTTGAACAGCTTGGTATTTGGGATTGGCGGCATTCGGGCGCTTCGTAACCAACTTCCGAACACTTAGCTTGGTTTCATGTCAGCAACCTAGGGTAGGAGGACCCTATCCCTATGGTTGGAGTTGAGGAGGATGATATGTCATTGCCTGCTTTTGTGCTTTGGGTGTTAACGGCCGTTCAGCTTTTGGGCGGCCATTTATGCAGCTCATTAAAATGGCGGCTTATGCTGTGGGCTGTCATTGTTGGGGTGTGGGGATGGCAGCTGGGGCACGACGTCATTTTAGCTAGCATGGTGCCCGTTTATTTTTTGCTAGGTGCACTCTTTGTCAGGGATGGATTGCTTGCTGTTCAACAGCGGCAGTCTACGCACCACGCTTTCAAAAAAACATGGATTAAATGGGTGGGCCTGGTTTTTGGATCTTTCTTGCTACTGATTCCTTTAGTGGAGGCGGCCATTTTGCCGTTTGATACGGTAGATTACTCAAGGCGTAGCTTGACAGCCGCCTTTGAGCAGATGCACCGCACCCTTCAAACACGGTATCCCTTTGGGGAATGGAAGCAGATTGATTGGGACGCGCTTTATGCAGAACATTATCCAGCCGTTGTGGAAGCTCAAAGCACGGGAGATGAAGCTGGCTATTATGTGGCGCTTAGGAAATATCTGTTTTCGCTTCCTGACGGGCACGTATGGCTTGATGGGCCGCTGCACGATGAGCTAAAAACGGCCGTTATTGGGGGTGGGTTTGGCTTTGCCGTCATTCAGCTTAATGATGGTCGGGTGATTGCCCATATCATTGAGCCATTTGGTCCCGCTGACCGAGCCGGCATGACGTGGGGGGCGGAGATTATTCGCTGGGACGGTGTTGATGTGGACACGGCCGTGTCTTCTCAGCCAATCCTATGGGCATCCAGACCGCCAGCCACCGCTCAGAACCTGGCTATCACTCAGCAGCATCTGTTGACGCGCGCACCAGTTGGCAGCGAACGAACCGTCACCTTTCGTAATATTGGTGCAAGTGAAGCCCAAACGGTGACCTTAACCGCCTACAACGATCAATTTAAAATGTATGATCAATCTATTCTTGGTGAATGGCCCAGCCAACCTCAAGAGCCTGTTCAGTTCCAAATTCTAGATAACAAAATTGGCTACCTAAAAATTCTTGCCCTGGACCCGAACTCAAAAGGAGAATCTTCTGGTGACGCTGTAGCCGATGCGATGGCATTGATGATTGAGCAAGAGGCTAAGGCCATCATCATTGACGTTCGCGGCAATCGAGGAGGGCTAGACACCGTTGTGCCTTTGATGATGAGCAACTTGACGCCAACTCGTCTGCACTATGAGGGAATCACGCATTACATGCCGATATTCGATGATTTTCGGCGACTAACCTCACTTTATGTTAATCCAGGCGAGCTTCAATTCACGAACCCTGTTTTTGTTTTAATTGATCATCGGTCAAAAAGCTCGGGGGAGGGATTTGGTTTAATTGCTCAATCATTACCCCATGTCCAAACCGTTGGAATGTACAGCACCGATGGCTCTTTTGGTATGTCGGCCGCATCAATATTGATGCCCAATGGCATCAAGCTATTTTATCCTTGGGGTCAGTCCCTTGATGAAGCAGGCGTTATCCAAGTTGAAGGTAACCATCAATTGCAGGGAGGCATCCAGCCGGATGTTGTCATCCCCTTAACCTTTGAGACGGCACAGTTGATTTATCTGGAAGGAGAGGATGTCGTTTTGGATTTTGTAGTGAGTGACCTGCTAAGGTAGCGAACAAGCGCTTTGCGCCTGCCAAAATGTGGTATGTTACGCGTATGCCCATCTTACAAACCAAGCTTCAGCCGCCCAAACCGACCGCCCATGTCATTAAACGTGAGCGGTTGGTAGATAAACTACTCATCGGCTTTGAACAAAGACATCGACTGTTGTTGGTGGTGGCTCCAGCCGGATTTGGAAAAACGACGCTGGTGACGAGCTGGTTGCAGTCTGTGGCGCAAGATGAAAAACGGCCGTTTATCGCGTGGCTTTCCCTTGATCAACCAGACAGCGAGCTAAATCGTTTCTTGCAATATTATGTTGCCAGCTTGGCAAGGGCAGGTGTGCCTGTGTCAGACTACCTGATGGAGCAGGTGCAGAGTAACAGTCCCCCACCGACCGAATCGATTTTGATTGATACGCTTAATGTGCTGGTGGCATTTGAGGAGCGGGTTATTATGGTGCTCGAAGATTACCATCAGATTGAGAACCCAGCGATTGAATCGGCCGTTGCCTTTCTCATTGAGAACGTCCCTGACACCTTTCAACTTTGTTTAATTAGCCGCGTCGAGCCCAATTTGCCTCTGCCCCGCTTGAGGGCCAGACGACAAATGAGTGAGATTCGCGCGCAGGATTTACGCTTCTCGCTTGAAGAAACGGCTCAGTTTTTTGAGAGCGATGGGAGGATTTCCTTAAATGCTGAACATGTTAAAAAGCTAGAAGCACGAACTGAGGGGTGGGTGGCAGGATTACAAATGGCTGGGCTTTCCCTGCAGGGTCGGAGTGATGTTAGTCGGTTTGTGCAAAATTTTGCTGGTAGCGATCGGTACGTTATGGATTATCTCGTCGATGAGGTGCTCGTTAACTTGACGGCAGAAAGGCAAACCTTTCTCCTGCAAACCTCCATCCTCGATCGCTTTTGCGCCAGTTTATGCGACCATCTGGTTCAATCGTCGCTCACGGTTTCTCAAACGAATAACCTAGAATCTGCCCAATCGACGCTGGATTATTTTGAGCTGGCTAATATCTTTCTTGTGCCCTTAGACGAGCAGCGACTTTGGTACCGATACCATCATCTGTTCCAAGAGCTGCTGCAGCAACGATTCAAGCGAACGATTCCCGAGCGCTTCTTGGTAGCACATGAGCGGGCTGCTGAATGGCTCAGTACCAATGTCCTTCTGGAAGATGCGCTGCGCCACGCCATTACCTCTAAAAATGCGGCTCTCATTGAAAAGGTAGCGGTCAAGATTGCTCGGCAGGCGTTTAGCAACGGCCGTATTTCCTCCGCCCTGCAAAGTATTGCTCAAGCGCAGACCCAGCTTGATGCGCCTAGTTTGCGGCTTCAAATTCATGAGGGGTGGCTGTACGCTTTTAATGGGCAACATCAGTTGATTTCTGAGGTGGGTCTTGTTGATGTAGATGGGCTGTCGATCAACGGCCGTTCATTTGAACCAGAACTAATGGCTCTTGCTTGTGGCCTTGAAGGCATGCGTGCCGCTCTGCATGCAAATGATGACCAAGCGCGTACGTCTTATCAGCAGGGATTGACCTTACTTGAGTCAGAAAATAGTATCGAATTTCTCATGCTGTCGGTTGTTTTAGGGTTTGCAGAGATGCGCAGTGAGGCTGTTTGGACAGGGTTTCAACGGTTGCTCACCGTCTTTGGTCCTTCGATATATGTCTGGTCAAAACATCTGCCTATTGAAACCTTGGCTACGCTGAACGGTCTTTTTGATACGCCGACGGGCATGATTGATTTCCTCGAATCCGTCAAGCTCACGATTGCTTATGTGGAAAACAAAAAGCTGGAAAATGAGCCGGGTGTGGCCTGGCTTTATATTTTCCAAGGGCGTGATTTTTACTACAAAAACCAGCTACTGGCGGCTCAACGATGCTTTAAAACGGCCGTTGAATTCAGCCGTCCTCGCGGGGAGCACCGGGCAGGAAACTTTGTGGCACATAGTGAGCTTATGCGGGTCTTTTTAGCGCAAGGTAATCTAACTGAGGCCCAGCTAATCGCCGAGCGATATTTTGGGTTGCATGAGACTGGTCAGGATGGTGTAAAAGAGTTCGTATCCCTAAAGATGCGGCTTCTGATGGAAGCCGGACAATTGACCGAGGCGCAGGCCATCGCCGATGAATTTGAGTTTTCAGAGACCGATAAAGATTTTGTACTTGGTGTAGGGGCGTATGATGTGTTCGGGACCCTGCTTTTGGCCCAAGCGCGATATGAAGCGGCACTGACGATTTTTCAGCACTGCCTGCGAATCCATAAAGCTTGGGCTTTTATCGAGAAAGAGGTGCTCACGCTGGTGCAGATTGCCAGCACGCTTTGTGGCTTAGCGCGCCAGTTCCAAGCCCGCCCCTATTTGGAGCAGGCAATACGCCTTGGCGCGCCGCTTGGATATATGCGCTGTTTTTTGGATGCCGACCCAGCCTTTGCTTCCTTGTTGCCAGAGCTACGTCATACTGCGCCTGAGTTTGTTGATAATGTGTCAGGGTTGTTGGAAAACGGCCGTTTTGATGCCAATGCACAGCTTATTGAGCCACTGTCACAGCGGGAGCTAGAAATTCTTTCCCTCATTGCCCAAGGCCTCAGCAATCGTCAAATCGCTGAAATCCTGGTGCTGTCCATCGGGACAGTCAAGAAACACGCGGCCAATATCTACGGCAAGCTCGATGTTAATAGCCGCACAACTGCAATTGTTGAAGCACGCGCATTAGGATTATTGAACTAAGATGTTCCTTTACCCGGCAGATTGAAATTTTGCTGTATAGAATATCTAAAACCAAATATGAGGTGTTTCAAATATGATGTTTGAACAATGGTTAAGACCATCATCGAGTGACAAATTGGTGCTTGATGATGTGCTAGAAAGATTGAAACGACAGCCAGAAATTGATGCCATTTTGCTGGCGGGGACCACCGGCAAGGAGACGCTTAAACCTTATAGCGACTATGATCTTTTGATTGTTTTGAATGAGATGGTGGAGCCGCCGTCTTTAATCATCACCACGATTGAGGGTAAATTGGCTGAGCTTTACTTTTGGAATGCTGTCGCTATTGACGAGAAAATTGAGAACCCCCAAACTGTAGAAGCAAACTCATTGGCTGGCGCCTTCCTGTCGATGGTGACGAAAGGGAAGATTGTTTATGATGCCTCCTCACGTTTGGAAGATTTACGAAAAATTGCTCCGCAGACGCACATTAAAGATATTTTAGACCATCAAATTTACGCAGCCTGGTATTCGGTTACCTACAATCATGCCCAGAATTTACGTTATTTTTCTTCTCAAGATTGGCTGTACTGGATGGCGCTGCAGTGTCGCCTGTTGTACTGCATTTCAAATTGCCTGAGCGCGTATTTTACGCTTCGTGGGATGCCCTGGCGAGGTGAAAAAGAGGCGATACGGTATTTGCAAGCCAATGATCCGGCGTATCTCGAACAGTTTCAGGCGGCGGTAACGGCCGGTGGTATTGAGCAGCAGTTTCCGCAATATGTGCAGTTGGTTGAGCAAACCTTGCCAGAGGGAATATCTGTTTGGGGTGAGAGTTATACGGCCGTTCAGCCCCAACCCCACATCACTACTGCCCTAATTGAAAAGCATGCCGACCAATGGCGGCAATGGATTGAAGATTAAGCTGAGCTAATAACAACGCCCTAATGAGCACCGACTTCCTTCTCTTCTACTTCAAAGAATTGCTCGCTACTAAAGAATCGCTCAAGGAAAAAGAGCGTCAAAACATACCCACCAATAGAAGCCACGGTGGCAATAGGGGTGTCTTGGAAAATGAAAATTAGGAGAATAGGAAACCAGTTGTGGAGTGTATGGAGCAGATAATTTGCCAAGGTTGAGCCACCACGGACGTTGACAAAGCCATGCAGATACGACTGTAAAACAATCGTCATAATAAAGCCTACATAACCCAACACAATACTGATAATTGGCATCCCCGCAGTGACGAACAGGTACAAAACGAAGGGCGTATGCCAAGGTCCCCAAATTAAGCCAGTCACAAAAGCTGAATCCCATAGGCTCTTACTGTGCTTTTTCACGTGAGGATAGAGCACGCCTCGCCAGCCAAATTCTTCTGTTCCCGATGTTAATGCAAAATACAATAGCGCAAACAGCACTGCACCCAGATTGATATTTGACGTGGTAAAGGTGTCTCTTGCAAATAACCAGGCCCCGAGCATCAGGACAATATGGAGCCCAAATAATAGGCCAAATACGACTAAGGCGATGTTAAAGCCTTTTGTACTAAGCGTGATGTTGCTTTGTTTTCTAACGAAAAGAGCACCAATAAAAGGGCCAAGGGTTGCGATAGAAAACAACAGGCTCACAATTAGAACTTGTGGATTTCCATCCCAAAAGTAAATCTCATTATTGAGTAAGATATTTGCACCGACCCGATTGGCAAAACTCCACGCCCCGAACCAGAGAACGAAGGAAAAACCGTAGGAGATGAACAAAAATGTGTTGATATGTCTAGGTAATGGAAACATAGGTTAAGAGTACCAAACAATTTAGAAGTCGCATAACGGCCGTATTTGAGAGTGAGGCTTATCTTTTATTTTTGGAAAACTTTGACCTCAAAGTGACTTACCTCTCAATTCATTCCAATCTGATGATCGCTGCTATCTCCCCATTTCCAGATATTAAATTTGTTGTCCTCTACCTGTTTGATGCTTATCATGGTTCACTATTACGAAAAAATAACCGGTGGAAAGAAGGCATTCATGAAATATCAAAGGTTTATATGGCCATTTAGTTTTTATTTTGTAGCCTCAGCTGCAGCGGCCGTTTACCGACCTTATATTGTTTTATACTACCAATCATTATCGTTGTCCGGTGCTCAGATTGGCCTGCTCGTCGGGGGTGCGCCATTAATCACAATGATCAGTTTACCGCTCATGGCTGGGCTCGCTGACAGAACGAATCGGCACCGATTCGTCATGAGCCTTTCGCTTTTGACCGTGATCGTGGGGCTTCTTCTGTTTCCATTCCTTCAAACCTTTGTCCTGCTCTTTGTGCTATCTGGTCTTTTTGCCATTTTTCTTTCACCCGTTTTTCCATTTGCTAATAGCGCCACCATGGTGATGCTGGGAGAAAAGAAGGCGCTTTACGGCCGTATTCGACTTGGCGGCACCCTAGGCTTTAGCATTGCGGCTGCCGTTGCTGGCACATTAGTGGAAAACTTTGGTTTTAGGCTGGCGTTTTGGGGCGCAGCACTCATCTACCTGATTGCCTTTTTTATCAACCAGCGGTTGGTTTACAGCACAGAAAGTGAAGAGACACCATCTCAAAAAGGACCCATACGCGAGCTGCTTAAATCTCCCCGCTATCTCATCTTATTGCTTCTTGGTTTTGCGGGCGGCATCTCTTTTTCATCAAATAATACCTACCTGTTTCCTTACTTAAATGAGTTAGGTGCAGAAGAATCCCTAATGGGATTTGCCTTGACAATCGGCACCATTGCAGAGGTACCGGTGCTTTTCTTTGCTGGTTGGTTTATCAAGCGGTTTAAAGCGTATGGGGTTTTGATCTTCTCGACAATGATGATTGCCCTGCGTTTTCTGCTTTTTGTGCTGGCGGTTCATCCCACCTTTGTGCTGGTTATTCAGTTGATGCACGGCTTAACGCACCCATTAATGGGGGTCGCTGGTGTTACCTATGCAGATGAGCACGCCAAAAGCGGATATCAGGCAACGGCGCAAGGCTTGTTCAATACAGCGTTGGGTGGGATTGGGGCAGCCTTTGGTGGATTTGCGGGGGGCATTCTTTTTGAGCGATTTGGTGCAAAAGGAATGTATTTGACTTTTTCAGCGATCGTCCTGTTAATTTTGGCAATTGCTAGCTTGATAAAAAGAACTCTCCCGGCTGAAAGTTAGCCGATTGTGCCATTAAAATTGGGAAGGTTGGATGATATCTCAATATGGAATGTGATCTAATCTATTCTGAATCACCCTCCTATACTTCACATCAGAAAATTGACCACAGTGTCCAAACCGACAACACACTCCATGTTGAAACGATTAGCCAATAAATGATTGGGTTTTGTTGGCGTTCCACTGGTTCAAAAAAGTAGGTAACACCGCTCCGTATGTCTGGAATGACCCAAAGAAGAAATAGTAGACCCCAAACCCAATC
>JBCCFD010000222.1:0-12387 GCA_039029915.1 Chloroflexota bacterium
GGCAGATATCGATAATGATGGCACCCAAGATCCAGCCGAAGATGGTATTGCCAATGCAACTGTTGAGCTGCTGGTTGACAGCGGTGGCGGCGTGTTTGTTCCTGCGACTGATTTGGATGGAACGGCCGTAATTAGCCAAACGACGGGTGCTGATGGTCTCTACTTCTTCGATAACTTGCCTCCGGGTGACTATCGGGTTCGCGTTACACCACCAAGTGGCTTCGCCCCATCTGCAACCCAAACAACCGCAGATGATGACGATACGGAAAATGATTCTAATATCGCTTCAGAGCCGAGCACAGGTACCTTTGAATCAGGCACCTTTACGCTGGTCACTGATGGTGAACCAGATGAGACAGAAACCTTTGACGGTGATGGTCAAGATGATGCCAACGAAAATGATGGCAATATGACTGTTGACTTTGGTTTTGTGCCAGTTCAAAGCATTGGTAGCGTTATCTGGGAAGACAACAACAGCAATAGCTTGCAGGATGTTGGTGAACCGGGCGTTACTGGTGCGGTCGTTGAACTGCTGGTTGACAGCGGTGGTGGTGTGTTTGTTCCAGCCACGACAATCACGGGAACGGCCGTATTGAGCCAAACCACTGCGGCAGATGGCCTGTACTTCTTTGATAATTTGCCACCGGGAGATTATCAAGTACAAGTGACGCCACCCGCTGGGTATGAACCAAGCCCAATTCAAACGGCTGCGGATAATGACGACACTGAAAATGATTCAAATGTCGCTTCAGAACCAATAAGCGGTACATTCCGCTCGGGCACCTTTACCCTAAGCCTAAATGGCGAACCGTCTGAAACGGGAACCTACTTAGGGGATGATCAAGATGATGCAACGGATGACAATAATGGCAACATGACGGTTGACTTCGGCTTCATCTCATCGGTCAGTGTAGGTAGCCTCATTTGGTTCGACCAAGATGGCGACGGTTTGCAAGGTGGTGCTGAATCAGCCATTCCTGGCGCGATTGTCGAACTACTTGTTGATAGCGGTGGTGGTGTGTTCGTTCCTGCCACAACGATTACAGGAACGGCCGTATTGAGCCAAACCACACTCGCAGACGGTCTCTACCACTTTGAAAACTTGCCACCGGGAGATTACCGAGTGCGTGTTACCCCTCCTGCTGGATACTTGCCAAGCAACGTTCAAAACGGTAACGACAACGATAATGCTGAAAATGATTCAAATATTGCTTCTGAACCGGTAGCTGGCACCTATGAATCGGGCACCTTTACGCTCACGACCAATGGCGGGCCGACAGAAACAGGCGTTTATGATGGTGACGACCAAGACAATGGTAGTGAGACAGATGGCAATATGACTATAGACTTTGGTTTTATCCAGCCAGTCTCAATAGGTAGCTTGGTTTGGCATGACGTTGACGGTGATGGCCAACAAGATTCGCTTGAACCAGGCATTGATGGGGCTGTCGTAGAGCTGCTTGTTGATAATGGAAGCGGTACGTTCATTCCTGCAACTTCAATAACAGGAACGGCCGTACTCAGCCAAACCACCCTTGCTGATGGGCTTTACTTCTTCGATAACCTACCACCGGGAGATTATCGAGTACAGGTGACGCCACCCGCAAGCTATGCGGCGAGCCCAGTCCAAATGACTGCTGACGATGACGATACTGAAGATGATTCGAACATCGCTTCAGAACCAAGCAGTGGCACCTATCAATCAGGCACCTTCACGTTGGTGGCAGAGAATGAGCCAAGTGAAGTAGGCACATTTGATGGTGATGGCCAAGACAATGGTAGTGAAACCAGCGGTAATATGACAGTTGACTTCGGTTTTGTTGAGCCTATGAGCATTGGTAGCTATGTGTGGGCCGATAACAATGATGATGGTCTACAGGATGCGACTGAAAATGGTTTGGCGGGTGCAACCGTTACCCTTCTTGTCGATGATGGAACAGGTGCATTCGTTCCTGCTGTTGATGTAGATGGAACGGCTGTATTGACACAAACAACGGGTACAGATGGACAATACAACTTTGATAATTTGCCACCGGGAGATTATCGAGTTCGCGTCACGCCACCAACCGGTGTTGTCCCATCTTCAACGCAAAATGCAGCGGATGATGACGATACCGAGAATGATACAAACATTGCCTCTGAACCCGTGGCCGGCACCTTCGAATCAGGCACGTTTACGCTTGTCAACGACTTAGAGCCAACAGAGACCGGCACCTTTGACGGCGATGATCAAGATAACATTGATGACGCCAATGGTAATATGACGATTGACTTCGGTTTCTTACCGGTTCAAAGTATCGGTAGCTTTGTGTGGGAAGACCTCGACGGTAGCGGCACACAAGATGTTGGTGAACCTGGCATTACGGGTGCAACAGTTGAACTGTTGGTTGACAGCGGTGGTGGTGTCTTTGTTCCTGCAACGACGATTACGGGAACGGCCGTACTCAGCCAAGTCACAGGTGCTGATGGACTATACCACTTCGATAATCTGCCACCGGGGGATTATCGGGTACGTGTCACACCGCCTGCTGGCGTGGTGCCAACCTACAACCAAAATGGTGCTGATAATGACGATGCCGATAATGATTCAAACATCGCCTCAGAGCCCATCACCAACACCTTCGAGAGTGGTACTTTCACCCTCGACTTCAACACCGAACCAGTAGAAAGCGGCACATTCGACGGGGATGCCCAAGATGACGCTACGGCTGATGGCAATGGCAACATGACAATCGACTTCGGGTTCTTCCAACCGGTCGCTGTCGGGAACTATGTGTGGATTGATGATGGTATCGGTGGCGGCACGCCGCTGAACGGCATCGTTGATGGCACCGAAGTTGGTGTGCCTGATGTGATTGTTGAGCTATATCACGATGGTGATACGCCGGGTGTCGATGCCCCGTTCATTACAACCACCACAAACGTTAGCGGCACTTATCTCTTTGATATGATTCCGCAAGGTGATTACATCATTCATATACCAGCTAGCGAGTTCCAGTATGGTGAACCATTGTCAAGCTTCATGTCCTCAACGGGGCACGGCGGCGATGATGGGTCTGATGATGATGCCAACGAAAATGGTATTGATAACGACGCACCGTATGACAACGGCATTAGCTCTGAAACAATTTCACTGACAGTGGGTGGCGAGCCACCAGCCGAAACCGGTCAAGGAAATTACACGGGCACTTTGCCAGACACGGATGTCAATCTGACCATCGACTTTGGGTTCTTCGAGTTATTGACCCTTGGTAATGTCATTTGGTTTGATGATGACCGAGATGGTGAGATCGATGGTGGCGAAAGTGGCGTGCCTGCGGGTGTGATTGTTAATCTGCTGGATGAGAACAATGATCCGATTCTCCATCCGATTAGTGGACTACCGATTACGACAACAACCGACGTTGACGGAAACTATGAGTTTACCCATCTGTTCCCAGGTGAATATGTGGTCCAAATTGACCCCATTAATTTCCAATCAGGTGGCGCGCTGGAAGGCTATATCTCAAGTGATGGATCATCTGATCCTGATGATGTGACTTCCGACATCGATGACAACGGTATTGATGGGACAGATCCAGCCATCGACGGTATCCTGACACCGCCAGTAACGTTAGATTACGATGCGGAACCTGATAACTTTGATGACTCGGACGATAATGATAATACGAACCTGACGATTGACTTAGGGCTAGTCTTAGATCCAACGGCCGTTTCCCTAACTTCATTCACAGCAATCCATTTAGGTAACGGAACTGTCAGTGTCCAATGGGCAACTGCTGCAGAAGTCGATAACTTTGGTTTCCGCATCTTCCGTAGCACCGTGAATGATTTCGCTACGGCAACTGAGATTCACTTTGAACCAACGGCCGTTGTCGGCGGTACTGGTCCTGGTAGCAACTACAGCTATACGGACAGCGGAGTTGCCAATGGCACAGTCTACTACTGGCTCGTTGATGTTGAAACGGATGGCGATACTGAGACGCACGGTCCGGTGAGCGTCCAAGTTCAACCCGGTGTACGGATATATCTACCAATTATTGTTGGTGGGGAGTAGCTCCGATTAAGAAGTAGTCAGAAGTTAGTGTGCAGTAATTAGTAATAAGTGATGAGTGATAAGTGATGAGTGGAATTTGAAATCTACTTTTTACTTATCACTTTTCACGTTTTAGTGATTGCTAAATTGGAGGAGAGCCATCTGGCAAAGTTGCGCCTTCGATGGAAACGGCCGTATCCAACTGCTGAGGTGCGATCAGAGCGTAGGTCAAGTCAGCTGCTGTCAGGTCAGCATCATGTAGATTGGCGTTAAGCAAATCTGCTCCTCGCAGGTCAGCGTGATAGAGGATAGCCTGAGTGAGGTTGCAATTTTTGAGGTTGGCGCCGTTGAGGTTGGCGTTGCTTAAATCGACTCCCGCCAAATTTGCTCCCTGTAAATTTGCCCCAGCTAAATTCGCCTCGCGCAAATCACGCCCTCGCAAATCACGCCACGCTAAGTTGATTGCTTCCGCTGGAATGATGGCACCCTCTTCCGAATCAATGCCCCACAAATCGGCCGTATTTGAAAAAGGTTGCCCATTTGGCAACGTTACCCCTGCCAGCGATTTTGCCTGTTGAAGCTGCGAGGCAGAAACTAAAGCCCCGGTAAGCTGAGCATTTGAAAGATCGGCGCCAATTAGCCTCGCCCCGCTCAGATCTGCGGCCAGCAGATTAGCGCCGCTCATGTTAACATTGCTTAAATCAACGCGAACAAGATTCGCCTCCCGCAGATTGGCGCCGCTTAAATCTGCCCCTCGTAAATCAAGAAAACTTAGATCCGCCTGAGCAAGGTTTTCTTTACGCCGATTAAAATAAAGACGCATAAACAAATGCTGACGTAAATCCATATATGCTTTGATAAGCCGCAGGAAAAAACGGTAAATTGCCCGATTCATGATGAAAACCATTATAACGAACCCAAGGTTAAACAACGGATTCTCTTTTTAATGACTCATACATTAGATGTCGCCCTGTCGTTCATCATAGGTTACGATCGGGATATGATTCCATATGATGTTGACAGACACGGCCGTATCCTCCCCAAAGCCTCAGAATTTTCAAACGACCCCAAACAGTTTCAACGGCAGCTTGAGCGCAGTCTTACAAAATGGCAAACTTTGGGTCTGCCTACCGTTTGGCTCACCGTAACCGAAAGGCAAGCCGATCTCATTCCCGTTGCTGTAGCGCTGGGTTTCCATTTTCACCACACGAACAACGATGCGCTAAACTTAGTTTACAAGTTTGATCCAGATGCCTTTGTGCTGCACTATGCGTCGCACTACATTGGGGCAGGCGGTTTGGTCATTAATGAAAATAACGAACTGCTTACCATTCGCCAACAGCCGCTGAGAAACGGCCGTAAACCGGGGTACAAGCTCCCGGGCGGCTTTATCGAGGTTAGTGAGCATTTGTCAGATGGTGTCAGGCGTGAGGTGCTTGAAGAAACGGGGATTGAAACGGAGTTTGAGTCTGTTATTGGGTTTCGGCTGTGGCATTTGGAGCGGTTTGGCAAGTCGGATATTTATTTTGTGTGCTGTTTACGGCCGTTAAGCTACAGCATCACGCGCCAAGAATCAGAAATTGCGGAAGCGATTTGGATGCCTGTTGCCGAATTTCTGACTCATGAAGACGTTAGCGTTTTTAACCGCGGCATCGTCCAAACCGCCCTTGCCAATCAAGGGTTTGTCTCCACCTGGTTTGACGGCTACCATGCCGATCCGGCCATGAAGCAAAAAATCGAGCTGTTTTTGCCAAATCACCCAGAGTAATTTGCAAAACTTTTTTGATAAAATAGCTATGGATGATAGCATTTACCTAGCTTCGCTCTTGCGTAATCAATTGTAGCAAAACAGTAAATATTTCTTTGAAATATATAAACTATTGGGAAAAGAAATGCCGACTATCGCTTGGGATAAAGTGACCCGTAATACAGCAATCCGAGAAAAACTGAGACCTATCGAACCACAGGTTGATGAGATATTCCAAAAATTGTTTAAAGATGATGAGGAACTCATTGTCGAAAACATGTTTGGGAGTGGATACAGTGGTGCGCTTGTGTTTCATACGGTGGCTGTCAATGATGGCGAAGCCAATATTCCCAGTGTTGTCAAAATTGATGACCATCGCGAAATCGAAGATGAGTATCAAAAGATGCTCCCCTTGAAGAATCGAGTGCCAAATGGCTCATATGCCAAGCAAGCGCCCGCAAAATCGTCCGGTGAACTGAGTGGCCTGCAGTTTGAATTTGGTGGGCAGGGCTTGGCTGAAGTTGTTAGCCTTAAAAAATTCCTGTTGAACGCCGAATGGAAACATATTAAACATGTGATTGATGAGCTTCTAATGAAGCCGATGAATCGATTTTGGCGGACTCAAAGAGCAGAGCAATATGCTTGGTTCAACTACGATGGCCAACTGCCCGCAAACTTTGAGCTTGATTACTTAGAAAGTGCCACCCGTTTCGATGATGAATTGATTCCAGATAAATTCAGTTTTTTCAGATGGGATGAGGTTGAAGCGGGTCAAACGAAAATTATTAAGCTGGTTGGTTTGCAAGTAACGGCCGTTAAACCGACGTACATTAAGCTGAACTTACCTTCTGGGTCTCATAAAAATTGCTTTCAAATCAAGCTTAACACGCAAAACGCCGAGCGGTCATTTGAGGTGGGAGATAAATTAGCAGAACCAATTTACGGCCGTGTTATTCAAACCCGCTTGGCCTTCCTGCGTGAGGCTGCTGAAGACGTTTTGCCTAAGAACAATCTTGATAAGGTTTTTGATCCCCAAAACCGATTGATTGTTCGGTTTAATGAACACCAGCTTTCTAACCCAATCGAAAGTTTAGATGACCTAATGCATACTGAAAGATCAACCGTAAATCGTAGCCTGATTCATGGTGATCTGAACCTTGAAAATGTGCTTGTCACAACGTTTGTGCACGGTTCTCCTCGCGATATTGTGATTATTGATTTTGCATCCGTGAAAAAGAATGCCCACATTTTACGAGATTTTTTGTGTCTTGAATTGAATGTGTGGCTTTATGTGGTTTCGGAAGAGCTGTCTCGATTAAATATGGGGAAAGAGGTGGATGCTTTTTTTACGGCCGTTCATCTGCCGAATCAAGTCCAAACTAAATATCACGCTCTAAAATCCTTCAAAATCATCCAGAATATTCGCGGTCATGTTAAAAATCATCTCATTGACCAAAATGATTGGGATGAATATTTCAAAGGCTTGCAAATTTACATGCTAGGAGCATTGGATTACGATAATTTAAACGAAATTGAAACGCACCCCACACCCAAAGGGATTGCGATTTGGGTCGCCAGTTTATGTAGTAGCTATCCATCAGCTGATTTTACAGACCTTAATAAATGGCTTCCCGAAAATGCGATCATGCCCAGAAATGATGGTAATAAAAGCATGTCCCCGACCGGAACGCCTGATTTAACATCTCAGCCAAAAGTTAAAGTTGATCAATCTGCACCACCGCTCAATCAAGGTGATCTTTTAGAACGAATGACAAAAACATTGATTGATGCCGATTTGCAAAAGGTTTGTTGGCACTTAGAGATCCCTCTTGAGGAATCAAACATCTATGAACGTTTGGGTACAGGGGGAATACAAACAAAAATGATGGCACTTATTGGGTTTTGTAAACGTCGAAAAAGATTATTAAACCTTATTGAAATTTTAGAGCTTATGCGACCCCATGAAAAATGGAGAAAAGAAATAATTCAAATTAATCGCTCTGCACCACCCCTCTCAAAATATGAGCTTCGGGCCCAAATGATAAATACATTTAGCGAAGATGATTTGAGAAGAGTTTGTTTGCAATTGAAAATTGCTCCTGATGCAATGGGTCTTTCTGAAAATTTGGGTTTGGCTCTGGTGCAAACAAAAATTATAAGGTTGGTTGAAAAATTTCAATCTCCTATTGATTTATTGAAATTGACCGAAGCCATTGAAGAAGTTCGCCCATACGAAAGATGGCGAGTCAGTAAAAATTAAGATTATTTCCCATTCCTCATCTAGCTGTAATCCATTTAACACCTAATTTTGCTACGATAGATAAAGTGACGTTGTTTTAGCGTACAAAACTGTCAATCACATTATTAATTGTTGGCAGATCATTCTAGTATTTTGACAAATTGTTTTTGCCGGACAAATGAATGCTAACTGTTCGTCAAATCCTCAGGTTCCGTCTCCTGACAGAATTCAGTAATCTTTTTTGACCGAATACTAGACGTGTTTATAAAGGAGTTAAATGAATAAGTTTCTAAGCAAAAAGCGTGCCCTACTGTTTGTTTTTTCGATAGCATTAATTTTTTCACTCGTTTTCGTAAATGCTGGCGCAAGCCCTGCCAGTAGTGGTGGGTCGTTTTTTAGCTACCTACCGACTATTTTTCAGCGGGGTGAGTTTGTGACGTTCCCATTGTTGAGTGGGATTGATTCACCCAGCAGTCTGCGATTTTCGCCAGACGGCCGTTTATTTATCAGTGAACGGATCACTGGCAAGCTTTTAGTCGCTCATAAAAATGGTAGCCAATGGACGTTACAAGCCACGCCGTTTTACACTTTTAATACCCCAAGAGACGGCAGCGGTACCCCAACACCACAGGCCTCCGGCGGCTTAAGAGATATTGCCTTTGATCCAAACTTTTCTAGCAATGGCTACATCTATGCCTTCTATATGTCTGATAACGATTTGCAAAATCGGGTTGTCCGAATTCAGGTTAGCAACAGTAACGCAAATCTAGCAAACCCAAGCAGTGAAACGTTAATTATGCACCTGCCGTTCAACGATAATGAGGCCACAGGCAGCCACAATGGGGGAGCGCTTCAGTTTGGGCCTGATGGGAAACTGTATATTGCCACGGGAGATGCTTTAAGCGGTGCTGATCCTGTGCAGTCCCTAGAGAGTTTTACGGGAAAGATATTGCGCATCAATTCAAATGGTTCAATTCCGACCGACAATCCATTTTACAATCAGGCCAGCGGCAACTTTAGGGCGATCTACGCGCTTGGTTTGCGTAATCCATTCTCAATGTCTCTGCATCCAACCACTAATGAGATATATGTCAACGATGTGACTAGTGGAAACGGTAAAGCGCGAGTTTACCTTCTAGAGGCCGGTGCCAACTATCGTCATCAGGGACCAGATGATCCAGCCGTAGCTGATATTGGTACTGAGACGTCATTTTGGGCGCGGCCTAGTAACGCTGGTGGTGAGGTAATCACCGGAGGTGAATGGATTCCAGCATCAAGCCCGTTTAATTCTAAATATCCGGGAGCTTACTTTACGGCGCTTTGGGGTAGCAACAACGATATCAACGGGCAGATCAACTATATTGTGTCGAATTCTGACAATACGGCCGTTTTGGCCGTGGATGAAATCGGCGTTATGGATGGCAATAGTCTAGCTCTTAAACCAACCCATTTGCGATTAGGCCCTGATGGCTATTTATATTATTTGTTGTCAACCTATCAAACTGAGGAAGGGCAAGTGTGGATACTGCAACCGTAGAGGAGTTGTGAGCAGTTATTGAGTAATCAGTGGTGACTGTCTGAAAATTGCCCCCCCCATTTCTAGTTTGAAATGGGGGGCGTTTTATTTTGCTATACGGCCGTTACATCAGGGTCATTTTTCCAAACAACGTAAGAGTACACAAAGAGTCCAATCACTAAGGCAAAGATGCTGCCGATTAGAACATAGACCCAGACGATGCCGGGGAAGAGGAATGTGGAGATAATCATCAAAAGCCCCTGTGCCACAAACAATTTTCCACCTAAGCGATGCGTTTTGTTCCAAGATAGCTCACTGGAGAGCGTCCACGGTGTCCGAATGCCCACAAAAAAGTTGCTTCGAATTTTGCCTAAATAGTTACCAATCACAATGAACAAAACGCCCACCATTGAGGGAACAAACCAGACAAAGTTGGCGTCAACATTGAGCAGGTTTACCATGATCACAATGTGAATGACCAAGAAGAAAAGCGCAATGATAGTGAAAACCGACGTAATTGCCCGTCCAGATTGGAGCAAATTTTGCCGGCGTGGATCAATCTTTAAAGTGAGAGGCAATAAACCCAATACGGCCGTTGAAATCAGAGGTAATAACATGATTCCCGTAAATTTGCTGCCATAGTCATCGCAAATCCCCTCAGCGTTCCAGTGCGTGCAGACTTCGGTGCCTGCTGGGATTTGGAACCAGACAAAGCCGGCAATAATAAACATCGCTACAATGACTGCAGCATTCAAAAAGTAGATGTTCCGTAAATTAATGGTGTTCTTGTTCATCGTTCAATCCTTCAATATCAATCTTGAACATTTCCATCATCGACAAGAGCGTTTCTTCTAATACCGACACATTCAGCCGATAAGTAATTGTCGTGCCTTTTTTATGACCTTGAATCAGGTCTGCTTCGCGCAGGATTGAAAAATGCCGAGAAAGGGTAGGTTTGGTAGAGTCGAAGTGCTCGGCGAGTTCACCAGCGCTCATATCACGTTCGCGCAATAATTGCATGATTTTGCGGCGAGTGGGGTCAGAGAGTGCTTTGTACGTTTTTTGCATATGTTCATGTAAATGACATAGACGAGTTATGTCTTTTACTTAATCCGTTTGTAAAATTCGCTATTTAGCTAATTAGCTAAATAGCTAAATAAAGTATGCCATAAAAATAATTTGGGTGTCAAGAAATTCCGGATTAGTTAACATAACGGATTGTATCTGCCAGATTACTCGGTTAGCTCCCCGCGAAGGTTTTGCTGCATTAAACGTTTAATTGTCGTAGTATCCCAGTCTCTACTGAACAGATACGCCAGCTTTGTCAGGGCAGCTTCGGTCGTCATGTCATACCCGCTAATGACGCCAATATTGGCCAGGGCTGCCCCAGTTGCATATTTCCCTGAATCGACGACTCCTCGCAAACATTGGGTGATATTCACTACGACGATGTCGTTGGCGATTGCTTTTTGGAGCAAGGCTAAGAATCTTGGATCGTTGGTTGGCGCATTGCCTGCGCCATACGTCTCTAAGATTAAGCCGCGAAGGGGGGCTTGCAAAATGTTTTTCAAAATGTCGGGAGTCATACCGGGGAAAATGCGGAAAGTGGCGACGTTGCTGGGGTCATTAATGCGCTCAAGATGGACGCCCGTGCTTGTTTTTGGCATGGGCTTGATTCGTTTATGGTTGAGCTTGAAATCAATGCCCACGGTTGCCAGCGGCGGGTAATTTGATGATTCAAAGGCGTCAAAGCCAATAGCATCAATCTTGACGGTGCGACAGCCGCGAAATAAACGGCCGTTAAAATACAGGCACACCTCTGGAATGTCATAGTTGGCCGCTAAAATCATAGAAGTAATTAAATTTTCTTGAGCATCATTCCGAATTTCGCACAGGGGAATTTGGGACCCTGTGACAATGACCGGCTTGGCTAATCCATCAAGCATAAATGCCAGGGCCGAAGCGGTATAGGTCATCGTGTCGGTGCCGTGGAGCACAACAAAACCATCATAATCCCCATAATTTTGACAAATATCTTCAGCAATGCGTGACCAATCTCCCGGGGTCATATTGGGTGAATCAAGTAGGGGATCATATTCATGAATCACATATTCAGGCAATTCGTCATGCTGGAAAGCTAGGTTTTCCGCCATCAAGCTGTTTAACGAATTTGGGACGGGGACGTAATGTCCCTGCCCTGTTTTTTGCATCCCGATAGTACCACCCGTGTAAGCGATGTAAATTTTTTTCTTCATAAGATTTCAACAGCCTAAGTGTTCCGAACTGAGGTATGTTAGATAAAAGCTTCGGAATCTCGTTTGCCAGTCATGCAGAGCAAAGAAATAATGGACTTAAGGTTTATCTAGAATAATTTAGTCGATGTTAAAAACGTTTGGTGCGTTCACCAACCTTAATGCCTACCTTCCAAATTGTATCGTTATTCATGAATAGGCATAAAGTAGCCACTTACTATTTAAATTCCCAACTTTCTACTGGCTGGTTGCTTTCTTAATTTAACGTATTGGTAGTTGGAGCTACCCCACATGAAAAAAGTATTATATTCAAGTCGGATGATAATCCCGATGGGATTGTCAATTGCTATTTTTATTGCCGTATTTTTATCTCTTTCATCTTATCGTGTTACAGCCCAATCGGTCCAAATTGAGTCACAAAAAAGCACACTTACCCCATCATCGCTTTTGGCAACATCAACCGTCACGATGACGTTAGATGACGCCCTTTTTGATGATTTGAATGCAAACGGCCGTTTTGATGATGGCGACACCATTGAATATACGGCCGTGATCACCGCCGGTGCCAACGTCACCAATGTTGTTGTATCCATTCCA
>JBCCFD010000223.1:0-12357 GCA_039029915.1 Chloroflexota bacterium
TTCATGGCAAGATTTGCTGCCCGGTTTTACAGCCACCCAACATTTAATGGGTTCCCATGTTATCAATATACAGGATAATATGGCTAGCTGCTTAGCACACTGTCAGGCCACACATATTCTTGATGAGGAGCAGTGGGTGTTGGGTGGGCTTTACAATTTTCAATTGACACTCAACAGTGGAACTTGGCTTATTACGTCCATCACCATGACGGCACTGTGGTCAGTTGGCAATCAGGCAAAACTACTCGAACTGGCCTCTGCACGGGCAGCAGCTTCATCAAATAAAAAATAATGGGCGTTCTAGGTCTTATAAAATCAGCATTGACGTAATTAAATTTATTTTTGTGATTTTCTTAGCTAATCTCATCCAAGTCGGCATTCATTAACACCCCTGTTAATTGGGTCATCGTCTTGATTTGGGCCAGAGAATTATCACAATCCCAGCGATCAAGGCCACTATCTGTTGTCCAATAGTAGCCTAGAAAACCGCCTAAACCGTACCCAGGCACCCCCATTGCGGGGACGGTACTGCGCTTTTCTTCTCCGTTGATGGTTACAATTACATTCGTCGGTAAACAGACGACGCCAACACCCCACCACCATTGCTGAAATCCACCGTGAATGCCGGGACGTTCTGGGCAAACAACCTGTGCTCGTTTCCAACCATGCTCTTTCACGGCTCGAATGCCTTCGTCTATCAGCTGTTGATTGTTGCGACACCACAAATAGGATTGTTCAGGGAGATCGATAGGTTCAATACGGCCGTTGACCTCCCGCCAGTCCCTCTCCCCAATATGCTCCATTTGAATCATGCTCACAATCGGCTCAATGCGGGCTGGATATCGAGTAAACCACGACGCCTCACGATGTGCCGCTTCCATACCCGGAATATAGTGACGACAGTCCAAATAAACGGTCAGCGACCGGTTGCGTTCAGCTTGAGGAATCTGCGAATAATATTTCACAATCGCCAGCAGCCCGATAGCCCCATTATCTTGGGTAATCGACACGCCATCCGTATGATTGGTCAGTAAAATTTGCTCATCAGCTGACGTGCCATAATCCTTGCCCGGCAAATAGCAGATCGTTTGAACTGCTTCTGATGGTTCAATAGAGGCCTCAAGCCGCAGCGTCGCTGTTTTACCTGCCTTGGCATCCTCAATCACCTGTGCCCCATCTTCACGAGCTAGCGTGAGCCACGGCATATCGTGTAGGGTTGGAACAGGAAAGGTATAAAGCCCAACAGAGCGTTCATACGCCATGTCATAAATTATCACCATCCCCACGGCGCCACCCGCAATGGCCATCTCATGATACTGCTGCTGCAGTTGATACATCGTGTCAAAGGAAATTGAAATTTCAGGGTCTACCCACTCATAAAGCGGCGCAAATGGCTCATCGGTACGGTATTCATAATCGTTAAAAGTAGAGAATTTGAGGTATTCGTCATCTGGGTTTTCAGGGTGGGGCAGAGTCGGAATTACTACAATTTTCCCTTCAATGACGTCAGGTGGGTTTTCGTGATCATAGTAGATCATTTCAGCCGTATTGCCCACAGGCCCTGTGGTGCCCGAATAGGCTCCATAATGAGCCACTCGAACTGGTTTTCCATCAGATATAAAAGACCATTTAGAATCATCGTCAGAGGTATACCAGCGATCGAACGGCCATCTATTTTTAGTGACGTCTACTACGCCGTATTTAACGAGCTTCGCTTCTAAAAAATCAACATATTTATGCCAATTCTGACTGCCGGTCAGACACGGCCGTGTCTCATCTTTCACCTTCATCCAATCCGTCAATTCTTCGGCCGACACGATCCAATCTGGATTTAATTTTTTATTGTTTGAACCCATCACTTCACCTATTTATTGGCGATTCAATCAGGAAAGAAAGGACATTCCAGTAAGCTCTTCAGACAGTTTCCACAGTTTTTTGGCGTCAGCTTCATCGCGAGAGGCTCGGTTCGATTTCACCACAATAGGATACCCGCTCCGCTGCCCTCGGCCATCGGGGCCGTAATAACTGCCGCCATTTGCTTTAGGATCAACGGCTGCTCGAATGGTGGGCAAAGCGCCCATCTCAGAGCCTTGTAACAACAGGTTGAAAATTGGCTTGATTGGCCTCATATACCACGGGTCAAAGAGATGATTAGCTAGATTTGATTGGGTAATTCCTGGGTGACAGGCAATGGAGCGCATATTGGAGCCGGAGGCGTCTAATCTTCTCTGCATTTCATAGGTGAAGAGCAAGTTGGCGAGCTTGGAACGGCCGTATGCCTTCCCCGCATTATACCCGCCACCTTCATACATCAGATTACTAAAATCCATTTCACCATTACCGTGGGCGATGCTACTCACATTAACCACACGACTATCTTCACTCTTTTGGAGATCATCAAACAACAAACCTGTTAGGGCAAAATGCCCAAAATGATTAGTGCCTAGCTGCCGTTCAAAACCGTCTTCCGTTTTGCCATACGGCACCATCATAATGCCAGCATTGTTAACCAGAATATCTAGCTGACTATGATTTGCCCTAAAATCAGCCACAAATTGACGCACCGATGCCAAGCTGGCCAGGTCTAACCTCATGACTTCCGCTGACGCATTGGGCATCTCACGCTTTAGCTCAGCCAGTGTCGCATTTGCTTTGTCCATGCTGCGACAGGCTAATATCGTTTTGGCACCTTTTTGAACAAACGCCTTGGCCGTATCGTAACCAATCCCGCTATTTGCACCCGTCACCACGATCGTTTTACCTGATAAATCAGGCATATCATTTAATGTCCACTTTTGGTCACTCATGGGGTCACTCTCCTTTGATTCTGCATTTTAGCTCTGGGTGCTATTCTTGTCATATGAGAGTTGAGGTATCTTAAAATTCAAAATAGAATGCGGATTGCACGGCTTAAGTGAAACGAAGTTTATCGCCGTTTTATTCAAAGCAGGAACTTCGTTTCGCTTAAGCGGATTAAATCACTCAGATCAATAAACTTTTGTGATTTGATAATTTTCAAGCTAAAAAATGGTTTTATAGATGCCAACGAGCGACAGGAGTATAAGGGTGATTAAAACCATTCGCTTGAGAGTAGCTTCGGGGATTCGGTGAAACAAGCGAGAGCCAAGCCAAATGCCCAAAACGAGGGGGATGAGAGTCACAACGGCCGTATTGACCACGGCCCAGGTCAATATCCCGTTCCATAGCGCCCCAATTAGAAACAAAATTTCCACAAAGATAAAAAATACGGCTAAATTGGCCCGAATAACTCGCACCGGTTGACGCAATCCCACCAAGGCCCAAGCGGCAAAAATCCCCCCTACGGCAGCTAACCCATTGAAGAAACCGGCAATTAACCCTATCCCAAATATGCGGCCCCGTGTCATCTCACCTTTAAATTCATACCCAATCAACGTGAGCGTGGCGACCGCAACCATGTACAAACCAATAAGCCACTGAAGCTGAACGGCCGTTAACGTCGCTAACAGCCATGTTCCTATAAACGAGGTTAAGATGGCACTCACACAAAGCGGTATCAAGATTGACCGCTCAACATCTTTTCGCACTGAAATTGTCATCGATAAACTGGCGGCAATCTCCAAAAAAATGACTAAATTCACAACCGCCACGGCCGGTAGCCAAAAACTGGTGCTGGCTACTGTGATTGCCGAAAAACCAAACCCGATACATCCGCGCACTATGCCCGCCAGGGCGATAATTAAACCGAGAAGCAACAGTTGTTCAATTGTGTCAACAAAAAGGATATTGGTGAGGGAATCAGGCGTCATGAACGGGGAGTATAGGACTCATACCCATTCGAAACAACCTGGACTTCTCCCGTTCCCGTGTCATAAAGCAGACCGTGGAGCACAATATCATCAGGTACGTAAGATTGTGCTCGAATATCCTTGAGTTCGCGCTGAATTGCCTGACGTGGATCTTCAAAAACCTTGAGGTACGTCATCAGATTGGCTCGAAATGGTTCCCCAATTTGCTGTTTAAACCGCTGCAGCTGGGCAAACGTTAAGCGTGTTTCCATATTATCAATAATGGTATCGATTTTGGCGTAGGCTAAACAACAGCCACAGTCGGTGTGCATGAGCAGGGCAAACTCTCGAATGCCAGCCAGAAATGCCCCCACTATCAAAGAGCGCGCCTCAACCATGCCGCCAATAGTGCGAATGATTCGAATATCAGAGTGACCTGTCCCATCAGGTGAAAACGGGGGAATTCCAATCGCTTCAAGGTTTAGACGCGGATCCATGCAGGTGATAACGGCTAACGGTTCTGGTGCGCGTTTAGGGAGATTATCAACATTGATTTGGGCTTGAAAACGGCCGTTTGCCGCCAACATTTCATCAATACGGTTTCGGGTCATCCTTGACGTTCCTTTTGCCGATGACGCTCAATCTTAAAATCTATCATCCCCAAGCAATCGTTAAGCGACTCAATTTGAGCCGCAACCTGCAAACGATGCTGCTCAAGCATCTCTCGGCGTTCTGCTGCGGTGTGATCCCCCTGCCGCCGCAGCTCTGCAAACTGCTGCATCTGAGCCAAAGGCATGCCTGTTGCTTTCAACTGCTGCAAAAAGCGAATCCATTCCACATCAGCTTCATGAAAACAACGATACCCGTTGGCGTCACGGTTAATCCCCACCAGCAAATTAATTTTTTCATAATATCGCAACGTATGTGCAGTGACGCCACACAGCGACGCCATTTGCTTAATACGAAAGGTTTTTTCCATAAGGGCCTCCGGAGGAATGGCATCATACACCTTAGAGTTGACTCTAAGGCAAGGGAAATTTTCTAATTTGGTGCGGGAAATTCGTCAAAATTAGGGAGATTTAATGCTCTATCAAAGGCATCAGGCCAGATATTGGGTCATTTTGAGGGAAATATTCCAAACCAACATAGCCATCATAATCTGTGGCCCGAATCGCTTTAAAAATTTCGGAATAGTTCAATTCACCAAAATCTAATTCATGCCGTCCCGGATTACCAGCCGCGTGAAAGTGACCAATTTTATCGATATTGTCAACAATACGCCGGATGAGGTGGCCTTCGCTAATTTGCTGATGGTAAATATCAAACAGCAGTTTGACGTGAGGGCTGTTGACTTCTTCGATGATCTCAAATCCTTCATCAGAAGCGATTAAAAAGTAGCCGGGATGATCGACCAATATGTTGAGCGGCTCGATAACAAGCTGCATATTAGCATTTTGAAGATAAGAAACGGCCGTTTTTAATCCCGCCACCAAACACTGCTTCTGCACTGCTCGAGAAATCCCCAAATCATCCCCCACCTGCGAAATAATCGTTTTGACGCCTAGTCTTTTCGCCGTTTCGATGGTCGCTTGGAGCCCTTCAATGTAGGCGTCTCGCTGGGCTTCATCCACCAGGCTGATGAAGTGGGTGCAGTGAGAAACGGCCGTTAAACCCAACCGCTCCTTTGCTTGCAAAATCACCTCAACATCCTTATCCCACCAGCTCCAAAACTCAAACGCCCGCCAGCCAATCTCACTAAGCTGGCTTAATGCCTGCGTCGTTTCCTGCCCATAAAAAACCGCATCTGTACAAACCGACAGCTTCATTTAAACACCTCAAACCCTGGCACATAGTTTGGCACAATAAACTCGAGATTCGGATGCTTTGCCAGCATACCCGCTTTGAGGGCAGGCAGGTTGGACTGCGTTGCAAATCCCGGCAGATAGTTATCGTGATGGCAGGGAATAAACCGCTGGCAGTTCAATGCCGCTACCTCCCGATTCATGAAATCAACTAAAGACCCCTTGATTGGCTCTCCATCCACATTACCACGGCCGCTTATGGCCAAAATCGCTACGTCCGCCTCAATTTCTTCTAAAATGCCCGTCCAGTGCCCCATTGTGTCTTTGAAGAAAAGCGTGCCTTCCGGTGTCTCTAACAAAAAGCCCAGGACGCCCCCGTCGCCACGCGCTCCTTGTCGGCTTTGCTCAAGATGGTTTTTTACGGCCTCCCCTAACTGGGCTATTTTTTCTGAAAAGGTCGACAAAATGACGCGCTCTTCAAAATATTCATAATTATGGGCGGTCAAACAGGCCACATCTGGCTCTGTGTCGTTGTACGCTTCTAACAAACAGGAGTGCAGCATCGGAAAAACATGTAGGGTAACGTTCTCTGACAAAGTGATTCGTTCCCCGCCAGCTACCGGAAAAAGCTGTTCCTCTGGCACGCCTTCAGCGGCCATCATCCGAATCGATTCATAGCTGCCGATGATTTTAGCCCCCGTGTTTTTCGCAATGGTCTCAGCCCCCCAAATGTGGTCGAAGTGGCTATGCCCAATGAGGATGTAGTCACACTCCGTGATTAAATCGGCCGTTGCCCCTTCCGGCCCGTCTGACCCTTCAATCCGATCAATATACGCGTCCAGAAATATAGTCAATCCATCCACATTCAACCGAAACGTCGCACAACCAAACCAATCAAGTGTCGCTGTTGATCTTTTTGAAACCTTCATCCGTCTCTCTATCTCCCAATTACCTAATTACCCAATTACCAATCCCTAATCTCTCAATGACTAAACCCCTTGCACATTTAACCACATCATGGATAATATCCGCTGAATGGATATTTAGCATGATTCAATCAGTTGAACGGGCATTTTCTTTACTTTATACAATTGGTCATAACAAAGACCAAACCAGCATTTCGCAGTTGGCAAGAGATGTCAATTTGCCACGAACAACGGTTGTCCGTTTACTCGAAACATTGCAGGCCGTGGGGGCAGTCAAAACGGCCGTTTCCAAAGACACTTATCAGCTAGGAGACCAGCTCCTTGCCCTTCTCTCTAAAGCGTCTTGGGTTGACCAAATCGTTGCCGTTGCTCAACCCAGTCTCCAAAAATTAGCCGAACAAACAGGCGAAACCATCTACTTCTGTCTTCCCGACGGCGACCAATGCTACTTTGCCGCCCAAATCAACACACGGTACAAAATTAGAATTGCAGATTCAACAGGGGAACGCCACCCGCTGCATATTACCTCGTCAGGGAAACTATTCTTAGCGCACCGCACCGCCGAGGCGCTTAACGCTTACTTCAATCAGCCACTGATTCAATACAGTCAGGCCACCGTCAATCACAAAAAAGGGCTCTACACACAGTTCAAAACAATTTTAGAGTCAGGAATCAGTTGGAATCACGATGAGTATGAAATTGGCTGGACCAGCGTCGCCGCTCCTGTTTTTAACGCCACAGGAGACCTTATTGCTTCACCAGCCATTGGCCTTCCAAAATTCCGCATTCGAAACAAAGCTCATGAGGAAGAGCTTGCTCGTATGGTGCAGGCCACTGCAGAGGAAATTATGGAAAGGCTGGGTTTTTAGAGAAAGGAAGTAGTCAGTAATCAGAGTTTAGTAAACCACAAGCAATATTCAGCGTACGCCACCTGACACCTAATACCTGATACTTGACACCTACAAGCAAGGAGATGGAAATGCTTACCCAAGACCGTTTAAATGGCACCATGACAGAAACTGAATGGCAGCTGCGCGTTGATTTAGCGGCAGCTTTTCGGTTGGCTTATCGGCACGACTATCACGAGGCGGTGGCGAACCATTTTAGTGTGGCTTTATCAGAAAACGGCCGTCAATTCCTTGTCCAACCGGCCGGCTATCATTTTTCTCGCATCAAAGCCAGTGACATGCTCATGCTAGATCTCGATGATCCGTCATCTTGGCAAGGGGAGCGGGTGCCAGACCCCAGTGCCCGCATTCTCCACGGTCATTTACATCAAGCGTTACCCCACGCGCGCTGCATCCTGCATGTACACACGCCGTCAATTTTGGCTCTGGCCTGCCTGAAGGATTATGAGTTTTTAATGCTGGATCAAAATGCGTGTAAGTTTTACGGCCGTATTGCCTACGATCGTGAATATGGTGGCCTAGCTGATAATGATGACGAAGGTGCCCGCGTCGCCAGCCTGATGAGTGACGACAAAGCCGTTCTGTTCATGGGGAATCATGGCGTTATGGTCATTGGCAACTCAATTGCTGAAGCGTGGGACGATCTTTACTTCCTCGAGCGGGCTTCACTCGTTCAGCTAATGGCCCTACAAAGCGGTCGGGAGCTGGCCATTATCCCTGAAGAAGTCGCTAAAAAGGCCGAACGGCAATGGAATACCTACCCCACAGGCTTTGCCAACCTCCACTTCAATGAGCTCAAAATGATGCTGGATAAGGAAGAAGAAGATTACAAAAGCTAGGCTGAGCAAAGCTTTTCAGCAGGTCAGCCGCTTCGCTTGTCAGCTAATCAGCTAAAAAAAAGTCAATTACCTAAACATTTTCTGAAATGCTGACAAGCTGAAATGCTGAAATGCTCAAAAAAGGAGTCACACCATGACCCTAACCCGCCAATCCCTTGACGACATGCTTGTTGTTGATGTGGATGTTCACTTGCATGAAAAACCGGCCGAAATGGCTGAATACCTTGACGAGCCGTTTCGGCAATCCCTCAAAATCGCAGGCAGCTTCCAAGATGACCGCTACCTAGCCCTGCCCGGCTTTGCCCCGGGCGACACCTTCTACTTTCCCATGTACGAGGGAGGTGGTGACGGGGGTCGTGCCGTCTGGGACGTGCCCCAAATGCGTGATGAACTCGACAAAATCTGCGTCGACATCGGCATTCTATTTCCGGATCATCTTCTCAAACTGGCTGTTCACCCCCGAGCGGACTACGCTTCAGCTATTGCCCGTGCCTATAACGCATGGATGGTTGACCGCTGGTGTACTCGAGAAAAAGGGATCCTTGGCTGTATTATTGCTTGTTCCCAAGACCCGCTTGATGCCGCCCGCGAAATCGAGAAGTACGCCAAAGAGCCAACGGTTGTTGGTATCTATCTACCAACCGCAGGCGTTAATCCACTATGGGGACACCGCATGTATGATCCCATCTTCCAAGCGGCACAGGATGCAGACCTGCCCGTTTTGCTCCACAGCGTGACGGTGGTGCACCCCGTTTTCCCTTGCCAAGTGCATGAGTTCCAAACGGTGCTGGGCCAGCACACGGTCTCTCACACCTTCAATATGATGGCCAATATGGTTAGCATGATTGAAACTGGCGTGCCCGTTCGCTTCCCCAAACTGCGAGTTGCGTTTACCGAAGCAGGTGTCTCATGGGTGCCATTTATGATGCACCGCCTCGATAAAGAGTATATGGAACTGCGCCGTGAGGTGCCCTTTTTAGAGCACCGCCCCAGCCACTATTTGAAAAAGTGGTACTACGCGACCCAACCATTAGCCGAACCTGAAAACCCAAAAGACATTGTAGACATGGTTCGCCTTTATGATGGGGAAAATGTAACGATGTTTGCGTCAGACTGGCCGCACCATGATTTTGACCATCCCCGCCTTGTCTACAAGCTGCCTTGGCGAAACGAAGAGGTTCGGCACAAGGTGATGGGTGAAAATGCGCTCGAATTTTTCAAGATGGATCGAGACGGCTACCGTCTCAACCTGCAGTAGGGAGGGCGGCATGCCGAAACGAAAGCATCGACTAATGGAAGCACGCGCGCTGCCCGAGGGCACCCATGCCTTGGTCAAATTTGGCAGGCGGGAGCTAGGTGTGTTTAATGTGCGCGGCACTTATCACGCCCTACCCAACCTGTGTCCTCATCAACTAGGACCACTTTGTGAAGGCAAGGTGTCTGGCACCACGGGCGCCCGCGCTGAAACGGATTGGCAGTTGGAATGGATTCATGAGGGTGAGATCGTCACCTGCCCTTGGCACGGCATTGAGTACCACATTGTAAACGGCCGTTGTCTCCCCTTCCCTGAAATCAGCATCCGTCATTATGAAATTGTGGAGGAGGATGGCTGGTTGGTTATCGAAACGTAATTAAGCATTTCAGCTAGTCAGCCAGTCAGCTCGTCAGCTGAAATGCTAAACAATTTTTAAAAACACAGGAATGAAAAACATGTTTGAAATGAGCATCGTCCAGCGGACACGAACAACCCCCTTTCATGACAAAATCGTTGAGGCGGGAGTCAAAGGATTTACCGTTTACAACCACATGCTTTTGGCAACCTATTACGAATCGTTTGAAGCAGATTATTGGAACCTCATCAACAACGTTGCTATGTGGGATGTCGCCTGCGAACGTCAGGTTGAAATCAAAGGGCCTGATGCCCACAAGTTGGTCACCTTGATGACACCACGCAACCTCACCAAATGCAAAGTCGGGCAAGGCAAATACGTACCGCTTGTTGATGAAAACGGCGGCATGATTAATGATCCCATCTTGCTCAAGCTCGCTGAAGACCATTATTGGCTGTCCATTGCGGACACAGACGTAACGCTTTGGGCCAAGGGGTTAGCGGCAGGCTTAGGGTTTGATGTCACAGTAACCGAGCCAGATGTCTCCCCTCTAGCGGTACAAGGACCTAATGCCAATAAGGTGTGTGCCGATTTACTGGGGGATTGGATTTATGATTTAAAATATTTCTGGTTCCGTGAATATGATTTGGATGGTATTCCACTCGTTGTGCAGCGCTCTGGCTGGAGCAAGCAGGGTGGGTTAGAGCTTTATTTACGAGATAGCTCAAAAGGACATGCGCTTTGGGATAAGGTTGCTGAGGCAGGTAAACCATTTGGCATCAAAGCGGGGACCCCTTCAGGCGTGGAGCGCGTTGAAAGCGGGTTGCTCTCTCACGGCAACGACATGACGATTGAGAATAATCCGTTTGAGATTGGCTTAGGCAAATATTGTGATTTAGACCAAGAGGCTGATTTCTTATCAAAGGCCGCATTGAAGCGCATTAAGGCTGAAGGGGTTAAACAAAAATTGGTCGGCATTGTGCTCCCTGAAACGAGGGCACTAGGTGCCTCAAACTGGTGTCCACTTTCCACACCAGACGGCAATGAAGCTGGTAAAATAACAAGCTTAACATATTCACCCCGGCTAGAGAAAACGATTGCTTTAGCGCATGTCAAGGTGGCGCATACGGCCGTTAACACCCCCCTCGTCGCCCACATGCCAACTGGGGACACGGCTGCCGTGGTGCACGAGCTGCCGTTTATTAAGTAGGCAAGAAAATAGAGTGATTGAGTGATAGGGTGACAAGGTGAAGAGGTGACAAGGTGACTTGCAACCTTGCAACTTTGCTACTCTATCCCTTTGGCTCTGTACTCTCGCTTTTTCGGAGGAAAAACAATGAAATTCGATGTCTGGTTGTTGGATCAAAAAGAGTTAGCGATGATGCCGCAGGTAGCCCAATCGGTTGAAAAGCTAGGCTTTGATGGGATGTGGACTATCGAAGCGGGGGTTGATGCCTTTATGCCGCTTGTCCTTTCAGCCGAGCATTCACAGCGCATTCGTATGGGCACCTGTATCGCCGTTGCTTTTGCCCGTAACCCAACAGCGATGGCGGCCATTGGTTGGGATTTGGCGCGATACAGCAACGGCCGTTTTATCATGGGGCTTGGCGCGCAGGTTAAACCCCACATCGAGCGTCGCTACGGCATCCCGTGGGTCAAACCCATCCGCAAACTGCGTGAAACGATCGAAGTGATGCACGTCATTTGGGACAGCTGGCGCAGTGGCGAACGCCCTCGCTACGAAGGGGAGTTTTTCAACATCAGCCTGATGACGCCCCAATTTAGTGCCCTGCCGCTGGATTTACCAAATCCACCGGTGCATATTTCGGCCGTCAATCGCCAGATGCTTCGCTTAGCGGGCAAGGTGTGCGATGGCGTTATTTTGCATCCGTTCCACTCGAAGAAGTATTTGGAGAATTTTGCTTTACCAACTTTGGAAGAGGCGTTAGGGGAAAACGGCCGTTCTCGTCAGGATATTACCGTTAACTGCTCCGTCTTTGCTGTCCCAACCGATGGACAAACGCCTGCTGCGGAGTATGAAAAAGAGGCGCGTCAGCAAATTGGCTACTACATGAGCACACCCGCCTATCGCGTTGTTTCTGATCAGCACGGCTGGGTCGGCACGGCCGAACAGCTTAGCAAGCACGCTCGGGCAGGGGAGTGGGAACAAATGCGCAATCTCATCACCGACGAAATGCTCGACGCCTTTGCGGTTACCGGCAAATGGAGCGAACTACCCGGCATTATCAAAGAGCGTTTTGGCAATATGGTCGACCGCACCAACTATTACATCCCCTACCATCCGGATGAGGAAGCCGAAGGCTGGGCAGCGTCAATTGAGAGATTTAGGGAACATGGATAGTGAACCCCGTTAGCGAATCGAGTCATCGGTAATTGGGAAGAGTTTATAAGTCGCTTTGCGCATTCAGCTAGCTTCAACTAGTTGCATCCAGCTAAATCTACTATCACAAAACTAATCCCTTAAATGACATGCCCAATTACCAA
>JBCCFD010000224.1:0-12352 GCA_039029915.1 Chloroflexota bacterium
CTCGGTGTCGTAATAAGATATGAGCCATTTTTCGCTCTCCTACGATGTCTTTGCATACGATATGCTCTTTTGCACAACTGGATGAGCTGACTTACCTTCAGCAGCCTCTTCCCGAAGTCGAGCAATCAAAGCATCAAATTTCTCTTCATCTAAAAGTTCTTCGAACTTTAAATTGCACTGAAGCATGGGCGCGCGGTCGCAAGCGGCTAAGCACATCACACCTTTAAGCGTAAACATACCGTCATTCGTCGTTCCCTCAACTGGGATATCAAGCTTACGTGACGCCATATCCAAAAACTCATCCGCTCCCCGTAGGGCACAAGCTAAATCATTGCAAACTTCAAGCACATAACGCCCTACCTTTTCTTCATGGTAGAGCGTGTAAAAACCGGCCAGAGATAAAATATGAGTCGGATCTAAATCAAGGATTTTAGCGACTTCAATCATCGCTTCACGGTTCAAATTCCCGTATTCCGTTTGAGCTAAATGCATCAATGGTAAGGCAGCTGATTTTTTTGATGGGAACCGCGCTAAAATTCCTTCTATTTCTTTTGCATACTTTTCAGAAAGCATGTCTTCTCCTGTAAAAAAGCTTACGTTTCTACCGGTCAATTTCACCGAGAACAATGTCAATAGAGCCAATAATAGCTACAAGGTCAGCCACAAAAACACCTTTGGACATGTTAGGTAAAGCAGCTAAATTAACAAAAGATGGTGTTCTAAAATGAACGCGGGCTGGTTTTGGCCCACCATCGCCTCGAATATATACACCTAACTCACCACGCGGTGATTCAATACTATGATAAACTGAGCCGACTGGCGCACTAAAGCCCTCTGTCCAAATCTTGAAATGATGGATAACAGCTTCCATGCTTCGCCCCAATTCAGAACGAGGTGGCGGAACAATTTTTCGGTCGCTGATGTTTACCGGACCTTCTGGTAATTTATCGATCGCCTGACGAATGATACGCAAACTCTCACGCATTTCTCGCATACGACAAGCATATCGCGCATAAACATCACCATCAGTCTCAAGGGGAACATCAAATTCATAGTTCTCATAACCGGTGTAAGGTTGAGATTTACGAATATCCCAATCTACACCTGACCCACGTAAGCTAGCACCTGTCATCCCCCAGGCAACTGCATCCTCACCGGAAATGTACCCAATCCCTTTGGTTCGTTCGAGGAAGATGGGGTTATTTTTGAGCAAAGCTTCATAGTCAGCAATTTTAGCGGGGAAAAAATCGAGGAATTGACGAATTGCAGGTTCGAACTCCTCAGGAACATCTCGCCACATCCCGCCGGGGCGGAAGTAGCTCACCATCATGCGTTGTCCTGCGCACATCTCGAATACATCTAGAATGTATTCACGTTCGCGGAAGCAGTAGAGGAAAACGGACATTGCTGCCAGATCAAGTGCATGTGTTCCTAACCAGACCAAGTGACTAGAAATTCGTGCCATCTCAGAAAGGATGACTCGAATTACCTGCGCGCGGGGAGTTGCTTCAACATCGAGAAGTTTTTCAACAGCCAAAACATAACCGAGATTATTTGACATGGGTGCCAAGTAATCTAGACGATCGGTCATCACCAAGCCTTTGGTATATGGTTTTGATTCCATTGTTTTCTCGACACCTGTGTGCAAGAAACCTATATCTGGTGCACAGTTGACAATGGTCTCCCCATCAAGCTCCAGAAGCAAGCGAAGCACGCCGTGCGTACTAGGATGTTGAGGCCCCATGCTCAAAAGCATGTTTTCTTCAGGGTTATCAATCTGCATCCCCGTGCCAAGCTTTGCACGAAGTTCTTCTACTGACATTTCTTGAATTGTGTCGCTACCTGCGGTTAACGTCATAATTACCTCACGAGACTAGCTTTCCGAATACATTATTGCGTTAGTATTCAACAAATAATGTAATTGTCTAATTGCCAAATAATCATTACCTGCGAATAAATTCTAGGTGATTTTTTAATGTGATACTAGTCTTTTGCGTATGGTTTTTTGGAATCAATCTCTTTGTAATTAAAAGAGAATTGAACTTCTTCGTACCCAAGTGGGTAATCTTTACGAAGTGGATGCCCTTGCCAATCTTCTGGTAAAAATAAACGGCGAAGGCTTTTATTATTTTTGAATTTCACGCCCATCAGATCCCAAACTTCTGTTTCTAACCATGTGGCAATGGGCCAGATCGAAGCTAATGTTTCAGGACCGCTGTCTGGGTCTTCAACTTCAACTTTCAGGCGAAGCCTATATTTGTTTGGAATAGAGTAAAGATGGTAGCTCACCAAGAATCTGGGGAAGTCTGGCAACATATCATCAGCAACGATATCTGAAAGAAAATCAAATTGAAATTCATCACGCATTAACTTGGCAACTTTTTTTAATTGCCCTTTCTTAATTAATAATGTTTGCTCACCCCGAAAGTCGTCAGTTGCTTCAATGGCTTGGGGCAGCGTAGATTTCACTTTATCAACTATTTGCTGAGCTATACTCATAAGTTTGGTCCTAAAGCATCTCTATCAATTATGCGTAGTCGACGATTCTTTCACCGCGAATGCGTTCATGCAATGTCATAATGCCGTCAATAAGGGCTTCAGGGCGAGGCGGGCAACCAGCTACATAAACATCAACGGGCACAATTTCATCAACCCCCTGGACAATAGCATAGTTGTTAAAAACACCGCCACAGGAGGCGCAATCGCCCATAGCAATAACCCATTTTGGCTCAGGCATTTGATCATACAAACGACGAACAACAGGCGCCATTTTGCGAGAAACGCGCCCAGCCACAATCATAAGGTCTGCTTGACGAGGTGTTGGGCGATTTAGCTCCATCCCAAACCGAGACGCATCATACCCTGCAGATTGAGAGGCCATCATTTCGATAGCGCAACAGGCTAAACCAAACAGAAGAGGCCACATCGCATTAGTTCGGCCCCAATTAACTAAATCTTCTAATCGGTGGGTGACAATTCCCATATCACCTAATTTTTGTTCTAATCCCATTCGAGTACACCTTTTTTCCAAACCCAGAGGTCGCCAAGAATAAAGATAAACATGAATATCAACATGGCGTACAAACCAAATAAGCCTAGTTTGCGAAACGTTATGGCCCAAGGAACTAACAAGATAATATCAACATCAAAGAGAATGAAAAGCACTGCCAATCGGTAAAACTTGACCGGCAATCTTCTTTGTGCCTCACCAATTGGCGCCATTCCAGATTCGTAAGGGGCCATCATCCGCGAATCGGGTGCATGCTTACGGCTTGGACCAAGATTTATTGAAAGGAATGTCAATAGTACGGGAAGCACAATAGCGATTCCGAGAAGGACTGCTATTGGAAGATAAAGGGTTAAATTCATAGATGCTACCAACTTTCCTGAAGGGTATTATTGACTGGAACTATTCTTAAAAGACTTGCTTATATTGTTTAGTAATTGTCCAGTTTCCAATATGTGCATTCTATCACAATCAAAATCGAGGGGCAACCAAGTTAAGGTGCGGTTAACAGTCGTTTTTTCCTAAAAATACACCTTAGTACCACTTGGAAAACGGAGTTAGTGCAGCCATGGTACCAAAGAAAATGACTTTCACTAAACTAAATCAGTGTGCAGGCCATTCAGGAAGGCTGGGCAGAGGCGTGAAAGGCACACTAGACATCAAAAATTTGGACATCAAGATAGCTCAATCAGTCAAGCCTAATTTCTAACCGCAGGATAAATCACTTAACAATTAAAGCAAAAAGCCCGCGCTTTTCAGCACAGGCTTCCTTATTATTAATGATCTACAAATTTTGAAGCTAGCTCAAATAATCTCGTAATGATTTACTGCGACTTGGGTGGCGCAATTTACGCAACGCTTTTGCCTCAATCTGACGAATTCGCTCGCGGGTTACGCCAAAACTACGGCCGACTTCCTCCAGCGTATGATCCTTACCATCGTTTAGGCCAAACCGCATTTCTAGCACTTCTCGCTCACGTTCACTTAAGAATCCAAGCACGTTGCGAATTTGCTCACGCAGAAGCTCTTTTGAAGCGGCATCCACAGGTTCTAAGGCTGATTCGTCGGGAATAAAATCACCGTACTCTGTCGCATCTTCATTACCGACTGGGGACTCAAGCGACATTGGATCCATGGAAATGCGCAGGATGTCTCGGATTTTACTAATGGCTTGCTTCCATTTACGGTTGAGAACGGGATCGATCTTTGTTCCTTCAACAAGTGCCTCTTTAATTTCGTTTGATTCTTCAGGCGTCAAATAATCCATTTCAAGTGCTAATTCTTCAACCGTTGGCTCGTGATTTAACACCTGTACCAAATCACGCTGCATCTTGACAATTTTGTTGATGGTTTCGAACATGTGCACAGGGATGCGAATTGTTCGCGCTTGGTCTGCAATAGCCCGGCTAACCGCTTGGCGAATCCACCAGGTGGCATAGGTGCTGAACTTATACCCTTTTGTGTGGTCAAATTTTTCAACAGCCCGTAACAAACCGACATTACCTTCTTGCACAAGGTCTAACAAGTGGATACCTCGACCCATATATCGTTTTGCTACGCTAACAACTAGACGAAGGTTGGCACCAGTAAGGTTTTCCTTTGCCTCTTCAGCAAGATCATAAATCATATATTCGTTGAATTTCAATCCAACTTTATCTTGGGAAAGCCATTGATCCATTGTGGATTGGGCTACGAGTTCGCTTTCTTTCTCAAATTGACTACGCAGCTTTTTGCTTATGTCTCGTGGCAATAGATAAAGGGCAGTAAACATGTGGAAGGCACTTTGTGATAGGTCATACCAATTATCTTCTTGACCCCAGTTTCCATTGTTTAGGTAGTTCCGCAAGTAGGATTTTTCTTCAGACTGCCAGGTTTTCCGCAGCTGTGAGGCTTCGTCAATGAGAGCTGGCATATCTATGTGACTAATGCCGAGCTTGTCACTTTCTTCTTTGGCTATTTCGTAATTGGCGAGTAAGTTGCCGTAATTCCTAGACATGACTAGGAAATCTACCTCATCTTCCCCAAAGGCTTCATCAAAATCTTCGTTTACCTCTTTGCCAATTTCTTCTAGGACGTTGGATGCAGCGAGTTGGGTTGAGAGCCATATTTCTTGTTTTGGAGCCAACAAGGGCACTTTGCCAATCTCTTTAAGATAGGTGTGAACCGGGTCGTCTTCTGCATCGGAAGGTAGAAGAGGGGTATTTGTTGTTGTGCTGGTGTCTTCTTCTGAGAGATCGAGCAAGCGATTGGAGCTGGTAAGACCCGATTTGGCGGTGCCGCTTGCTGAAATAATTTGGATATCGTGTTTTTGAAGTTGAGCATAAAGCCGTTCAGCTTGATCATCATCAGCTGAGGCTAAGAGGGCTTGCACTTCTGATTCATCAATTTCTCGATTACGACGCGCTTTACGCACCAGTGATTCGATATCGATGGTTTCAACTTCATCTTCGAGTTCATCATCTTCAAAGTCAGGTTGTTCTACTAGATTATCTAACATGGTATTTCCTATAAACGGCCGTTTGCAGCTTCTTCAGCTCTTCTTCGACTGGTGGCAGACATGGCGCTTTTGGCTTTGTTTAAACTCAAACTTTCTAGGTGGCTTTTTGCGATTTGCTGTTCATACAGCTTTGCAGATTCTTGATCATTCTGCCTCTTGGCTTCGTCAAAAAGCACCTTGATTTTTTGATTAAACAGTTTATTCTTCTGCAATCGCCATTCTAAAACCGATAGTAAAAGCTTATCTGCAAGACGGTCTAATTCCGATTCGGGTGTAGGTTTTAGTGCAAGCAACTGGTGCACCCGTTCTTGGAGTGCGGTATCTAAACTATCGCACAATTCATCTGGTGTGGCAAACCTTCCCCCCCTATTTAAATGGTACATTTGTCGTAAAATTGATTGATCTTCGATTGTCTCAAAATCGTTTTCATCAACAGGGGACTGACTAATCGATTCTAGTTTTGAATTCACTTCAACAATCATGGCCGGATAATGAATGCATTGGCACAAATAATTGCTTTCTCGGTGACTAAATGTAAGTCGATTAGGACGTCTACCTAGTTTAGGACTCGGTGTTGGTGCTCGCGATTGATTACGTTGCGGTGTTACTTGATAACTCTGCTGTCTTTTTTGCGGCAAACGAATTTGTCGAAGCGCCCGTTCATCAGTTTTGAGGGCACGCGCTAGGTATTGCCAATAATGGTCGCGTTCAACTGGATTTTGATTGTCTTTAATTAATGGGATGACCTGTTCAGCCACGGCCGTTTTTGCCTTTGGATCTTCAAAATTCAAACCCTGTGTGGCCACATCTATCACGTAAGACACCACCGGCTTTGCCGCGGACACCAACTTCGTCCATAACACAGGATCATGGCGAATGATATCATCAGGGTCTTTCCCTTCTGGCATTGACATGATCCGAATATCAGCTTGGAGTCGGCCCTCGTGCTTCACCAAACCACGAGCGTCAAACTTAACTTCAATATCTCGATCTAACGTTTCGCGAGCCACTTGAAGGCTACGCATGGTTGCTTTTACCCCCGCCGCATCTGCATCTAACGCCAATACGAATCTTTTTGTATAACGTTTCAATAAGGTAAGCTGCGTTTCGGTCAGGGCTGTACCCATTTGGGCGACGACATTATTAAACCCAGCTTGCCACGCTTGAATGACGTCCATGTATCCTTCAACAATGACCGCCTGCCGGGCTTCCCGAATGCCCCGTTTGGCATGATCGAGGCCGAAGAGCAGGTTGCTTTTGTCAAAAAGCTTGGTTTGAGGTGAATTTAAATATTTAGGAATGCCGTCTTTTTCTAGGGTTCGGGCACCAAAACCAACCACCTTACCATCTACATTCCGAATCGGAATCATTAGCCGATTGCGGAAGCGATCATATTTTGATTTTTTTTCTTCATTTTCGGTAAGGAGTCCAGCGGCTAATAATATTTTGTCATCATATCCCTGAGAGTTGAAATGGGAGCGACACGCATCCCAAGAATCAAGGGCAAATCCGATTTGAAATTGTGCAATAGCTTGATCATTCAGGGAACGGCCGTCGACATAGGTTCGGGCCATCTCTGCTTGGGGTGCATGTAGAAACAATTGATGAAAATAATCAGCCGCCGCTGTTAAAAGGGAAGAGAGTTTAGATTCAGCCGCTTTTTTCTTTGGATCAACCGGTTTAGGAGGTTCAAGCTCAACACCCGCTTTGGCTGCTAAGCTTTTAAGGGCATCTTTAAAATCTAATCCCTCTTGCTTCATAACAAAAGAGAAGATGTCGCCCCCTTCAGCACAAGCCCCAAAGCAACGCCACGTTTGCGTTTCTGGGAAAACATAAAAAGCAGGGGTTCTGGTATTAGAATGGAACGGACAAAAACCCGCGTAGGATCGACCAGACTTGCGCAATTGCACATAGTCTGAAACGATATCCACAATGTCGAGTCTACTTTTTATTTCTTGGGTAACAGTCATGTAATGACCAAAATGTTAATTATTTCTTTGCCTTGTTTCACTTTTTTGCTTTGGGTACAGATTGCAAATTATACCTTAATCCTTACATTTATTCTAAAAATAAGGGTTAAGATTTGATGAATTTTCGAGGGGATGTATGAGAGTTAGATGGAAAACTATGGCGTGAGTGAAAGATGATTAGTCATCTGGCTTTCCCTTTAGGTAAGAGTCAAGATGACTAATCATCACTCATTTCGTTTATTATGAATCGTTCACTTGGTTTGCAATACTACCAAGGATTACAATGTCGCCTGTTCGCTGTTCGCTACCCCCATCGGGCTCAATGGAAACGCCTACGGCATCAAAGGCACCGAGGTTTGAGTTAGAGCTTACGATCAGAACGCTCTCACCTTGAGTATCAACTAGGAATGTTTCGGCTGTTTCATGCTCAGATCCCTGAATCAACAACACTTGATAAACCGATCCTTCAGGCAATGGGGCAAGCCCTGAGACGAGGAGAACGGCCGTATTGCTCTCTCGATCCAGCACAATCTGCCCAGATGCATCGGGTTGTGTGTCTGGAAATCCAGGCACAGTAATTGTATTCACATCTGGGGATTGCAGGATACCCAGCACATTTTGAGCAAGCTCTGTTTCAGACTGAATCGTCTCAACATCTGTTGAGAGCTGATTATTTTTAATCATTAAGTCGGCAATTTCAGAAGCTAACTGCATTTGAGCCTGTGCTAAATCTGAATTATTAATAACCAGATCTTCATTTTCGGTTGATAAGGTGGCAATCCGCTCAGTCAAAATCGCATTATCGGCTGATAAAAGCTGATTTTCTTCCTGTAAGGAGCTAATCTCGCTATTTAGGCTAGCAACATCTCCTTCAAGTGATGTCTTTTCCTCAGCCAGTAACCCAACAGAATCCTGTAAATCAGCTGATTGGGCAGCTAATTCCTGCTGCTCTTCTACCAAAGCTTGATTTCGACCTTGCAAAACAAATAAAAATGCAAACAGCAACAGAGCAAAAGCCGAAGCAGTCATACCGATTGCCGGCTGAGCAAATAAATGCTTTAGACTGTCCCAAAATGTGGGAGAATTTGATGCCACAGGTTTTGAAGCTACCAGACTCTTCTGAGAGGTACGTTGCTGAATAGGAGCCGAATCAAGTAATACCCGAGCCATTAAATCGTCTTCCATTTTGGAGGTGATTTGAAGTGGTTCAGGTGCGTATGCCAGAGCATCGACAACTTGCAACATCTGTGCAAATTCCGCATCAGCTTCAGGGTTTTCAGCTAAATATGCTTCAACCTCTATCGTTTCGTCATCAGAAAGGCCACCTAAAGCATAAACAGCTAGTAGGTCATCCATCCGTTCGTTCATGATCAATAATCCTCAAATACGCCAGCTACCTCTAATGCTTGCCGTAACTTTTTAACCGCTAACTTTGCTCTAGTGTTGATCGTACCAAAAGGAATATTTTTTTCCTCCGCAATTTCACGACGCGTCTTGCCCTGAAAGTAAATCCACTCGACCACATTTTTTTGATCGGTTGGTAAACTTTTAAGGGCTTGCCTAACGTGATCGTGCCTCAGCGAAAGCCAAGCTTCTTCGGAAACATTATCCTCAGCTTTAAAATATTTTGATTCTTCAAGATCATGGTTTGTATCTGGAAGAGACTCCATGATTACCTTCTTTTGGCGTCGAATATGATCAATTGAAAGATTACGTGCGATACTGAACATCCAACTTGTAAAGGTACCTCGTTGGGTGTTAAAGGTGTCAGCATTTTGCCAAACTCGCCAAAATACCTCTTGCGTAATCTCTTCAGCCTTTGCCCTATCTCCAATCATGCGATAGCTAAGTCCAAGAACAGAGGACGCATATCGTTTAAATAGCAGTTGATACGCATCTGTGTCCCTTTCATTTGCAACCAGCAAAATTAGATTGATATCAGATTGTTTTTCTGAACTCGTTATCAGGCTCATATTGCCATCCAACACATAATGGTTGTTTATGTGAGAAACAAAAATTTATCAAAAAACAAACTGCATTTTGCTTCTCTTTGAAGTAAACCGTTTTGAGCCTCAGGTTTTCCGACAACTTTTTAGGTTTACTAAATTTCCTTATATCTATTGATACGAATGAGAATAATTTTTGTACGTATCATTTAGAAAATTGGTAATCGGAGGGAACCTCTTCACTCTCTTTCGAAATTTGTTCAACAATTCGGGACGGGTTGTGACTGCCAACTAAGTTAACAGACTCTTGAATAACTTCATTTGAAAAACCCATCTCTAGCAACATATTTTGTAGGTTTTGTTGAATAAAGTCCAATATTTGATTTTGTAGCGGGGGTTTACAGGGGACCGTTTGCAGTTTGGCAGCTTCTAGCACGCAAGATTGCAAATTGATATCTACTTTATTTTTAACGAGGTGATTTAGTAAACCAAGCGCCATCCTTTGTAAACGGTATGGATCATTAATCTCATCTGGCACCTCACCAGCAGCAAATAGACCAACGATGCTATCGATGCGATCAGAAATAGCAAGCAGCAAACTTGTGTTGGAGGTTGTTAGCAAACTGTATTGCTCTGAAATTGCGGTTGCTACAGGGGCAGATTCACCTGAATTCATTGCATAATAGCCGCCCATAACTCCTTGAAGGCTCTTCATTTCCTGAACAATTTGGGTAGCGAGGTCGGCTTTAGATAAATAAGCGGCTCGTTTAGCTGTCTGTATTTCAGCTTCTGAAAAGCTAAGCTGTTTACCAATGAAGGTGGTTAACAATTGTAGACGCTCGGTTTTTTCTGCCATTGAGCCGAGTTTAGGATGGAATGCCACGGCCGTTAATTTTGGCACAAACTCTTCCAAACGATACTGTGAATCCTTTTTGTAAAAGAATTGGGCATCGGCAAAACGGCCGTTTAGCACCTTCTCATTCCCTTCAATCACAATATCAAGATGCTTTTCATCCCCGTTTCTCACAGACAAGAAATAAGGAAGAAGCTGTTCATTTTCATCAAACACTGGGAAATATCGCTGGCGGTTGATCATGACCGCAACCAGTATTTCCGTCGGCAACGATAAAAACGCTTCATCAAATTGCCCGCGCAAAGGTGTTGGCCGCTCTACCATATTTGACACTTCATCCATCAGTTCAGGGCTATTGAGCAAAATCCCTTTTTTCTCGGCTGCTAATTTAGAGGACACCTTCTCAATCTGTTTAATTCGCTTGTCAGCGACGTGCGAGACGCCGTTTTTACGTAAAACACCTGCATAAGTGTACGCATCGGCAATTCTGATTTCAGGAGAAGAATCAGGTCGAATACCTCGACTGGTACGGCCGCTTTGTACATCAGCAAAAGAGAATGGGATGAGGTCTTGCCCAAAGAGTGCCACAATCCAGCGAATCGGCCTGGTAAAAAAGACATTGGTGTGATTCCAACGCATCGAACGATTAAAGTGAATGTCGGCAATCAGTTTAGGTAAATGCTCCGCTAAAGTCGGCACAGTCAGTTGCGGCTTGTCTACATAATTGACCTGCTGGCCAGTCAAAAAATGCACATTGATTGAGATTCGACGAGGTGTGCCATCCACTTCAACACGGCCGTATTCAAATCCTAATTCATCTAAAAAGAGCGGCACTTTTGTGCGCAACTGCCGCAAAGCCGATTCAAACGCTTTGACCGGCATTTCCTCTGTGCCAATCTCTAGCAAAAAAGCCTGCTTCCCATTCCTGTCAACCGATTGTGACGGGGTGACTAAACTTGGGAAATGGGAAGGCTCTTCCACATCTAGAAGCGGGAAATTGAGCGCTTCGCGCTGCTTTAAATATTTTTCTGCAATCCGCTGGTACTGGCGACGCATCTGGCGGGAAAACTTTGCTCGCTCTGCCACACCGACAATGCCGCGAGCATCCAAGATGTTAAAAATATGGGCTAGTTTTAAACAATAATCATAGGCTGGGTAAAGCAGCCCCGCTTCAAAGCAGCCGTTTGATTCCCTCAGATAAAGTTGGTAAAGCGCCTTAAGGTGAGCAACATCCGCAACATCAAAATAATATTTGCACTGTTCAACTTCTGGCTCAAGGAGAAGATCTTCGTAGGAAAGCCCGTTGCTATACTCAATCTCCCAAAGCGTTTGTACGTTTTGTAATGCTAAAACAAGACGCTCTAAACCATAGGTGATTTGGACTGGCACTGGATCAAGCGTGTATCCACCAGCTTGCTGAAGATAGGTAAATTGAGTGACTTCTAAACCGTTGAGCCACACTTCCCAACCGCGACCCCAAACACCGATCGTGGGGCTTTCCCAACTATCGGCCACGAATCGGATATCATTTTGATTAGCATACGGAAAATGACCGGGCATGAGCTGGCCTTTGCCCAGTGTAAGCCCCTTTACTTGAACTTCACCAGAAAGTACTGCTTGTTTTACATCTTCACAAGTGGCAAACTGGCTCAACACCCAGTTACAAAAGAGTTCTACTGGCAGTTCCTTTTTCTTATCTGTAATTTTTTGATATTCAGAACCAGGCAACCATAATGATCCTGTAGAGAGGCCTTGGGTGTTTATACCATCAGTAGCCAATGGTTTACCAAAAGGAAGGTGGCTGGCATTCATACAAACAAAGGAGTATTTCCCAATCCAGCTATATTCAGCACCAAATTCATTCAATATTCCTTTATAGTCGTGTCCTGATTTACGAAAGAAGAACTGAGAGCCTAGGTTAGTTCCAAACTCCATGCTACGGCCATTTACAACTTGGTTTTTAGTAGTTTTGAGGGTGAAATTTGTGCACATTTGATAACAGTTTAGAGTATAAGTATTTATCAAATATAATTCTTGATACTCAACCTATCCCCCGTATTAATACCCCTTTTATCATCC
>JBCCFD010000225.1:0-12313 GCA_039029915.1 Chloroflexota bacterium
AAATAGAATTCTTTTGACCCAGTGCCTGAATTTTAACGGTGCCTGAATTTTTGACTGATTTTCGTTAAGGTAGAGATGGATAAAATTTAATAGGTCTTCTATTTGATTAATTGACTGCTTCTTTCCCGTGGGTAGATGTTCAATAACACCGCGCCAATTTGAATGTGGGGTTGATTGGGCGTCTAGCCTTACCCGAATTACAAAAACGTGGTCTGTCTTGTCAAAATAGTTTTCCATAATTGTGAACCACATCCAATAAACATATCATAACAACTTGGTATCACAGGTTGATTACGTTGCTATCACAGGCTGGGTTGAGCGTGTGATAGCTGTCGAAACCTATTTCAAAAGAGTTCTTTTTGGCCACTAATCAACATGGCCATCGTTTGCTGCAATTTTATAATTTCATCTTTTAGCGAGTTGATTTGCTGACTCATAATTGCTAATTCTTGATGATGGGCTAGTGGGCCTTCTTTTGGCAGGATAGGCGACTGGATCAGTTGGTCAAATAACCGCCGTGTTTCATCGGTGGGAATCACGCCTAGTTCCTCCCGCAATATTTGGCGACATTTTTCATACTGCAGGTAAACGTTTTGAATTTGACCCGATTCATAATACTGTTGCATCAGGTCTCGATGGATATCTTCTCGGAGGGGCTCTAGTGTTAGCAAGTGCTTGCCATAGGGGATGCTTTTTTCATAATTTTGGTGATGGTGGTAGTAAGCCAATAAGTGGAGCAAGCTTTTGATGAAGATGGCGCGCTGCTTTTCACGCTCTTGGACAACCCACTCATTATAAAAGCCCTCCATCAGGTCCCCCCGATAGAGCTGGATGGCGTTCTCAATTTCAGTAACTTGGCTAGGTGAAAGTTGGTTGGGCGCAAGATGTAGCAGTTGCTGAAGATGCTGATTAAATTCAGCGATGTCTAACCAATAATCTGAGGCAAGGTTAAAAGAAATTTCCCCCCTTGATCCGGTTAAAAGATAATCTTCTGATTTGTGCAGGGCGGTGTCTAATTTATTTCGTAGCCGCCAAAGGGTGGTGTTTAAGCAACGCCGCGCTTGTTTTTCGCTTCGATCTCCCCAAAATAGATTGGCTAACTGCTCCCGAGCATGAAATTGGTTTCTGTTTAATAATAAATAGGCAAACAGCGCTTTTGCTTTTGGCCCTAATAATATGTCTTCGCCATAATTAACCTCAATGTAACCAAATAGACGGACTTTAAGATCACTCATTTTTTAAACTTCTCTTTTTGAGCGGAACTGTGATTGATTTCCACGCAAACCCCTCGAGTTATGCTGTTGACGGACTACATATTTTGACAGATGTTGACGGATGATCTTGGTGGAGATGTGACATTTGAAAACACCACCAATTTGGCCATGTTTTGGAGTTTAACGGAGCGGTGTGACAGAATCGTGACAGGGAGGGGGATTGACACTGTGGGGGAATATGGCCGTCGCTGAACTGTCGGGTAACCCTGTATCTTCCGCTTTGCCGACGATGCATTGCTGATTGGAGCCTGTAAGGAGGCGATTAACCTGATTAACGGCCGTTTTGTCCTGTTCAACGGCCGTATATGAGGCTGGGTGGTTTTCAAGGGCTAGCTTAGCCGTTGCGCCTAGACCGGGTGCAAATTCAACAACATGATCGGCCAGTTGAATATTCAGATTATTGAGCATTATTTTTGTTAACTGTAATCCGCCAGGGCGCAGCACCCGCTTACCCATTCGAGCCAGCACCCAATAACCGGGCGCCTTTTGGTAATTGAAATTTTCCCCTGAAAGCTTAGAGTCATCACCCTTTATGGGTAGTAATTTGTTCATGTTGCATTCCTTTTCAATGATTCCAGACGTTGGTGGCGGTCGCCTAATGAGGCAGGCTGCCGAAACACGCCACATTTTCCTCGAGCTAAAAATTAGCCACCGCAGAATGTTTGTCGACATGGCCAGTTTTGTAAACGATAATCGAGCTTCAAGTAGTTGTAAACGACTTTTGTCGCATCGAAGGTCATTGTTTATAGGAATGAGGAATAAATAGAAATTTAGAGGATGAACCAGGGGTGAGGCGTTTCGCTAGAGACAATTAGGTGCAGGGAGCCGCTTACTCTTTGATCGCCACCTTCATCATAGAATTATCCCGCTCAAGAATGAAGATGTAAGGCTGGTTTTTGAGCTTAAAATCCATAATGGCAAGGACTCGATTTTCATCTAAGCGCCGGAAACAATCGTTAATTGGCTTATTGTCGTAGCACATTGCCGCGCTGACTTTACCCCGAAACTCAACCATCCGCAGTCGGGCCGTACTCTTTTTGGTTTGGTAAAACGGCCGTGAAAGATGAACGAGGTATTTTAAAGCCGAATGTTTGGGTAGATTAAGATAAAGGAGCCCCATAGGGATAAAGTGAGGATTGATTGAAAAAAGAGTATTCCCTCGGCCTTTAAATAGAAGTGGATGCACATTATTTTCGGAAATAAATAGTTTCCCATACCATCCTGTCGCTTCCAATAAGCCGTCCATTGGATGGTTGGTTCTTACGCCAGCCCCTTTCCAGCGTCCCAGCATAAATGGAATATCGACCGGATCGAGTTGATCGTACAAATTTAGCGCCTCTTTTTCTGTAAGGCGTGTGTCATTGACCAGTTGCATATCAATTAATGTGTTTTCCATCTTATAATTATATGTAAATTTCACAAAATATCCTCAAATAAAACAAGGTGAAAATGTGAAATTTACTCGGTGAAAATCAAAAATTCCGAATTTCCTTTTTACAGGATACTTTTTGAGTTTCACATTAGCCTATTTTCAATTTACAAACCACAAGGATTCATTCATGATAGCCTCAGTTGCACTCCTATTTTTCTTCTCTTTACTGGCCGTTCAATTACCAAAATTGATTGCTTTACGATCTTATCGGGATGAACTGATTGGTGGAGAAGAAGCATATCAACGCGTACAAAAAGAACGCAGTGGCGAGTGGAAACGGGGGCTCATTTTATTTGGCTCGCTGTTTGTTTTTTTGCCGCTTTTTATTGCAATACCAATATTCAACCCGCTTATTTTTATTTTTCCGGTGGCACAGGCGCTCATTCAGGGGATATTTGGCGTACGCGACCAAATTATCGATTTGAGCCGAGGCGCGTTTTTTCCAGACAAGTATATTGCAGGTGAATTGGCAAGGAAGTTAGCTGTTTTCCAGATTTTTGTTGTGATATTTATTGTTGTGTTGTGTTATGCGCTTGTCGGAGATTTTCGCATAGACTTGTGATGGCATTTGGGATTGCGATATAAGCGGGAAGGGTCTTATTGTTATTACTTTCTTAAATCGTCCCAGAAACTATTACTCAACCCATACTTCGTAAGCTAACGATTGATGTCGGAAGTAAGTCATGTACAGTTCCGCGTAATTCCCTTCCTGCTTTAACAAATTGTCATGATTGCCTTCTTCAATAATTTGCCCATTTTTTAGCACAATAATTCGGTCTGCATTGCGCACCGTTGAAAGGCGGTGCGCAATGACAATGTTGGTGCGGCCATCAAATACTGTGTTGAGGGCGGTTTGGACCTGTAGCTCGGTAAATGGATCGATGCTGGCCGTCGCCTCATCGAGGAGTAGTATGGCCGGGTCCTGCAGCAAAATTCGGGCCAGAGCGACGAGCTGACGCTGCCCCAAGGATAATCTAGCTCCCCGTTCACCGACATCAGTGTTTAGCCCATCAGCAAGATCGTCTAACCAACTGCCATCTCCTAATCGCTGAGCTGCTGCCAGGATTTCGGTCTCGCTAGCTGTGAGTTGCCCGTATCGAATGTTGTCGGCCACTGTACCAGAAAACAAGAAGGGTGCTTGTGGCACGAGTCCTAGCTGTTGACGGTATTGGCTGAGGTCTAAGTTGCGAATAGAACGGCCGTCTACCCTGACGTCCCCATCTTGAAACTCGTAAAATCGCATGAGCACCTTCACCAAGCTTGATTTACCTGCGCCAGTATGCCCCACAATAGCCAGCGTTTCGCCAGCTGGAATCGTTAATGAAAAATCTTCTAGCACGGCGTCACGCCCCGTGCTGTAATTAAACGTCACCTTATCAAACTCGATATTGCCATTGATTTCATCCATAGTCTCTTGAGCAGTTTGAAGGACCAGCGGCTGATCATCGATTAACGCAAAGACCCGCTCACTGGCAGCTAGCCCTTGTTGAAATTGGCTCCAAAACGAGGCGATGCTGGTAATTGGATAGAAGAAGATATTCAACCCTTGAACAAACAGATACCAATCCCCTACTGACACATCATTTCGCAGCGCCATCAACCCCCCGACATAGATAATGACAGACACGGCCACGCCAGATACGGTATTGAGCAATGGAAAAATAGAGCCAAAAACATAGACGCGTCGCAAATTCACTTGGTAAGCTAAATCGTTACTGTCTTGAAAATCTTCGTAAATGGTGGCTTCCTGACGAAAGTTTTTGGCAACCGATATGCCGCTGATCGTCTCCTGAATGGTGGCATTGACGGTGGCCTGTGCTCGCTGGACATTTTGCATCGCTTCGCGAGCTAAACGACGGAAAACAAGCGCAATAATCACAACAAGAGGTCCCACGACAAAGGTGATGAGCGCGAGGCTGACGTTTTGGGTTAATAAAACTACACCAATCACCACGACCAAAACAAGCTGGCTTAGTAGTTCAACCGTCAAGGTAATAACCGTTGAAAAATCTTGAGTATCGGACGTAACGCGGCTGACGATTCGGCCTGAGGCATTTTGGTCAAAAAACGACAAATCCCGACGCATGACAGCTTCAAAGGCATCTTCCCTCAGCTTTAGAACAACATCACCGACCGCCTGAGCAGAAAACCAAAGGCTGATGTAATTGAAGGCCCAGCTGACGATTCCTAAGGTGGTGACAACGCCAGCAAAAACAAGTAGGAGCTGTAGTTCTGGATTTGAAGAAAGGGTGTCAATGCCCCGTGAAATGATGATCGGTGAGATTGTGGCGGCGATGGATATCAACGTTACCATGGCGGCGACTAGCGTTATTTTTCGTACATGAGGTCGAAAGTATCCGCCAATACGTCGCACAAGCTGACTATCGCTATAAATTCTATCGTATTCTTCTGGAGTTAAACCACCTGTTATACCCATGAGTCCCTTTTTGGTAATTGGTTATTGGTTAATTAGTAGATTATTGAAGCAGTGGAATTGGATGCTGAACACCGATTATTTTTCACTGATCACTTTCTACTCACCCGCCGCTAAAAATCTCACGATAAACGTTGTCCCGTTCCATCAAGGTTTCGTGTGAGCCTTGGGCAATTAAACGGCCGTTTTTCATCAACAAAATGTGATCAGCTTGGCGGATTTGGGAAAGGCGGTGAGTGATTAACAGCGTTGTGCGCCCTTCCAAAATTTGTTGCATCGCCTTTTGAATTTGGTCTTCTGTATTGGAGTCAATGGCGCTAGTGGAATCATCGAGAACCAAGATGCGAGGGCTGCTTAAAAAAGCGCGAGCAATGGCAAGCCGCTGCCGCTGCCCTCCAGATAGCATGACGCCTCGCTCTCCGATCACAGTATCGTATCCCTTTGGAAACTGGCTAATAAACTCATGAGCTTGAGCCATACGAGCGGCTTCTTCAATTTGTGCTTGACTGACCTCATCTCGTGCGCCAAATGCGATATTTTCCGAAATAGTGCGTGAAAAGAGAAAAATGTCTTGCTCAATGGTGGCAATTTGAGAGCGCAGGCTGTCTAAATTCCAATCGCGCACGTCGATGCCGTCAATAAGAACACGGCCGTTTTTGGTATCAAACGTGCGATTGAGTAGCTTCGTGAGCGTGCTTTTACCTGCGCCAGTTTGCCCCACGATAGCAACCGTTTGTCCAGCTTGAGCGGAAAATGAGATATTTTGCAACGTCAGGGGGGCGTTTGTGGAAACGGCCGTTTCTTCATAGCTAAAATCAACGTTCTCAAACAAGATATGCCCATCGATAGGTTGGGATACACCGTCACGATTTTGATCGAGTTCTGTTTTAGTCAAAATCATTTCGAGTACGCGCCGTGCACTGGCTATGCTTTGCTGCGTGAAAGAAGACGTTCTGAGCAGAAAGCGAATAGGGGAACGGATTTTTCCTAGCAGTGCCATATACGCGATGACCTCGCCTACCGTAACAACCCCTTGAGAAAACAAAAAGAGAGCGTGCCCAAATGCGACGCCTACCAGCATGCCATACAGCAAAAGCGGTAGATATTGCGCCGTAATTCCCCCTTCAGCTACAAATGCATTCCGGTATGCGCCTGCATTTGTTGAGAACTGTTTTTCCTCGAAAGATTCTTGAGCAAATCCCTTGACAACTTCAATACCGGTAATTGCTTCAGCTAAGCCAGCATTCATGACCCCAAAATTTGCTCGAAGCTGGTCTGCTACAGGACTAAGCTTGTTATTGTGCCGGATTAGCGTGATTGTCACGCCCACTAAAAAGACGGCTGGCACCAGCGTCAAAGACAGGTCAAGCGTGATGATGGTAATAATCGGAATGATGAGACTTAACGTTGATTCGATGGCCATCCCGAGAGCTGGGCTTACAAATAGCTGGATCTGCTGTACATCATTGGTGGCTCGCGCCATGAGATCACCAACACGCTGCTGCCCATGAAATGTCTGACTCTTGCTAAGCAGGCTTAGGTACAGCTCATCCCGGGCATCCCGTTCAACCCGCTGCGCCAAAATGCGGATGGCTTGGCTATTGATAATATCAAATAGACCGTACCCGATATAGGTGGCTACGACCCAAAGTGCTGCAATCGTTAAGGCTCTGGCCCCTTCGTTATTGATGACGGTATCAAAGGCTCGCCCCACCATGATAGCAGAGAGGCTTTCTGATGTGACCATGGCCGTCATGGTGATTAAATACAAGATAAATAGAAAAGGGTAACGAAAAATGTGGGAGTTGAGCCATCGTAAGGTGGAGCTTGTATTGTAAACATACTCATTGGCAATGGTAAATTCTCTTGATGTCATAGGGAATGCTATCATGTTCTGGGTGCAATCAAAATTTAGGCGGGGATAACGGCCGTTTGTTAACCGAATTACATTGGGGATGAAGAATTTTTACAACGAATGCATTAAAAATTGCTCAAGTGCTGACGCTTTGCTCGCTTAGAATAAATAATGAGTTTAAACATGTGAGGTAAAAAATGATTAGTGCGTTGTTGTTAAATTTAATTGATGTAAACGAGGTGGGCGAGAGTGTCGCGGTATGTGATGTGAAAACGGCCGTTGCCGGTCAAAAAATTGCTGAAACCCATATCGATGACGAATCAATCTATCTGATATTATCTGGGCAGCTTTGGGTAGAACAAGAGCTGCAGATTCTTGACTTTGCCCAGCCCGGTGAATTTATTGATATGCTAGACCTGTGGGAAATGCACGGTAGTGGATTCGATATTATCGCGCGAGGCGATTGCCAATATATGAAGGTGGATAATGAAATGGCCGAACTACTGGAAATACACCCGCCAGCTTTTATCCTGCGAATAATGGCAAGGTTACAAGCCGATATTTTAAAATCGAATTGAGAAAATCAACATTTAGAAATATTTTGACAAGATTGTTCCCTCTAAATTAGGGGTTGACTATTCGTCGTTTTGTCGTTATACTGATAATTATGTATTCGCTAAATCAAAATAAACGCATCAAACCACATAGCTCAAAACAAAACCCTGATCAATTGCCACATCTCAGGCATCAAAAGGGTCAACCATTGCGCGTGTCAAATTTTGATAATTTCGGGCCAAAAGCGTTTGAAGGATATCCGGCATAAACCAAAATCCTTTTCAAAACTGTCTTCCAAAGCGGGTCTGAATAAAAGCGGACCCGCTTTTTTGATCCAAAAATAACTTAGCAAAAATTAAATATGGGAATGTAGCTCAATGGTAGAGCATCTTTTCCAACTTCCAAACACATGACCATCTTTGATGGGCCGGCGGTTGTTGGTTATCGGCTATTAACCGGAAGGTTGCTGGTTCGAGTCCAGCCATTCCCTCTGATATATAAGTACTACGAGAGCGCCAAAGTAAGCAGCATTATGAATTTAAAGCCAAAGGGCTTTGAACCCACAACTAGTCTCGTATCAACCGTCAAAGATAAAGCTAAGAATTACCAAATTTACAGGGTGTGGTGTAATGGCAACATGCGGCGCTTGGATCGCTGGGATGGAGGTTCGATTCCTTCTGCCCTGACTTTAGTAAAACTATGTAATTGCTTACCGAATTGTTCTCCAACTGTACATTTTGAAAAACGGGCCGATAACTCAACTGGAAGAGTAGCGGACTTTTAATCCGCCGGTTGCAGGTTCGAGTCCTGCTCGGCTCATAAACTGCAGGTGCATCGCAAACATCGCTCACTGAACCTGTTGAGGTGACAAAAATCTGCATAAGCGCTTTACAAAAAAAAAACATGGTGTATGTAGCTCAGCGGTAGAGCATTCGACTGTGAATCGAAAGGTCATGGGTTCGACTCCCTTCATTCACCCTAAAAATCAAACCGTGGGCCGGAGAGATTGGGTTACCTCTTGGGATCGGGCTGAAGAAATTCACCGATTAGCGTACCAATTTCACACACTCGTCCACATATATAATATAAAGGTCTGCCGGGTTGCTATGGAGGGCATTTTGCCCGCCCGGTGGACCTAGGGGTGGGCCAAGCGCCAAATTAATTGTGATCAAATGCAAAGAATGAGGTGAATTATGACTAATTTGCGACAATATTTTTCAACTCGAAAAACTGCTCAAAATACGCCTTTGCTAGGGAAGGATCAGACGGCAAATTCTGCCGGCGGTTTTGTCTGGACGCTGGATAAATGGGGACAACTCGATCGATTCTTAATTTTAGGGAGCGAGGGGGGAACCTATTATATTCAGCCTCAAAAGCTAACCGTCGATAACGCTGCAAAAGTTATTGACTGCATTGCAGAAGATGGGGTACGCGTTGTCGATCGGGTTGTTGAAATATCAACAGCTGGACGAGCACCTAAAAACGATCCGGCATTGTTTGTTTTAGCGATGGTTGCTGGCCTAGGGAATGAAGTTTCGCGCCGAGCCGCCCTTGATGCATTGCCTAAAATTGCCCGAATTGGTACCCATCTATTTCACTTTTTAGAATTTGTGGAGGGATTTCGTGGCTGGGGGCGAGGATTACGCCGAGGTGTGGCGAACTGGTATACAAACATGCCCGCAGAGCGGTTGGCTTACCAGGCTGTAAAATATCAGCAGCGAGACGGTTGGAGCCACCGAGATGCGCTGCGCCTTGCTCATCCAAAAGCTCCGTCTAAAGAGCATGCGGCACTGTTTGCCTGGATCACACACGGTATGGAAACACCAGATGTAGATGCGCCGGACTCTAAAGCGATGCAAACGATTTGGGCGTTTGAGCAAGCAAAACAAGCTGCCTCTGTGGGGGAAATTCAACTACTCATTGAAGAGTATGGGCTACCGTGGGAAGCGATTCCGGCTGAGTGGCACGGCACGGCCGAAATTTGGCGCGTGTTGTTGCCGACAATGCCAATCGGTGCGCTATTGCGAAATTTAGGACGATTAACCGCAAATGGGGTGCTTGCCCCAATGGGTGCAGAAGTAGCGCTGGTTGTTGACATACTAACGAACCAAGCGCTGCTGAGCAAAGCTCGTATTCATCCCATTGCAGTCCTATCAGCGCTAATCACTTACCAAAACGGGCGTGGGCTTCGTGGCAAACTGACTTGGGTACCCGTTCAGCAAATTGTGGATGCATTGGATGGCGCTTTCTATCAAACATTTGCTGCTGTTCAGCCAACGGGCAAGCGGCACCTGTTAGCGCTGGATGTATCTGGATCGATGGGTGTGGGTTACGTGGCAAATACGATTGGCCTATCACCTCGAATTGCATCGGCAGCGATGTCTTTGTTAACTGCCGTTACTGAGTCACAGGTCACAACAGTTGGGTTTTCACATGAGCTGATTCCATTAAATATTTCGCCACGCCAGCGGCTGAATGATGTGGTGAAAGCAATTAGCGGCATTCCGTTTGGTGCAACTGATTGTGCTCAGCCAATGCTGTGGGCGATGAAACACAATATCCAAACGGATGCGTTTATTGTGTATACAGATAATGAAACTTGGTACGGCGATATTCACCCAGCCCAAGCGATACAAGCGTATCGTGACAAAATGGGCATCAACGCAAAACTCATCGTTGTTGGTATGGTGGCAAACCGATATTCAATTGCAGATCCTGAGGATGCCGGCATGTTGGATGTGGTGGGTTTTGATACGGCCGTTCCTCAACTGATGTCTGAGTTTATTAGTGGGTAATGGTGATGATTAACGGTCGTTTCCGTTTGGGAAACGGCCGTTTTGTCATGGATCGGACGCTCAGATTGAACTTTCCCCGTCACTTCCTCCAGCATCGCTTCCAACAGTAAAATCGTTTTCATCTGATTTGAGATAATTCGCTTTAAGGCAACTAATTGTTCAAGCGTGTCACCGAAGTTTTCATCCTGATGAGACTCCTTGGTGCCATGCTCAAGCCCATCTGGCAAAAAACGATAGCCACCTTCTGGATAGCCCCGCCAGTTGATAATATATTTGCGACAATCGCTTGGCCCCTGTTTCAATTTTAAGCGCAGTGCTCTAATTAATCGGAAAAGAGAATCATCTGAAACCCCTTCCCTTCTGACATCGGATGGCCAACTATTTTCAATAATTTCACTCTTCGTTAAATTCACTCGAGGATGCTGCAAGAAATAGAGTAAAAGATTTCTCTCTAGAGGGGATAACGATACAATAGGTTCTTCTTCTTGATACAATACATTCGTCTTTTTCTCTAACCAAATCATCTCCAGTTCCTAAGAATTGTGTAAAAACATAGAGCATTCGACGTGAGGGGGGAATTGTTTTTACTGGCTAAATCAAAAGCTTCTTCGCGATTACTTATTAGGATTGCATAAAATGATGCAATAGTCATCCTTAATCGAGTTGCCATTAATTTTTCATTCATATTGGAAAAGAGAATCGGTTCACAAAAGATTGGAGTCAATACGACGTTGCATCAGAAATCTTTAATTATTTCAGACAAGGGTAATTAAAGAAAATTGATTATAAAGGACTATTGTTCCGTCTATCATCAAACAGCGGATAATGGAATGAGAAGAACCGGAAGGTTTGTGTGCTTTTTGGCAAACAGCAGCCATCAAATTAGGCTAGACTAAATGCTAAGGCCTTGTGAAAGCTGAGATAAACTTTCCCTTCCTGCAAACAGCTATACCAATGAGACCATAAAGCAACACGGTAACTGCAAATTGAAATATGGCGAAAGGGGAGGTTGGATTCTGAGCCTCGATCTGGGTACGAAGCTGTGAAGCAGGTTCTGAGTACCATATCTTCTTAAATATCATCTTGCTTTCTGCCGGGGATATTTGTTGATAGATTGGCATATCTAGGCTTTTCATATGCTGCCCAATTAAGCCTGTCTCTGCTTGAGTTGAAAGAGACATTAAAGGTTCGGCGTGGGTGCTCTTGAAGAAGAGAAATGGCATTAAAAATGTTAGAATTAAACTTAGATAAACGAGCTTTCGTTGTGTTTGAAGCCGATGTAAAAAACGAAGCGCTTGTCTCCCAAATTTGAACAATATGACCGTGAGTCCCAAGCTAAATATAAAAACGACTAGCAAAGAAATAAGCTTTGCCGTGGCGAATTCGCTCTGGCAATTAAGAGAAGAAACCCCAATTTGACATTGAAAATGACGGGTAATTCCATATAAATATTGGTTTGAAATAAGTAGTAAAAGGCAGGCAATGGCTAAGGGTAGTATTGAATGCCTCCGTTTCTGTATCCAGCTATAGATTGATTCGCCGTCTAATATCGTGATCCACAGGCAGATAAGCAAGATAGAAACGGCCGTTGCGACCTGCACGATTTTTAAATGCCCTATTGGCTGAACGAATAGACCCATAAACTGATTTGATGAAGAAGCAATACTGTTATTTAAGCCGGCATTGAATAACCAGCCCGCAAGGGTCAACCACATGACTCCAAAAACAAAATAAAAATTTGATTTAGAGGCGAAAAACCGAATCGCCCACTTCTGATAAAGGCGCAGATAGTGAGAAAAGGGGGCGGAATGAGGTAATTCTCGATCTAATATTGTTTCAAAAATTGCAATATCTTCATTAAAGGTGATGGCTAGCTGATGACACCATTCTTCCTTAATATTTGGCGTTAAAATAAGACCTTTTTCCAGTGAAAATAAAGTAGGTTCAGGAATTTGTGTTTTTTGGGCA
>JBCCFD010000226.1:0-12206 GCA_039029915.1 Chloroflexota bacterium
GAATTAGAGCTTTGAAACTTTAAAAACACATAACGTTAAGATTCTGCTGTTTTGTGGTACGCCAAAAGGCTTAAACCCAAACCAATTGGTCCCCAATAACATATACACGTCAATACTTACAAATAGCTTACTTTAATATGAAAGCTTACTGAAAAGCGAGAGTCCGCTGTAAAATGAACGGATGCAAGCGTTGAGCATTCAGTTTCAAAAGAGTTTGAACATTCGTGTAAGGGGATGGCTTTTCAAGACGCGATCTGGAAAAACGGCCGTTTAAATTGAACCACCGGATGTTTGAATGAGCGTTTGCAGGGACGCTTCATCAATGATGGTGAATTTTCGCCCTGATACTTTAACCCAGTTTGATCGTCTGAATCGCCCTAGCGCTTTATTGATACTAACGCGAGTAGCGCCTGTCATTTCTGCCAGGTCAGTTTGGGTGAGCGATAGCTCAATTAGGATGCCATCGCTTGTTTCCTTGCCGTGCTGAGCTGCTAATTGCAGCAGTTGACGTGCCAAGCGGGCGGGCAAATCTAAGAAGAAAATATCACTAATCTGATTGTTGAGACGGCGAATATGCTGGGCTAGCGTGTGCAGGACGTGCAGTGCAAAATCCGGATTATCTGAAATGAAGCGGATAAAATCTTCTCGGTGAAGTGTTAATGTTTCGGTTGGCTGAATCGCTTCGACAGTTGCTGAGCGAGGTGAATCATCTAAAAGCGCTAGTTCTCCAAAAAAGTCACCAGAACCAAAGATAGCCAGCATAGCTTCTTGTCCATCAGGGGTGGAGTGGGTGATTTTCACTTTGCCTTTGCTAATGATGTAGAGCAAGCCGCCAGGGTCACCGTGATGGAAAATAATCTGACCGGTGTTGAATCGGCGCATGACAAGACGCTGAGCCAACTGCTCAGTTTCATCGGCGTTTAGGTTGTTGAAAAAGGGAACAAGCTTCAATGCTGATGAAGCGTTATATTTTTCATTCATAAGAAAGATCCCACAGTTTTTTGGGAAGTAGAAGAAGTAACTTGTTAAATTTGTTTAATTTTTCATTATGTATTGTAACCTATCCTATATCGGTTCTCAAATCTCACGCCATTTTTTATTGAATTTTTATGGAGAAACCAAAATTGGTAGGAAAATCCTTTCATTAATTGGAAATGACGTAAGTTGAAAAAGGATAGTATCAAAATCATCGTCCCCCGCCGCTATTAAATTCCCATTTGTAAGCAATAAATGGTCGTGGACAGTTGGGAGAGTATGAGGAAAATCGATAAAAACCTTACCTAACGCGCCAAAAGATGTATCAACTGTTCCATCAGGATTGAAGCGCATAAACATTAAGCCATACGTCGTGGAGCTGGATAAGCTGGCCGATATAATGATTTTACCATCAGATTGAATCGAAACAGATTGGGCAGTTTCTGTTTGTGGAAGAATCGGATTAATGACCGTGACGCCATTTGCACCAAAACTGTTGTCTAGGGATCCATCCGTATTGAAGCGCACGAGCATGACGCCATTAGGCCCACTCGGGTTTTGATTCCCACTGCCCACAACAATAATCTTGCCATCAGATTGAGCAACTGCTGCGACAATTCGATCATCGCTTGTGTTCCTGATATTGACGACGCCACCTGAGCCAAAAGTTGTATCAAGAATACCTGTACTAGTGAACTGCACCATGATTGTTCGGAACAGCAGATTTTGTCGTCCAACTAACAGTATTGAGCCATCATTTTGTAAGATTAGATCAACGACAGTAACCGTGCTTCCCACATTTTGAGTTGCCATTCCATCTATTCCAAAACTTAAATCAGGAAAACCATTTGGCAGAAACCGAAGAATGGCGACGATATCATCCCCAGTACAGCCTGCCAGCAGAATTTTTTCATCCGGTTGCTCAGCAATTCCCGTTGCTTCACTACAGGTTATTTGCCCCGGCACTGAAACTAGAATGGCACCGTCTGTACCGAAATTCGAGTCGATTGTGCCATCTGAATTAAAGCGCATCAAATGCAATTGGCTATTTCCAACCGCAGGATCGAAGCTAGTTCCAGCTACTAAGATTTTGTCATCACTCTGCAAGTAAGCTGTTTCAACTATCGCATGTTTGCTGCCTTCGACAATAATGCCATTATTGCCAAATGTTGAATCGAGTTGACCTGTGCCTGTGTATCGAGCTAATCCAAATTTAGGCGCAGTTGTGTCTACAAATGTGTCAACAAGAATGTACTTATTATCATTTGTCTCAAGGATAGTGGTGCTGTTGAAGCCATACTTATTGAATGGAGTGCTGACAAAACCACCGTTACCAAATGTTTGGTCGACTAGATAGTGGATTCCGAAGTTTGAGAATGATTCTGTTTGGGCAATGGGGCTATTGGTAAGCAATAGAACAAAAACAAGAATTAATAAAGCGGCAAATAGGTAGCGTGCGTTCATGGTCGTATTCTCCTGTGTTTTAGCAAAGCTGCTTTATAGGTGTTTCGTTGAGTAGAACGAGAAACGGCCGTATTTAGTTCCCGTTAGCGTCAGGAGAAATCTATTGATAACTAAGGAATAAGGGGATTACGAACCTTTTAGCATCGCTTGAGAGACTTGGGTGAAGGCTTGAGTTAGCTTTTGAGCATCGGTAACGGCCGTTCCACCCTGTACCGTATGCCCTTTCCCACCACCAGAACCGGAGCCAAGGTCCGCCACAACCGCTTTTAACAAAGCCGTCATATCAAGCGAAACATCTTCGGCGCTACTCAGTAGCAGCTGGGTTTTTCCACCGACAATTACGGCTAGAAAAACAACGGTGTTGGGGATTTGGGTGAGGTTTTGGGCTAGCGTGCGCAAGATGGCCGGATTGCCATCAGGCATGACGTGGATAATGCGCTGATAGCCACCTATAGATTCGGCCGTGGCGGCAATCTCATCTGCTTGGTAACCAATCATTTTTGTTTGCAGTTGTTTCTTATCTTTTTGCAGCTGTTTGACATCACCCTGTAGACGAGAAATGTTGGGCACTAAGTCGTCTAGTCCGGTTGTTAATGATTGGGTAAGGGCTGAGGTGATTTGATTTTTTTGACCGTAGTCAGTCAAGGCGCGACTGCCGCAGGCGAACGTGATGCGCACTTTTTTATTTTGCCGCTCGCTTTTGATGATCTTTATCATGCCAACACTCCCCGTTGACGTCACGTGCGTGCCGCCGCAGGCTGTTAGATCAAAATTGGTGATATCAACGAGGCGAATCTTTTCACGAGCGACCGGCGGCAGTTTCCGAACATTGAGGGATTGTGCCTCCTCAAGCGTAACGAATTTAATGTGGATGGGCCGGTTCTCCCAAACGATCTGATTGACATACTGCTCTACCTCGTCAATCTTTTCTTGGGCTAGTTCGTTGATATCTAAATCTATCGTCACGGTTTTAGGACTAAGATGGAAGCCAATGGTGGGGGCGTTCGCCAACTGTATGAACGCTTGCGAGAGCATATGCTGGCCTGTATGCTGCTGCATATGGTCAAATCGACGTTCCCAATTTATCTCACCAGTTACTTGGTTTGCTACCTCAAAGGGATTTTCAAACCAGTGAATGATGCTCTTGTCTGATTTGCGATTCGTTACGTCAAGGACGGGCTGATTGTTGAGTTTTCCGGTGTCAAAAGGCTGTCCGCCAGATGTGGGGTAGAAAGCGGTTTGATTGAGGATGAGGCCAAAACGGCCGTTTTCCTCTAAAGTTTCAATAACCTCTGATTCAAAAGTCGTTTGATACGCATCTGTGTAATAAATTGGTTCATTCATCGTAAATTAATTTTGACCGAAAAATGGAGAGCTGGCAACCAAAAATAAAAAAAGCACAGATTTTAACAATTTGTGCTCATATTGATATGGTGATAGGTGAATCGTTGAATTTATTCTTGTTCGGGAATCGGAATCGTAAAGTTAAACCTTGCCCCGCCGCCGGGCGCATCGTCAACCCAAATCTTCCCTTTGTGAGCTTCGATAGCAAGTCGGCAAAACGCCAGGCCAAGCCCTAACCCTTTAGAAGAGCTTTCACCGTGCTTGATGCGTTCAAATTTCTCAAAAATTGAAGTCCGGTACTTTTCTGGAATCCCATTGCCCTGATCGCTGACAGAAACTAATAGCGTATTTGACTTTTCGCACGGGCCAGCGTAAATCGTGATTTTTTGGCTTTGTTGACTGTATTTGAGCGCGTTGCTTGTTAAATTGATGAGCACTCGGCGAATCATATCCTCTTCGACGTAAATAAGCGGCAGATTTTGGGGGTCAGTATCTTTGAGAAAACGAATGTTTCGTTGCTCAAAGTTCGGTTTCTCAATCTCTTCCACTTCATTAATGAGATGATCGATGTTCACAAGGGTTTGATTGGTAATGGGCTGACCCGCTTCAAGCTGATTAATGTCTAGGAGCGATCGAATTAATGTTTGAAGACGGTAACTACTACGTTTGGCAATATCAATCATGATGCCAATTGAGTTATTCGTTTCAATCGTTTCTGATTCGATCGTTAAGAGTTCTAGGCTAGAAATCACGTTTCCTAACGGACTTTGAAGGTCATGGAAGAGCATGGCCGTTAAATCCTGCCGCATTTCTTCTAATTCGACCTGCTTTGAGATATCGTGATGAATCCACTGCAGAACTTCATTATCCAAATAGTGGGTTCGTTTAGCATATACCTCAACCGGAATTTGTAGATTTGTTTTGGTAACGGCGTCGCTGGCAAAAACAACGACTTTGTTTACTCGAATGGATTTGATATTTGGAAAATCGGCGGTGTTTGGATGCAGCGCCTGAATGTGCATCCCTAAAATTTCATCTCGGCCAAAACCAAAGAGCGAGAATGCCCGTCGGTTGGCTTCGACGATATAGCCATTGAGGTCGGTTAGTAAAATTGGGTCAACAGTGTCTTGGAAGAGGCTTGTGTAACGCGCTTCGGCAGCTTGAGTACGGCCGTATTGTTGCGCATTGGCCATCGCTGTTGAGGCAATATTGGCTAAATTGATGAGTAGGTCTAAATCTTCTTGGGTAAATGTTCCCTCTAGAGGATTGATGGCTTGAATGGTGCCAATTACTTCCCCTTGGAACTGCATAGGGGCGCAAATCATCGCTTGGGTTAAATGACCAGTTCGCTGATCCCCAGATAGGGTGAAGCGGTGATCGAGGCTAGTATCTTGAACGAGGGCAGGTTTCCCTTCATTCATCACCCAGCCCGACAGGCCTCGGTTAGCTGGCAAGCGTAAGCCAACGATTTCACTGCTGCCAATCCCTTCAGCCACTTTATATTCCAGCTCGTTGTTAATCTTATCGACCAAAGCAATTGAGATGGCTTCCGCATTGAGAAACTCATTCATCTGCGCTAAGAGCGACTGCATGATGTCATTCATATCTAATGATGAATTGATCGCGCGGCTTGCTTCATTTAGAAGGGCAGAAATCTTAAGCTGTTTTTGAGAAGATTCGTAGAGTCTGGCGTTCTCAATACTACTGGCTGCTTGGTTTGAAATAGCCACTAAAAATTCTAAATCGCCATCAGAAAAAGCAGAGCGTCCGGACTTGTGTAGGGTGATTGCCCCAATGGCTCGTTTTCTAATTAAGAATGGGGTACATAAAATGGACCATGATTCTTCATTTGTGATACTGCCGGGACGTGGTAACCATCTTGGATCGGAAATTGTGTCGTGAATAAAGATCGGGCATTTTTCCCTGATAACGATGCCAGCAACACCTTCATTCATGATGCTCCCAAGAAATTCGTCCGATTTCTTCTCGTTTAATTTATTTTTTGTAGACCATGCATATTGGACGTCTTGACCTTCATCAACAACAATAATGCTACCTTCATCGGCACCTAATTGTTGGACGGCAAGATTGATTACTCTTGGCAAAATAACATAGATGTTTAACCCATCGGCTTCAACCTGCTTTAGCATATTGTTGATTCGATATAAGAATTGCAGGCGTTCTACGCTATTTTCGATGTCCATGCTTGGAATCATTTCCGGTGATTGAAAAGTCATAAATAAAATTTTTGAGCTTCCAAAAAGGGATTGATTACTTCGGCCCTTTTGTTGGCCTTACAATGGTAGGAAAGCTCCCTTCAATATATTATACAATTGATAGCTTGGGAAGTGCCTCTTGTAATAATAGGAAAGGAGTTTAAATTTTATTGAAAAAATGTAGGTATTTTTTCCTAACATTGTTCAATAAATCAAAAAAATTAGTAAATTTGCCCTAGCAAACTAACATTACACTACTTTCTTTGATTGTTATATGTCCTGTTTTACAGTTTGTTAAATTTTTGTTTCTAAGTCAATGGATAAATCAATTAGATTTTTTATTTCCAATTCATTTTTCCGAGAGAAGCAAAAGTGTTTCAAAAATAAAATATCTCGTGTTTCTTTCGTAAGTAAACCGTTCTGAGCTTCAGGTTCTGCAAAAACGAGTTGTGGTTTACTTAAATTTGCAGACTTGGAACGACGTCAAATGATAATTCTTGCTGAAACTCATTTTGAATTTTGAAATGTGCCGCGGCACCAATCATAGCCGCATTGTCTGTACAGAGAATAGGAGCTGGGTACCATACCGGGATATTTAACGCCGCTTTCATCTCGCTCCGAAGAAGGCTGTTTGCGGACACGCCACCAGCAAGGTGAACGGCCGTTACTCCATAAGCCATCGCCGCCCGCTTGGTTTTTGTCACGAGCGCATCGACAACAGCCGCTTGAAAACTTGCGGCTAGATGATTGGTCGGTAATTTTGGAGTCTTACTTTTTTTCGTTTCTCGTAAAACGGCCGTTTTTAACCCGCTAAAGCTAAAATTAAACCCGTCATCCATGATGGCTCTCGGGAATTGATAGGCGGTTGGGTTCCCAGATTTGGCGGCAGAATCGATTGCTGGCCCACCGGGAAAGGGTAATCCTAATAGCCGGCCAACTTTGTCAAAAGCCTCTCCAGCTGCATCATCGATTGTGCCGCCAAGGTGCTTAAACTTACCGTGATCAACAACAAGATAAAGATCGGTGTGTCCACCACTGACTACCAAGGTTAAAATGGGAAACTCAATTGGATGGATTTCAGGCGTGAGCCAAAGTGAATAAATGTGCCCCTCAATATGATTGATATGGATTAAAGGTTTCCCAGAGGCTAAGGCTAACCCCTTGGCGAAATTGACTCCAACCAAAAGCGAGCCAACGAGCCCGGGACCGTGTGTAACAGCAATAGCGTCAATATCTTTCATATTTCGTTGCGCAGTTGATAGCGCTTCTTCAACAACGGGATGAATGACTTCGATGTGACGTCTTGAAGCAACTTCGGGGAATACGCCGCCATACTGGGCGTGTAAGTCAATTTGACTCGCGATGACATTGCTAAGAATATGGGTGCCATTTTTCACAACTGCCGCGGCAGTTTCATCGCAGGATGTTTCGAGAGCAAGGATGGTGGTTTCAGATAACATGAATCTTAAATTTTCCTGAATCGTGAAAAAAGCTACAAACTACAGTGTACCAAACTTTGATGTAGTTTTTCAATATGCTGTGGTAACACTGTTCGAGGGTCAAGGAGTAAACGGCCGTCTTGAATCCGTGAAATTATCGATAATTTTTCTGCACGGAGTTGATTGGCTAACTTTTGAGGATGGTTCGTGCGTATGGAAAGTACCCATGTATCAATCGATGTGCCCGGCAAACTGCCGCCACCTACGGTTGATACATTCTCAACAATATCTGAGTCAACCCCATTTGAGGATAAAACAGCTTGCCACTCAGTTAATGTCTTGTGGATTTCCTCTTTTGGCATTGATAACATGCGCCAAACGGGAATGTGGCTCAGGGCTTCGTTTTTAATGTAGTGACTGAGGGTTGTCGTAAGTCCAGCCAGACAGAATTTGTCCGCTCGGACGGCTCTGGCGAGCGGATGCCTTTTCGTTTTTTGAATCAAATCGGCGCGACCGCACAAAATGCCTGCCTGCGGCCCTCCTAACAGTTTATCCCCGCTAAAGGCGACGACGTCACAGCCAGCGGCTAATCCCTGAGGAACGGTTACTTCAGAGGGAATCCCATAAGGGGTTGTGTCTAAAAGGGCACCGCTGCCCTGATCGTACAGCAGAGGGATATTGCGGGCGTGGGCTAATTCAGCGAGTTCTTCCAATGAGGGTTCGCTTGTAAACCCAATGATTTTGTAATTTGAATGATGCGCTACCAAAATGGCGCCGGTATTTTCGCTGATGGCCCGTTCATAATCATAGAGATGGGTCCGGTTGGTTGTGCCGACCTCTACGATTTTTGCCCCAGATTGAGCCATAACGTCTGGAATGCGGAAACCACCCCCAATCTCAACGAGCTGCCCTCTGCTAATGATGACCTCTTTGCCTTGGCAAAGGGCAGTTAGCATAAGCAGGACTGCCGCCGCGTTGTTGTTCACAACAAGAGATGCCTCGCTGTTTAGAAGCTGTTTAAGAGGAATATCAGGGTGGGTCGTGCGTGAGCCTCGCTGACCTGAGTCTAGGTCAAACTCAAGATTAGAGTAACCTTGGCCAATGTCTTGAATTGCCTCAAGTGACGCCTGACTTAGTGGGGCTCGCCCCAAATTAGTGTGGACGATGACCCCTGTGGCGTTAATGACGGGCTGAAGGGAGGGCGCTATTAAGTTTATTAACCATTGTTCGGCGTGAGCGGTGAGTTGATTTGGGTCGGGAACGGCCGTTAGTTGCTCGCTCAAAATCCCTTTTCGCGTCTGGCTAATGGTCTCGCGGACGGCTTCTACAGTTAGAGAACGGCCGTAAACGGCGGTGAGTTCTGTCCCATTTTCACTGCTCAAAAGCTGATCCACGCTGGGTAAATTGCGTAATAGTGTTTGTGTTGACATTGTTTGGCTCATATGATCCCCTATGAGGCTTCTGACGCTCGACTGCGAATCTGGAGCAATAGCTCAAACAGTAAAAGAACGATACCTACTAACATGGCAATGGCTAAGTTGAGTGCTCGATTCATTTGTAGCCAAACTGAAAAGCTCACCCAAATACCAACCCCCATTGCCTGGCGCAATGTGACAAGAAACTGGGGGGAACCGGCCGTTTCTTGTGTTAGAACATAGCTGAATCGCTTATTGAGTACATATGCCAATGGCAAAGCTAGCCCAGTCATCGTAATTAAAATGGTGCCCAAAAAGGCGAGTAAAATATCAGCTCTAGCTGCATCTAAAAGCGTCGCCGCTTCGATTTGTCCCGTAGATACGCCCCGAACAAGATCAATACGTGCCACATCAAATGGCCACCAGTTATTGATAATACTATTTAGCGTAAATAGACCAAGTAGGAACAAGGCAATCCCTAAAATGAGAAAAGGAAAAACGCCTAAACGCTCAAAAAATCTCATAATCTTAGTATACCTTAGTTTGTGCTAAGATAGATACTACTCTATCAAAAAATTGCTTCCTAAAGGAGGTCAAATCGTTTGTCCACCACACCTTTGACACCTCATCAAGTTCGATATTTGAATACGGCCCTCAATAAAGTTGCTCGAACATTTGCTATTTTGCCCCCATTTATTGACGCAGTTCTGGCAGATATCATGTCTCTTGCTTATCTTGTTTGCCGTGTGGTCGATAGTATCGAAGATTGCTACCAACCGTTTGATTGGAAGCAACAAAGATTTCATGAAGTGCGTCAGCTTCTAAAGACTCCTTCATTGGCAAAGGAAATCTTGACAGTTTGGACTGATTTAGATTGGCCTGGTTTGAATGAAGATGAGATAGCGCTCATGCAGATCCACGGCGGATTAGAGCTGTGGCGTATTTATGCACTTATTCCCCAAAAGTTTCGCACCATTATTCAGCGATGGGTGACTGAAATGGCTGTTGGGATGGAAAACACCATCAATCCTGTTGAACCCCCAGCTACCATTGTAGTCGGGGATGTCATCGTCTTAGATGGTGCCAAAGATTATGATCAATATTGTTATTATGTTGCTGGGACAGTGGGCTATCTTCAAACTGATCTACTGGAAGCGTTTTACGGATTTTCAACAGATATTGTTAAAAAGCTCAAACAGCACTGCTTAGCATTTGGGTTAGGCTTGCAAAAAACGAATATCGTCAAAGATTTTCTCGAAGATTTTAATCGAGGCGTCTGTTTTATCCCCAACAGCTGGTTGGCTGAAATTAAGCACCAGCCTTTTGAGACCAAAGGCGCACCCATTGAATGGGTTAAATTTGTTCTAACAGATGTCAAAACGTCGCTTGATGAGGCGGCTGAATATATTGGGGCGATTCCCTATCAGACGATTGGTATTAGGCAAGCAACCCTCTTATGTTTGTTGCCAGCTTATAAAACGATTTTACTAGCAGCCGAAAAGTCGCACACTTTATTTACGCACGAACATCAGGTCAAAATTTCCCGCGATACCCTTTCTGATTGTTTTAAAGATGCACAGCTTATTTCCCAAGATAATCAGCTTCTGTGGCAATATCGGGATAATGTAGATAACCTGTTTCACAGTTATTTAGGCGAACGGAAAAAAGTCGTTTAAAAAAGTCGATAGGAGACGTAATGCAGACAAAAAAGTATGATGTGGTGGTTGTTGGGGCTGGGCCAGCAGGGTCAGCGGCCGCTTTTTTCTTAAGACAGCGTGGTTTAGAGGTAGCACTCCTTGATAAAGCAACGTTCCCTAGAGAAAAAACGTGTGGAGATGGTTTAACCCCGCGTGCCATTGGGGTGCTTGATGAGATGGGGCTGCTTGAAAATTTGTTAGCCGAAGGGTGCAAGATGGACGAGGCAACCGTTTTTGCACCAAATGGCACTCCGGTCACAACGCAAATGCCGATCCGTGATGAACACCCTCCGATTATGTTAGCCATTCCCCGCTACAAACTCGACAACTTTATTTTGCAAAGAGCTGTTGAAGCAGGCGCTGATTTGTGTGAAGGCATCACCGTTCAGGATGTTCAAACTGAGGCTGACGGTGTCAAAGTGATGGGCCGATATCAAGGTAAGAAAATTGAGATTAACGGCCGTATGGCTGTCCTCGCGGTTGGGGCCAGCATGGGCTTGCTTAAACGGCTGGGCATCCTTAAAGAGACCCCGACTTTGACACTGGCTGCCCGTACTTACTATGAAGATGTCCAAGATTTAAGCGGCCGCTTTGAATTTTATTTTGAGGGCATCCCGCTACCCGGTTACGGGTGGGTCTTTCCACTCTCAAAAACAACGGCCAATATTGGGGCCGGTATTTTTGAAATTAGAAATGGAAAAAAGGACACTCGTTCGGCACAATTAGTGATGGAACAGTTTTTAGAGATTCCCAAAATGCGCCACATGTTGGCACATGCTAAGCAAATGGGGCGTATCAAGGGGTATCCAATTCGGACAGACTTTGCCACGGCCCCTACATATCAACACAATTTGTTATTGGCTGGTGAAGCTGCAGGCCTGGTTAATCCGCTAACGGGTGAAGGGATTGACTATGCCTTAGAGTCTGGAAAAATGGCGGCTGAACAGCTCATTGAGATGTTTGAACAGGGGGATTTCTCAAAATTTCAGCTAGAGCAGTATGACCAAAAGCTACGGGCACACTTTCAAGATCAGGTTCGGTTTTGTGAGCGGATTCGAGATTGGTATTTGCACAAACCAATTATTAACCGCTTGGTCAATGTGGCTAAAAAGCGCGATCAATTCCGTGAACTGTTTACGGACATTGTGCTGGGGAACGTCGCTGCGAAGGAAGCAATGACGTTTAAAACGGTGTCCCAGATTTTGCTGACGCGATAATGGGGGGATTGGTTATTGTTTGTTGAATTATGCGGTCGTTGTTTGTTGGGTATTTCGCTTGGTGAGTAGCTGAACGGCCGTTTCTAAATAGCCAAACGACGCTTTAAACTCAGGTACAAAGAGTAAATTTAAGCCAACTAGCATCCCAATAAACCCAATTTTGACAACAAAGTTGTCCATGCCAACCAGCGTAAACAAGACGCAGACAAAGACGGCCACAGAGGTTGGGAGAACAAATTGGCGCGCATCTGCCCTTATGCCGACTCGAGACATGTAGATAAAGTAGAAAAGCATGGCTGCCGAGTTCATAATTAAAAAGGCAATAATCGCCCCTACAAAACCAAATAGCGGAATAAGAAGAATACTGCTTACAAGGTAAATAACTGTCGATGCCGTATTGACGATAGAAGAGCTTTTGGGATGTCCTGCCGAAACAAGA
>JBCCFD010000227.1:0-12105 GCA_039029915.1 Chloroflexota bacterium
CCTGTTTGTCTTTTTAGCCCCCGGGTTTTCTTGCTTGTCATGGGCGCTTTGGGCTGGACAACAACGGCTACGCGGGCTTGATGTGCCGCAGCGAGTGTGGCTACGGCCGTTGCTGATCTTCCTTCCTTTTGCCATCGCTGCTCTGGTATTGGCTGGTCAGGGAGGGCGCACATGGGTCTTTGTTTTACTTGGGGTGACGACCTTAAAGAATGCGATATTTCTGGTGAATTTAAGCCGACAGGCGTGGTGGCAGGGTCAGCGAACTGAGGCGCTCATTTTTGGTGTGACGTTGACGCTGTCGTTTGTGCTGAGTGGTTTAGCTCGATTAGAACAAACGGTGGCCCTACAGTGGATTGAGCAGGGTGTGAATACTGCCGCCCAAGGTGCCTTTCTTTTTGCGGCCTGGCGGATGTCTGCACAAGCATTAGTGGGTTATCGGAGTGGTGTTCTGAAAACGGCGGTTTGATTAATTCGTTAACGATAGCTGAATCACGCAAATGTGTGTTGGTGTGCCGGCTGCTGTTAGCGCAGTCAGGCGAACTAGATAAGGCCCATCTTCCCAAGCACCGAGATTGGCATCCCCTAACACACTGTCTGTCACGGTGTTGGGAATATCTCTACCCAACAGTGAGGCCCACTCGCCGTTCGTTTGGGGGCCGTTAATTTCTAGTCGATAACTGCTCATATTGGGAGTAACGGCCGTTCCTGTAAAAATAATATTGTTTGATACAGAGGCGCCATCACGGGGATCAAGAATATTGAGCTCAAGCGAGCAGCCAATTACAGGAGTCTGAGTTGCCCCAAGCGTTGGTGTCACCGTGGGTATTTCAACGGTTGTGCCGGGAATCGGTGTTGCATTCAGTCCGGGCTGGGGCAGTGTGATGGTTGGTACTAGCGGTGGCGTCACGCTGGGAACTGGTGAATTTAACGGTGTTGGTGAAGAAAGGGGCGTTCGAAAAATATCTGGAGTGTTTGTTGGGGGCAGAAGCAAAGAATCAGGTAAATTTGGCGCTATCTGTGTATTCACAAAAAAGACAAAACCCCCAATGATTAAAGCAATCGAGATAAAAATGAGTGAGGTGTTTCTTTGATTCACCCCTCGCTCTCTCTCTAGCCCAAAAATCGCAACCCGAAGATTACGTAAGGCTTGGATCAATTGCCCACTGTACCAAAATAGGGTTAACCCACAAAGAATATAAATCCAAACGTCATTGCGTAGGATAAAAACAAATAAGCGATTCATCATAATGCAACCCGCCAATTTTACCTAATTCGATTAAATTTGCAGGGAACAAAAAAACTTTCCAATACCTTTGGAAAGTTTTTGCTTATTTTATGAACGCGCTTAATGAAGCTGTGGTTTTTAAGTCACGGCTTCTTCAGTCTCTGAGATTTGGGTGTATATTTGAGTCGTGGAAATATTGGCATGCCCCAGCAGTTTTTGAACTTCCTGCAAATTAGAGCCGCCTTCCAACTTATGGGCAGCAAAGCTGTGGCGCAGAGTATGAGGGGTAACGGCCGTACTCAAGTTAGCTTGTCTAGCATATGCTTTAATGATTAGCCAAAGCCCTTGTCTTGTTAACTGCTGGCCTCTGTGATTCAGAAATAGAGCATTCTCATCACGATCCTTAACTAAATAGGGACGACCATCTTCTAAATATGCTGTGAGCACCGTTCGAGTTAAATCGTCAAAAGGAAGTTCCCGAACTTGATCATCCTTACCTGGACAGAACAAGATTTCCTGCTCCATATCCACATCAGTTAACTTTAAAGATACAACTTCAGTGACCCGCATGCCCGTTGTGTAAAGCATATTGAGTAAGGCGGTATCTCTTAAATTCTTGGGTGTTTTCTTAATTGATGGGGCGGCAAGAAGCTGCTCGACATCCTCAGAGGATAACGTCTTTGGCAAACGTTTTTTCACCTTTGGCGAATCAATGTTGATGGTTGGATTATCAGAAATAATGTTTTGATTGGCTAAGTAATTAAAAAAGGATTTTACAGCCGCTACTTTTCTTGCCACAGAAGAGGAGGCGTACTGCTTTTCCTTCATTAAATCAACATACGCTTCAACAATCGCTGAATCAACATCTGACCATTTAGATATTGAGGCATGCTTTGTTTTTACAAACTTAACAAACTGATTTAAGTCATTTTTATAGGCGGCTGTTGTGTTGTTGGAATAGTTATATTCTCTCTGCAAATATTCCAGGAAGGATTTTAGTTGCTCTTCCATTGCCTATAACTCCTCATCTTGCCTAAATAGTCTTTGCCTACTTTGAGCAATGACATCAATTTGTGGCAATGAACTGTTAAAAGCAGTTTTTTTGAATGTATTCTTTACAAGGGACATAGATTTTGGCCATTCGGCTATGGGTTAGGCTATTAAACTTTCCAAAAAACTTTTGAAATGTTTATGGAATTAACAGACAGCTTTCTAAATAGAATTACACTGATCTCTGTCAATCATCATGAACCATGCAGTATTTGAGATTGATTTATCTTGAAAACTTTCTGTGCTTTACCTAATTATTTGAGAAGCAAATTTCATTAAAATGTGATCTTTTGCTTCCTCCAAAAGCAAACCGCGTTAGCCATATCTTCATTGTAAAAACTTGTGGCGGTTTACTTAGGTTAGCTGGGATTTGAGGTAGGTTTGTCCATCCACACATCCAAATTAGTTCCCCAACTAACTTTTATTTAAGATTTAGAATACATAAAGTAAGATTACATAAAGCATTATAACAATTACTTTGCATAAGATCAAATATAATTAAACATAATATTTTTTAATAAATAAAGACACCTTTTGTCCTAGCCAGTTTATTTAGGCTAGGATAAAGGTGCCTTTTTATTTTTGAATGAGTGATCCCGCTTCATTGCAATTCAAGAAGGGGTATTTATCTGTTTTATCTCGCCATAGATATTTATGCCTTGAGAAGTTGTGACGAGATGACTTATTTATTCTTGCATAACCAAGACCAGGTCACTGCCTGATGGAATATCTGATGTAGTTAGGCTGGCATCGAACTCAATCGTCACCATCGCTCCAACGCCTTGCCTAAATTCAAACGGTTGCCACTGAGAGCCATCAACGAAAAATGTGTCTTCAAGCGGTTGGGTGTTTACGCGATACCGGACGCCTTCAGGTGATTCAATTAAGAATTCTGGGTTTGTAACGGGGGTAAGGTTCATGCTGATCACAGTGCCGCGCACAATAAAGGTGTCCCCTGGGCCATAGGATGGTGGGTTAATTTCAAGCCCCGTATCTGGATCAACACCGCTCATTGGAGTATCACCAAACCCAACAGCCGTATCTTCTTCTTCCTCCATCATTTCCTCATCTTCTTCCATCACCTCATCTTCTTCCATCTCTTCAGTTGTTTCTTCTTCAACAACCTCTTCTTCCATCATTTCTTCATCTTCTTCCATCACCTCATCTTCAGGCTCAGGTTTAGATTCAGTTTCCTCAACGACTTCTTCTGGTTCTGCCGTCGCTTCTTCAACGACTTCAGCTTCAGGTTGTTGTGCCTCAGGTTCAGAAGCGGCCTCTTGAGACCCGCCCCCACAGGCAGTTATAAAAAATAAGATAGATATGATGACGATGACAAATTTTGTTTTCATTCGGGTTCCCTTCTATTCTTTGATGTTTGCTAAATTAGACACTCTATGATATTACACTTATTGATTGTGGACATGCGACAATATGAACATGTTTTGGAGAGGAGATTGGGCATCTTTGTTAAAAATCTAATTTTGATCTAATTTTGCCTAAGTAGACTTCAAATTACCCATTTAATTTTAAAATTCTGGTAAACGGGAACAAATATTTACAAATAAAGGAATTGATTTGATTTTTGTTTCTGACGAAATTAAAATCGATCGTCGAAATCTTTGCCAAAAACCTTTATCAAATTTGTTTTTACTGTTTGCCCAATATGTGAGAGGAGTCTTATGACCGATAAGGAGAAAACTGCCGAAACTTCTTATAGTTTTAAAGCTGAAATCAAACAGCTATTACAAATTCTTGTTCATTCTCTATACAAAGAGCACGATATTTTCTTGCGAGAACTGGTGTCGAACGCATCAGATGCGTTAACTCGCCTACAGTTTGAAATGTTAACCAATCGAAATGTGGTTGACCCTGAAGCTGAATTGGCCATTCGGATTGAAGTTCCGGAAGTTGAAGAAGGCGAACCCAAAAAGCTCATCATCAAAGATTCGGGGATTGGCTTGACAAAGGATGAACTGATTCAGAATTTAGGGACTATTGCTCAGTCTGGCGCACGTCAATTTTTAGATAAATTAGAGGATGGCTCTGAAATCTCGCCTGAAGATGTGATTGGTCAATTTGGGGTAGGGTTCTATTCCGTTTTTATGGTCGCAAAAGAGGTAGAGGTTATATCTCGAAGTCATAAAACCCGGGCCAAAGCGGCCAAGTGGATATCAGACGGTGGTGAATCTTTCCGCGTTGAAGCGGCAGACAAAACCGATCGAGGTACAGAAATACACATTACCTTGCGAAAAGATGCTGAAGAGTTTGCAAATGATTGGAAGATCAAGCAGATCGTCAAAAAACACTCTGATTTTGTAAGATTCCCAGTTTATGTCGGTGAGGAACAAGCTAATCAGCAAGAGCCCCTTTGGCGAAAACGGCCGTCTGAAATTGAGGCCGATGATTACAACAACTTCTACCGTCAAATGACAATGGAGTTCGAAGAGCCAATTACTCAAATTCACTTCAACTCAGATGCACCCGTGAATGTGCGCACTCTCCTTTTTGTGCCTGCCAAACGGGAACCCGGTATTCTAGCCTCACGCAAAGACCCCGGCGTTATGCTTTACTCGCACAACGTGTTGATTCAAGAGTATTGCACCGATTTATTGCCTGATTGGCTTGGTTTTATTGATGGGGTTGTTGACAGTGAAGATTTGCCGCTTAACGTGAGCCGTGAAACAGTGCAAAATAACGTTCTGATGCGCCAGCTTGGCAAAATGATCAAGGGACGCGTGCTGCGTGAACTCAAGAAGCTGGCGAAAAACGATAAAGAAAAATATGCGGCGTTTTGGGGAGAATTCGGGCGTGTTTTGAAAGAAGGTATTGCCATCGATCCAATGGCGAAAGACGACGTTATGCCTTTCTTCCGGTATAAGAGTTCAACATCCGAAAGCGATCTGGTTTCTTTGGATGATTACATTGAGCGGATGGGTGATGATCAAGAAGAGATTTATTATGTTTTGGGTGATGACGATCAGTCTGTCGCCAATAGCCCCCATCTTGATCCGTTTAAAGCTCGTGATATTGAGGTTCTTTACTGGACTGACCCGCTCGACGCTTTTATTGCCCCTGGATTGCAGGAGTATCAAGAGAAAAAGTTTAAAAATATTGATGACGCCAATTTAGAGCTTCCTGATCTCGAAGAAAGTGAAGAAGAAAAAGAGTCCGCCATTGAAGACCCAACTTTCAATGCATTTGTAGGTAAATGCGTTACAACGCTCGGTGAACGGGTGACTGAGGTGCGCGAATCTAAGGTTTTGAAAGGTAGTCCGGTGCGTTTGGTTTCTCCTGAAGGGGCAGAAAACCGCGAAATGGATCGGATTCAGCGGATGCTGAATAAGGATTATGAGGTACCAAAGCGGATTATGGAGATTAACCGTAATCATCCACTAGTGGGCAATTTAGCCAATTTGGTAAGCACTAATCCAGATTCTGATCTGATAGAACTAGGGATTGAGCAGCTTTATGACAGTGCGCTCGTTCAAGAAGGATTACATCCTAATCCTGCAAGCATGCTGCCTCGAATTCAGAAGTTATTGGAACTGGCAACACAGTCTTAAAATAGTTAAATAGGCATAGATTATGGGTTTGGGGATTGATACGGTCAATCTGTTCTAATCTCCGAACCCATAATTTTTAGAGCTACCCTTCTATTCCTTTCAACAAAGCACGGCCGATTTTTTCAGCCTCGGCCACGGTTTGATTTCCCTCAAGTATCAGAACGACAAAATAATCTAAATTATTGATAGTTTTTGTCCCAAGATACCAGCTGTCCCGCTGGCTTTCTCCAGAAACGGCCGTTCCTGAAAACTCGACAACCTGATCCTCAGTTTGCGGCAGGCGTTCCTGCACGGCTGTCATATCAACTAGGTTTGGTGATTCAGTTTCTTCAATCGCGGGTGTTGGGATATCGAACCAGGTACCGTCAGAATGTTGAGCCTGCAACACAATTTGCATCTTTGGCAAACGGCCGTTGTTCATTAGCATCATCCAAGCCCGACCAAGTGTTAATGGGGTAAGGGTTAATGTATCTTGCCCAATGGCTGCCAAAGCTGGGGATTCAATCTCAGAAACGGTCGTTGTTTCCAAAGGAATCGGTAGCGCAATGGATTGCGTCAAGCCAAAAAACGCATACGTTTGCTCAATACCCATTGTGTTGAGCTGATGTCCAAGCTGGTGCATCGGATTTGGGCAACGCCCGTGGAGGACAGCTTCCCAACTGTCAATATCAGACCGCGTTTCCTGACATTGTAATATTTCTTTATCAAGCGTTACGGGCAGAGTGGCATTGGGGACAGGCTGGTTAATGACCACGCTGTTTTGATTAACGGCCGTTGCTAAGATGAACGGTTGTAAAATCATCCCCGGTTGATAGAGGCCTTGGGTCGTTCGATTAAGCAAGGGTGCGTTCTCGTCTTCAATTAATGCATCAAACTGATCGTCTAGCAGGTTCGGATCGTGGCTTGGCAAACTAACCATGCTCAAGATTTCAGCCAGATTTTCCTCTTTGTCAAGCTGGAAAAGAATAAGCCCGCCACTTTGCTCAGCCATTAACCGATGTGCCAACTGTTGATTCTCAGCATCTAGCGTCAGCCTAATGTTGTTGCCAACGGCGGGGCGATGCAAAATTGATTCGTTCCAAAAGCGGAAAAATTGTGAGTAAGGCGCCTGACTGAGACTCAAATTATACCCATCTTCAATGCCCGCAGTGCCGTGACGAAAGCTGTAATACCCCACAGCTGGACCGATATTTGGCAGTGGATATTCTCTGGTTAGCAAGTTGCCTTCTCCCGTTGTCTCGGCAAGCAAAACGCCGTTTCGATCGACAATGCTGCCACGCTGAACGCGCAGGGCTGTTTCTACTTGTCGAGGATTGTCGTCGCGGATCAAAATGGTGCCAGCCTGAGCAACAGACCAATAAAGTAGGCTAAGTCCAATCAGGGCAAATGTGCTGAGCAGGATGATATGAAGCTGCCGTAAATGCTTTTGTGCTTTGGTTAAGGGAACGGCCATATGTCCTGCCTCTTGGGCGTGACAAGATAGATAGAGCAGTAAGCCAAGCATCATGTGGCTAACGAGCATGGAGCTGCCACCATAGCTTACAAAGGGCAGCGTGACCCCTGTGAGCGGCAATAGCTTTGTGACCCCTCCCATAATGAGTATGGCCTGAATGCTAATCAAGATGGTGATGCCTGTAGCAAGGTAGCGGTGAAACGGCCGTTTGGCTCGTAAGCCAATCATCAAACCTCGGTGCATTAGCAAAACAAAGCAAAATAAAACCGTTAAACTGCCAATTAAGCCCCATTCTTCACCGATGGCGGCGAAGACGAAGTCAGAATGAACAACTGGAATATAACCAGGGAATCCCTGCCCAATCCCTTGTCCAAAAATACCCCCTGAAGCGAACGCATACAGGGACTGTACAATTTGGAATGCCCGTCCATCCGCATCGGGCCATGGATTGACCCAGGCATCGACTCGCAGCGCGACCACATCAAACCAAAAATAGGCAAAAATCCCAGCGACAATAAGCAAACAAAACCCAGCTAGCAGATAAAGTTTGCGTCCGGTTGCCACATAGAAGAGAGATAAAAACAGCAAAAAGAAAAGAGTCGCTGCGCCAAGGTCCCTTTGCCAGACGAGCATGAGCATACAAAATCCACCCATTACGGTGATAGGGGCCAATAGGTTTAAGATGTTATTTTGCCGATTGAGCAAGGTTTGCTCATCAAAAAAGCTGGCTAAAAAGATAACAAGCAGCAGTTTAAGTAGCTCTGAAGGCTGAAAAAAGACAGGGATTGAAAACGGGAGTTGGAGCCAATAGTTTGCCGTCGTCGCTCCAGATGGATTTACGCCAAAAATAAATGTAGTGCCCAGTAAAAAAATACCGATGATAAGCAGAGTGTAGCGGTAACGCCGTAACCAATTGAGATTTTTAGGTAGGAGGGTGATAACGAGAATAACGGCCGTTCCTAAAATAACCCAAGCAATCTGACGACTCAAAAAATTTACTGCCAAGCGATCAACCATCAGAATACCCCATCCCGTTAGAAGCATTAATACGGCGAGGATATAGGGGTCAAATTTAGGTTTTAAATAAGCGAGGAGCCCAATCGTGATGATGTAACCGATAAGCCAAATCAGAGGGCCAATTAGATGGAACCAGGCGATTCGTCCTTCGACAACAATTGACAGACTGATAGCATTTGAGAAAACAAATAATGCCGAAACCAAGCCCAGCATCATAGCCACGCGACCAGAACGCCCAAGAGGACGTCCGAAAAGATGGATTGATTTGGTTGATGTGTTAAGTGAAAAAATGGTCATGGAAGGATCAAGCCAACCGTGATGCTCGCGAAGTTTACCAAAAAATCATGCGTAATATTTGCCAACTATTGGGTTTAAATCTTCAAGAAGCTGAGGAGGAATCTTTGCAGGGTCTGTAATCAGAGCATCCTTGAGCGCGGTGTGAGCGGTCATTTCACTGGCCCAGCTGTCGTAGGCTTGCACCATCAGCCGGATTGCTTCTTGGGCAACGGTTGTGTTTTGCTGCAAAATTTTAATCACCATTTCAACGGTGACAGGGTCTTCTGATTCATGCCACACGTCATAATCGGTTACGTGCGCCATGCAGGCATACGCCATCTCGGCTTCTCGAGCAAGATACGCTTCAGGACTTGCCGTCATGCCAATAATGCCCATGCCCCACTGTCGGAAAAGGTTTGATTCTCCTCTCGTGCTAAATCGAGGACCCTCAATGGTTATAAAGGTGGCTCCCTTGTGGACAGTGCCGCCCGCTTCCGCTACATATTTTGCCATCGCATTGCTTAATTCGGCTGAAAATGGGTCGGCCACACCAACGTGAGCCACTAACCCCTTTCTGAAAAAACTATTGATGCGTTTTCCTTTTGTAAAGTCAACGATCTGATCTGGAATAACAATATGCCCTGGTGCAAATTCCTCTTTCAGTGAGCCGCAGGCACTGATTGACAAAAGATATTTGACCCCGAGTGTTTTTAAGGCATAAATGTTTGCGTTATAGGGAACGTCACTGGGAGTGAGGAAATGACCGCGGCCATGACGGGGCACAAACGCAATTTTTTGATCGTAAAGCGTTCCAACCGTGATTGTGTCAGAGGGTTTGCCAAAAGGAGTGTCAATTTCGACCTCTTCTACGTTCATCAACCCTGCCATTTGGTATAAACCACTGCCACCAATGACTCCGATATTCACGTTTTCCATTTTCTAATTCACCTTCATTTGTAACTTTTTGATGTGCACGGCCGCTTTTTCACGAAATAGTTTGAATTCAGCCTTCTGTTTTTTAATGATTACAGCCGCTTTTTTCAATTGAAGCTCACGTTCCACTAATCGTTCTTGAATTTCAGCGAGATGTTGACTTTGTTTTTCTATCGCATCGAGATGATATTTTAAATCCACTTCGTTCGCTTCAAGCTGATTTTTAGAAACAAGCAGTTGTTCATTGGCGGCTTCTAGCTGTCCGTTTAACGTGCTAATTTCCTCAATTTGCTTTTCAACCGTTTCATTAATGTGGACGCCTTCCGTATGGATCGACCCGTTCATCTCATTGAGTTCAGCCTTTAGCTGATTGATCTGTTGCAGTCGATTTTGCAGATTAAGCTGGAACCAAACTCTTTGGTCCTGCTGTTCTTGGGTGATTTCAAGCAGAACATGCTCTAATTGAGCCATTCTTTGGCTTGCTTCATCGATATAAACTTCGCTGGCTGCTTCGTTGGCAACATACCCTTCATCTGAACGGAAATTTTCAAGCTCCCCTCTCACCTGCTGCCATTCTTCTTCTGCCTTGATTTTTTGATCTTTCAAAACTTCTATCTGATTTTCGTTTGTTTCCTGCTGGAAGTTTAGGGTTGCAATTTCATCTTCAAGCTTTTTGGCTTTTTGCTCCGTTACTTCAGCGAGCTCTTGCCACCTTTCTAAAGATTCTTGCAGCTCAGAAGAGTGCTGCAGGCTGCCTTTCATGGCCTCTTCTACATTTTGAATTTGAGATTTAAGGGCGCTGATCTCCAGATTGGCGCTTGTTAAGTCGTCAATTAACCCCTTGTTTTCGTTATCAAGATTATTTTTCTTTTCGTTAAGCTTTTGATATTCAGCTTTGATCTCGTCTTGGCTAGTTTGCAGGTCGCTGATTTGTTCCCGAGTTAGCTCAAGTTCAGCCTGGTGCCGTTCAAGCTGGGCCACTTTTTGCTCTAAGGTTTCCTTAGTTTCGGTTAACTCGGTTGTTAGGCGACCGCTTTCGGATTGAAACGATTGGAGTTGAGTTGTGAGATCTGCAATGGACTCTGACGAACCACCAGCCACTTCTTTGATCCGCGCTTCAAAAGTCTGTTCAATTTCCGCCCTGGCGGCGTGAGCACTGGCGGCTTCAGCCTGCAGGAGGTGAAACGCGCTAATGTCCTGTTTTTCTCGGTTAGCAAGTAGTTCACTGTCAACGTTTTCAGGCAGCAAGCTTTCTAGCTCGCTTTTGTCGTCTTCAGGAATTTGCCCCTTTTCTTGGAGGGAAACGGCCGTATGTTCATCTACCGAACTGACCCAGCCTTGAATCCGCCCGCCCGGTTCCATTTCAAAACCAACGACGAACAGATCTCCCCAAATTTGTCCAGTTGATTTGATATCAGCATGATTGGCCACAAGCGTGCCGCAAAGTAAGCCAGCAACGACCACCTTCGGTGCAAATATATTGCCCACAACCGTGCTACCCTCTGGGATAAATACAGGCAAGTTAGGTGAATGGATATCTCCTAAATGATAGCCACTGACCTCATTCCACTCTTCATGCCTTCTGAAGAAGGAAAGAATACGGGTGCTTAAACCTGCCTGATTTTCTTCGGACATATTGTTATTATAGCGTTGAGATGATGATTGCACATAAGAAAAGGGGTGAAAATTCCATATGAAACCATCTATTAATGTTCCGACTCGTGCCTTAGTGCTGGCGGCTGGGCGGGGAAAGCGGTTACGGCCGTATACTGACACCACACCTAAACCACTTTTGCCCATTAACGGCCGTCCCACGCTCGATTTTATTTTGGAGAGCCTGACAAATGCTGGTGTTACAAATGTAGCCTTTGTGGTACATCACCTCGGTGAGCAAATTAAAACCTATGTGGATGATGGCACTCAGTGGGGGATTACACCAACCTTTTTTGATCAAGAGGAGATGCTAGGGACGGGCCATGCCGTGAAAACGGCCGCTTCCTTTTTAACCGAACCCGCATACCTACTGGCCGCCGATTATATCTTGCCGCCCAATTATCTTTTAGATCTTCGACAGAAGTATCTTGATACTAAAACGGAATTAGCCGTCAGTCTTAAAAAATTAAATCCAGACGAGATGATTGGTAGAAGCAGTGTACGCTTTGGTGAGGACAACCTAATAACGGAAATTGTTGAAAAACCGGCTCCCGGACAGGCACCAAGCCAAATTGGCGCCTCACTAATTTACATTTTGCCGCCCCAGATTCGCCAATTTATCAATAGCCTCAGCCTCACACAAAGAGGAGAATATGAAATTCAGCAGGCCATTAATCAAATGTTGCGCTCTGGTTACACCATGTGTGGCCTCGTTCAAGAACCACCCGAGGAATGGAAACCAACGTAACACTTGTTATGTCACCTAACCTTTGATACACTGCAGAAAATATGTCAAAACCAGTTCGCAGTTTATTGTTAGTGGTCTCATTATTTATCTTACTTATTTTAGTAAGCTCTGCTAGGCACTCATTAGCTTTTCAGCCGCCCGTTTCAGGGTATGGCATAGCGGAAATTAAAGGCCCCGTCTCGTTCAC
>JBCCFD010000228.1:0-12071 GCA_039029915.1 Chloroflexota bacterium
AATTTAGAATAGTTATTGGTAATTGGTAATTGGTTAATAGGGAAGTTGGGAAACTCCTGATAACTAATTACCAATTTTTTATTTTCAAACTATGAAGATTACGATTACGCGCCAAATCGCTGCTGACGAATTTGCTGAAGTGTTCCCCTATACGGCCCGCGTTGAGATAATTTCGGCTACGAAAGATCCTGGCGCCGTTTATGAGGTTCCCATATTGGTTCGACATCACGGTATTCAAAAAAGCTTTCAGGTAGAAATTTTTGGATTTCGTTTGGATGCTAAAAAACCGGATGAGCTGCGCCCTAAAATGGAACATATTTTACGAGGCTTGATTAATGCTGCTCGTTTTCCAACTTATGTGTTTATTGCTCGACGGGCGAAGGCGATTTTTCCTGTTTACACAATTGGGGATGAGGTGGTGGCCTTAACGAATGAAGGCCCCGTGTTTCGTCATGTTGAGCTAGCTAAAGTGCGGCGCTATCTGACTGATTTCTTGCACGATGCCAAGATTTTAGGTGAAGAGGGAAAAAGCGATAAGCTGCACGTGCGGGGGATTAGCCGTCATACGCTGGGGTTGCGGAGACCGGTCATGTATTTAAAGAAGCGTGCCCTGCAAGGGGAAGATTTCTGGGCACCTGTATTTCAATCTAGCAACGGCCGTTCCATTTATGCCTATGCGGCAAGCGAGCGGCAGGAGATCAATCGCGGTGATCAGGAAGTCTTGACATTACACAAATTGGTGGCTAATGGGCTGCAGCAGGATAAGCGTCTAACCGACCTCTATCATCTGCGCCCAGATCGCTTGATGCCCTCATACTGGGAGCGACTTAAAAAAACAAGCGATTTTTTAGAAGATACGACTGTTGGCAACAGTAGCTTCCCACTGTATAAAAATGGCAACGTCTATTTTGCGGTTGAAAAACGCTTGGAAGAAGAGCGATTTGGCCTCTTTATTGGGGAAAGTAAAACGGCCATTGTTGAACACGTTACGGCAGACCTCAAGCGGCGCGGATTATTGTAAAAAGTGTCCTTGCCCCCACGGCAAGGACACATACCCCTCGAGTTAGCACGGTGCTCCCAGAAAGCAAACGGCAGTTTGCTTTCATCACTCGGTCTAACGCGGCTTTGAAGTGCCCTGTCCTTGCTGATTGATTACAAATATTCACATTTTAGGTCTCAACTGAACTGGTCAATTCAATAATATATGTTTACGGCGTTACACCTTTGCAAAATAGTCGTTTGATTTTGAACGGAGATTTTTATTTCTAGAGGTATAATGCTTAAGTGAAACGAAGTTCCTGCTTAGATTAAAATGCTGGCTACAAACTTCGTTTCCTCGAGGTTCCGAAGCGTTTATCTAACACGGTTTTAAAATTAGAAACCTCGGAACACTTACGTGTTTATAGTATCCTGCAGAAGGCAATTTTCTTTGGAGGTATGATGGCGGCAACCCAATTCTTTGGTGAACGGATAAAGCGAAATGAAGACCCCCGCTTGTTGAGCGGACAGGCTTTGTTTACGGATGATGTTAGCCTGCCCAACATGGCCCACGTCGCCTTTTTACGAAGCCCCCATGCCCATGCCACCATTTTAAGCATAGATACGAGTGATGCTGAAGCGATGGAAGGCGTCATTGCTGTTTACACGGCCGAATCGCTTGGTGACTATTGGCAACACGGCCCGCTTCTTGTGCCGCCTCCCCCCGTGGCAGGTATGATCTTTAATGAGCGAACCCAGGTGCCGCTTGCCAAAGGCAAGGTGCGTTTTGCCGGTGAGCCTGTGGCGATGGTAGTGGCCACCAGTCGCTACATTGCCGAAGATGCAACCGAGCAAATTTGGGTGGATTTTGAAATGTTAGATGCCGTGGTCGATATGGAAACGGCCGTTTCTCAGAGCAGTGCTACCGTTCACGATGACGTGCCGCTTGCCCCCGGCGTTGGCAACAACGTGAATGCTCACGTGGTGCAAACAAAGGGATACGGCGCTAACTTCGATGCCATTGCTGAAACGGCCGCTCACGTTATCAAGCGCCGCTTTTACTACGATCACGGTACCGCCGCCGCGATGGAAAATCGGGGCGTTGTGGCCGAGTGGGATCGGCGCGCGCAGCGGATGACGATTTGGGACACTACCCAAGCTCCTGTTTTTGTGCGGAACGGCATGGCGGCCATGCTGGGTCTATCAGAAAATCAGGTTCGGGTGATTGCGCCGTTTATTGGGGGCGGGTTTGGTCCCAAGATCATGATGTTTTATCAGGAAGAGGTGCTGGTGCCTTGGGCGGCCATGAAGCTAAACCGCCCGATTAAGTGGATCGAGGACCGAAGCGAGAATTTTGTGGCCACGACGCATGAGCGGGATCAAATTCACTGGGCGGAACTTGCTTTGGATGAAAACGGCCGTATTCTGGCGCTGCGCGATAAGTTCCTACATGATGCAGGTGCCTATGCGCCATATGGGCTGACGGTACCGCTTAACAGCCAGTGCACCATGCTTGGTTGCTATGATATCCCGCACTATTACAGCGAATTTACCTCGCTTTTTACGAATAAAACGATTGTCACCCCGTATCGTGGGGCAGGCCGCCAGCACGGCATTTTCGTGATCGAGAGGCTGTTAGACATTGCTGCTAAAAAACTAAACATCGACCGCACCGAAATTCGTCGCCTTAACTTTATCCAACCGGATCAGTTCCCTTACAATAATGAGGTTATCTATCAAGATTTTGCACCTTTAACCTACGACAGTGGCAACTATGAACCGGCATTAGATCGGGCGTTAGAGATGATTGACTATTACAACTTCTTCAACAAAACACAGCCAGAAGCCAGAGCGGCAGGTCGCTATCTGGGACTAGGCATTGTGTCGTATGTGGAGGGGACGGGGATTGGCCCGTATGAAGGGGCGCGCGTGCAGGTGCAGAGTAACGGCCGTGTTTCCGTTGCTACCGGTATTGGGACGCAGGGGCAGGGGCACTTTACCGCCTTTGCCCAAATTGTGGCGGATCAAGTTGGGGTAGACGTTACCGAAGTGGACATTGTGACGGGAGATACCGACCAGTTCCACTGGGGCGCGGGCACTTTTGCTAGTCGTGGGGCCGTTGTGGCCGGCAATGCGATTAACGAAGCGGCGCTCGACGTGCGCCAAAAAATTCTGAAGCTAGCCAGTGAACTGCTTGAGGTTGATGAAGACGATTTAGAGCTAGCAGAAGGTCAGGTTATGCCCAAAGGCGTCCCCGATCGAGCAATGACGCTGGGCTCACTGGCGCAGCAGGCGAACCCAATGCGGGGAGCTGTTAAACCCGGTACCGAGCCGGGTCTAGAGTCGAGTAACTATTTTGGACCAGAGTATGGTGCCACGGCCAGTGGTGTTCATGCGATGATTGTAGAGATTGATCCTGAGACAATGGCGCTCGACATTCAAAAATACGTCATTGTTCATGATTGTGGCAAAGTGATAAATCCCTTGATTTTGGATGGTCAAATTCACGGTGGTGTTGCCCAAGGTATCGGCAACGCGTTCTATGAAAAATTGAGCTACAGTGACGAGGGTCAGCTGCTCAGCGGTTCGTTTATGGATTATCTGCTGCCGACCTCAATGGATGTCCCCCGCATGGAAATGGATCACATTACAACGCCCTCACCGCTTAATCCGCTGGGGATCAAAGGGGCAGGTGAAGCTGGCGCAATTCCTACAGGGCCTCTGTTTGCCCAAGCGATTGAGGATGCGTTAAGCCATACGGGGATTGAAATTCTGGAAATCCCACTGAGCCCTAGCCAGATTTGGGAAATGGTCGAATCAAGAAAATAAAACATTAGCTGAGTCATCCAGAAAATGTTTTATAAATTGACTCGAAATGCTGAGCTTATCGAAGCGCGGTATTAGTAGCCTGCCTGTAAAAATCCCTTTTCACTTAGGTATAAAGTAACCTACATTACTAATAGACTGATTCTCTTGCTTCATAACTTCTTCATATCTTCCCCATAATAAGACTACATTCATTTTTTATTCTGTAGAAATCATATTTTCGTTCGTTTATACATGGAGGCCTTATATTGATTTCATTGTCACGCTTTATAATCCTAATTCCGATTGTGGGGGTTTTTGCTTTGGGGATGTATTTTTTTAATATGAATACGGCCGTTACCCAAGACGTTCCGCCAGAATACCGCGAAGAGTTTCCCACCTTACCCGACTCGCATTACAACTATGCCAATGTGGATTTGCCCCGCTATTTTGAAAACGGAGATCTAGAAGACGCAGACAACACGCCAAACAACAACCCCGTCACCGATGCAGGGGCCACCTTAGGTCGCGTGCTTTTTTATGACGTCAGGCTGTCTGCCAATGACACAACGTCCTGCGCCTCCTGCCACGTTCAAGCGAATGGTTTTTCCGATCCGAATCCGTTTAGCACCGGATTTGAAGGCGGCCTGACGGGGCGCAATTCAATGGGATTGGCTAACGCCCGTTTTTATGAGCGGGGCGCGTTTTTCTGGGATGAGCGGGCCGAAACGCTAGAAGACCAAGTGTTGATGCCCATTCAAGACCCTGTCGAAATGGGCATGGATTTAGCTTCACTCGAAACCAAGCTAGCTACCACTGACTTTTATCCTGACCTTTTCGAGGACGCCTTTGGAACGCCTGAGATCACGAGCGAGCGAATCTCGTTAGCACTGGCCCAGTTTGTGCGCTCAATGATTTCTTATGAATCAAAGTTTGATGAAGGGGTACAGTCTGATTTTGAAAACTTCACCGGATTAGAAGAACTGGGGCGCACAATATTTAACGGCAGTGGTCGGTGCAGCCAGTGTCATGAAACGCGGGCTCAGATTTTGGACGAACCGCGAAATATTGGGCTTGATTTAACAACAATCGATGCTGGGGTTGGTGGCGTGACAGGTAATGGTCAAGAAGATGGGGCGTTTAAAGTAGGGTCACTGCGAAATATTGCGTTAACAGCTCCCTATATGCACGACGGCCGTTTCCAAACTCTTGAAGAAGTCATTGAATTTTATAATGATGGGGTACAAGATCATGATAACTTAGACAGCATCATGCAAAATAACAACGGCAATGTGCGCCGCCTTAACTTATCAGATCAAGAAATCACCGCTTTAGTGGCTTATTTGAACACCTTTACTGATGAATCGTTTGTGACGGACGAGAAATTTTCCAATCCGTTCCAAATTGATTTGTCATTCTTCCCTGAAAAGGCGTACTTGCCACTCATCGTTGGTGAATAAAAAATCGCGGACTTGATTGATATTGTTCAATCAAGTCCGCGACGCTACAGTTTCAAAACGTGGTTTTATGTTCTAAATGTGCTTGAACTAGAATGCCTCGTTTTGAAAGCGGCGAGAAACCAAATTCATACCAACAATGGGGCCTAACCAGCCGCAAGGCATCACCAAAAGGGCAAGCCAACCAACCGGACCACTGCGTAAAAAGAGTTCAGGATTAGAATAGATTAAACTTGGGTCTAATCCGATGGTTGTGGCTAACTGGGCCGTCAATGTTTGGCTCATGATAAGGATAAGGAGGGTGATGGCTCCAATGCCTGCCGTTTGGCGGATGTCTCGAAGGCGGCCAAGGCCTACAGCAAAAATAACAAGAATGGTCCACGTGATCATATAAGTTACTGACATGTCAATCTCCTTATGGTTGTTGGTTGCCTAACAGTCGTTGTCTGAATCTATAAAAGCATCTTAACGCAGGCAGTCGCAACAGTTCTTGATGTTTTCTATACGGCCGTTTGCTGTTTGTCGTTCGCTTGTTGGAAAACAACCCGTTCATTACGTACAACGTTAAGAAGTACTAATTGGTTCCCATTTACTCTTTTAATTCTGCAAATCGAATCGTAAAATAGAATGCATCGGTAAATGACTTTGACCCAAGCGATGGTTTTGCCAAAATAAAAGCCGCTTACGTATGTAAATCTCACAAAATACCTTGAAATGAATTGGGTTGGCACTGTGAGACTTACTCGGTGAAGACCAAAATCCCAACGACTTCTTTTTCAAGATACTGCTTGGTTTTCACAAAAAAGTAGAGCCATTCCAGTTGTCATCTAACAGTATTAGGACAATTCAATGACAAATTTGCAAACGACTCCTGCTCCGTTGCCGCGACGCTTAAAATTTGTGTATGGCCTTGGGGATTGGGGAACAGCCGCTTCATCCACGATTCGGAATGCGTTCTTATTTGTATTTCTGACGAGTGTTGTTGGATTAGATCCTGGGTTAGCCGGTACCGCGTTTTTGGTTGGCAAGATTTGGGACGGAATTAATGATCCGCTAGTCGGGTCGATTAGCGATCGCATTAATACGAGATGGGGACGAAGACGGCCGTTTCTCCTCTTTGGAGCGATTCCTTTTGGACTGAGTTTTTTCCTGCTTTTTGTGGTCCCTCCTTTTGAAAGCCCCATTGCTTTAGCCGCTTACTACAGCTTCGCCTTTATCCTTTTTGACACGCTTTACACCATCGTCAATGTGCCCTACATTGCCTTAACGCCCGAACTCAGTGAAGATTATGACGAGCGGAGTAATATCGCTGGCTGGCGGATGGGGGTCTCTATTTTTGCCTCACTGGTCACTGGGGCCACCTTTACACTTCTTGCAGAAGATGTGTTTGGCCAGTGGTTCGGAGGTGGGACGACAGGCATTCGGGCTGGCTACCTGCTGGCGGCTGGCATTTGGGGGGTCACGCTCGCTATTCCGCTTCTCATTTTATTTAATACAATTCAAGAACCTGAACGAGAACCCGTTACCGAGCCATTTCGCCCCATTCAAACCTTTAAAGAGGTGTTTAGTAATCGGCCGTTTCGTTTAGGGGCTACCATTTATTTAATCACGTTTGCAACATCGGATGCTCTGCTGGTTGTCTTTGTGCGCTTCTTAGTTGATTATGTTCGAGTCGACCCTGGTTTTGACAATATTTTGCTGGCTATTGTGCTGGGACTCGCTTTTTTGTCGATGCCCATCACGGTTAAAACGATGGAAAAGTACGGGAAGCGTGATACATACATCGGCAGCATGATTTTGATGATTGCTGTGCTGCTCATTATGGCGATGGTGCCTCCCGGCGGGCAAAATATCATGTTTGTAGCGGCCGTTTTTGCTGGTCTTGGCTATGGTGCTATGAATGTTGTGCCGTGGTCGATTGTGGCAGACGTGGTTGAAGAAGATGAGCTGAAATATGGTAAACGGCGAGAGGGCGTCTTTTCTGGATATCTGGTCTTTTTTAGAAAGCTTGCCTCTGCTTTGGCGGTCTTTGTGGTGGGACAGGTGCTGTCCCTAACTGGGTTCGTCACAAGTACGGAAGGCACCTTTTTTATACAACAGCCAGAAAGTGCGCTTTTGACCCTGCGTTTCTTTGTAGGGGTCTTCCCCGCCATTATGCTATCTGGAGCAATATACGTGGCGTGGCGCTATCCGCTTGACCGCGAACGATTCAACGAAATCCGCGAACAGCTTATTGCCAAACGCGGGGAGCGTGAGACTGTTCGAGCGATGGATGACGACAGTGATACGGCCGTTGCCCCTATTGAGTTAGCAAATCAGCAGAGTGAGAGCGGGGATTAGGTTTTAGCAATTCAGCGTGATGAATACTCAGCTGGCTGGCTGATAAGCTGACGAAATGACCAGCTTATCGAGGAGAAAAATGATGTTTGAAGTAGGTGATGTTGCCCCTGATTTTGAATTAATCACAGATGAAGGTAATACAGTTAAGCTGTCCGACTATCGAGGGCAGCGCGTTTTGATTTTCTTTTACCCAAAAGCGGATACACCGGGATGTACCACACAGGCGTGTGGTTTTCGCGATAACTTTCCGATTATTGAAGCGGCGGGCGCAACGGTACTGGGTATTAGCCCCGATGCGCCGGAGAAGCTCGCCAAATGGCGTGAAAAGATGGGTTTCCCTTACAACTTACTCTCCGACCCTGAGCACACGGTGGCTGAGGCATATGGCGTGTGGGGCGAGAAGAAATTATATGGCCGTCCCTACATGGGCATCATTCGCAGTCACTTTGTGGTTGATGCAGAGGGCAAGTTTGAGGACGTTCAGTTTAAGGTAGGGCCAAAGAAAAGTATTGAAAAAGGGGTCAAGATTTTTAAGTAGCCCTCAAGCCCCCAAATTTTAATTAGCCTAATAATCCGCCACCATTGGGAAGGGTGATAAATGGCTCTCTACCGCTGGGATCAATCATGATTAATCCCAGCTTTTGGCATTCATCGGACAGTATCATCATAAACGTCATTGAATCTGCGTAAATCGATAAGTTGAAGGTTAAATAACGGCCGTTTGCCATCAAAATTGGGGGCCATGTGTTCCACGGCGTTTCGTCATCGAGGGATGCCCCATATTTCTGTCCTGCCCATTCAATCATTTTATTGATTTTCTCAGTGCCAAATCCAACTGGATCAGCGTACCCATCCCCAATTTGTTCATTGATAAAGGGCATAAGCCGTGTTTTGTCAGACGGCAAATTTAAGCCTGTTGGATCAACCACGAAAAAATCTTTACTCATTTGTTCCTCTTGGTCGTATTAAATAATTTAATAAGCGTTGCGTAATTGTGATACCAATTAAACAAGAAAGTCTTCTGAAAGGTCTTCCCGAAGTTTAATCCAGTTTGTGGGTACTTTTCCAACTGATAAGGCGATAATTCCACCAACGATGGCACAGGTTGTGTCTCTGTCGCCACCGCCCTGAGCCGTTACCCATAATGCCTCCTCAAAATCTCCGAGATAATGAGCTGCAACCCATAGACAAAATGGTACTGTATCTTGAGCTGAGACTTACCAACCGGTTCCAAGTCGAGAAACGGCCGTATCAAACGCCTCTTTAGGAATCTTGGTAGCCAAGATGATGCCATCCCTTGTTGAACTGTCAGGAACAAACTGGATAACCTCATTCAGAAAAGATGCTGCACTGTAATTATGAATAATTGAAGCCGCTACAGCTACAGCTATGGCACCAGCTTGTCCATCTGTGTGGGTGTGGGTAATTACGGCTGATTTTTGAGCCTCTAAAGCCGCACGTTTTGGATGATTTTGATAATACGCACCAATAGGCGCTGCTCGCATGGCGGCTCCGTTTCCATAAGACCCACCTTGAAACAATTGGGGAGCGACATCTCGCCAATTTTCACCATCACTCAATTTTTGTAGTAGTTGAATCGCTCCTGCTCCATAGCCACGATACGGTTCTTCGCTGAACCGCTCAGCAAACCGCTCTGCTAATTCATCTTGCTCAATCGTTTCAAATTCAGCTAGATTTTCCACAATTGAAAGTGCCATATGCGTATCATCTGTCCATTGCCACGGAAATGAGGGCATTTTTCGGTTTGAGATATTTATTTGGGCTAATGCTGACGTGCTGCCTTCCCCAAGCGCGGCTCCAAATGCATCTCCTACGGATAGCCCATCAAGGCTCAATATTGCTTTTTCAATTTGATTCATAAGTTTTCCCCCGAGAGATATTGTGAAGCATTGAGTTTGACTGTGAATTTAAAGTGGCAATATTTTATATATGCTTACACCGATCCAAAATTTCCTGATACGTCTGATTTGATAGCCGTACATTTCCCAAATAGGCTGAATCTTGGTGAAACCCCCACACTCCAAATGTAATGAGATGGATGTGCGTCTCGACCCTTTTCATCAAAGCCCAATGTCCCAAATCGCTTTCGGCATTGGCGGAATAATAAAGCCAATCGCCTAAATGCTCTAAATGACCACCTTCAATGTTCAATAAATGATCGAGAAAAGAGTGCTTTTCTTTTGTCCACGGCAGGGCATTCAGTGCCGTACTGAATGAAATAGCCTCTTCGACTTTTATCTGCAACCAGCCTGCATCGTCCGAAAGCGCCAAAATTTTCTGGATTTTGCATTTTACGAAACCCGATTGATCAATTTCTGCAGGATGCTCTTCCCAACCGTTTTGGCCCGATAGGGGGGGTGTAAAAAGCGTCCAAAAAGAATCTGTATCAACTGTCCGAAACGGGTGTTTAACCTGCACGATAATCAGATCGCTAATTATTGGCAAAGTTTCTTGCCGGGGCCACCAGCCGTGTTCATTTTCTGATGGGATGTGGTCTTGCTGGGTTGAGAACTGAACGGCCGTTTCATACCCCAAAATCGGAAACTGCGGCACGTTTTGAAACGGCGCATAGCTACTTTTTTTACAGGTTGGGCAATTGAAAACGATTTCCATTTGATGATGTGCTTATTTTTTTCGCCATTGATTTGCGCGAATATTGTCTTGAGCCAGTCGGGCCGTTTCTTCGATGCGTTTGGACCGTGTCGCCGGTCGCTTCGCGTTGGATATCCACTCCAAAATGCCGCGCTTTACCGAGCGGGAAAATGCCTCAAAATTGGCGCTTGAATTCGCATAGCCAGCAAGAGCAGTTTGTAAATCAGAGGGAATCTCAAGATTTTCAATCTTATCAAGAGCCTGCCACGAGCCATCTCGCTTCGCATCTTCTATTTTTTCAAGACCTGCGGGCGTCATTAGACCTTGGCTAAGCATCTTTTCGACCCGCTCCTTATTTAATTTAGACCAGTTGCTTTTTGGCTTTCGGGGTGCCATCCACAGCATCGTGCGATCTTCGTCAAGCTTGCGGGGCAGGCTGTCGATCCACCCAACGCAAAGCGCCTCCTCAACCGCCTCATCATAGGAGACGTATTTATCGGCCCTATGTTTTTTGAAGCGCACTAGCCACACCCCCTCCGTTTGAGCATGATTTTGAGCGAGCCAGTCGCGCCATTCTTGCCGTGATTCAATTTGAATCTGCTGTGCGTTCTCTTTCATTTTCAGCCTTTCACTCATTCAACGAAGCAATGTGCCCATCAAGCCATTCAACCCGTGCCGTGGCCTCAAGGGGAACAAGCAAATCTCGCGCTTGGACGAGGAATTTTTGGGCTTCATCCTTATTTTCTTGCATCATATTGACATGGGCTAAAGCAACTAAAGCAAATGCCGCACCGGGAATAAAACCTGCTTCTTCGCGTAGCGTTAATGATTTGGTGAGGGCATCAGTCGCCGCTTCAAAATCCTTATTTGCAATGTGGGCAAAGCCCATGTGCCGAATAGCGTAGGATGCCGTAATTTTGTCACCACTTTCCATAGCTAATTCGTAAGCTTCCTCATGATAAGGCATCGCTTTATCATACTCTTTTCGGACGACGTCATAGACTAGCCCAACGTGAAAGAGCGACTCGGCAATTTGTGAAGGGGTTCCGGCTTCTTTCCGGAGTTTTAAACCGCGTTCAAAAAGGCCAAGCTCTTCTTTCGGTTCTTCACTCCGATCGCCTGCTAAGTAGGCTGCATGCGTGGAGAAGCCTAATGCGTCATATATGTCGCCCAGGAGGCGCTTGTTTTCGGTTTGTTGGGCGATGGTAAGCGCCTGCTCGAGGGCTTGGTGTTGGGTTGCCAGGTTATCTTTGCCAGCAAACATGCCCTCTTCAGTTAAAACACGGCCGATATTTAAATAAACTTGGGCTCTGGCCGCATCATCGATCTTTTCAGCTAGAGGATGGATACCGTTTAGCAAGGTTAAGGCGTCTTGCCACAGCCCTTGAATGCGCCACTGATTGGCAAGCTTGATGGCTGATTGGAGTAATTGATTTTCGTTTAAGTAGGTTTGATTCATAAGGAATTCTTATAACTCTCTTTTGTATCGCGCTAATCGAGGTCTAAATGCATTGACAAACATGTTAGCGTTTTTCTGGAACCAACTAAAAGCATCTTCTTTGTTGCTCTCATTTAACGAGCCGGGTAGTTGACGTTTTAGCCAGATCGAATGTTTCCCATCTTCACTTTGCCATTCTGTACCAATAGGGAGTTCTTGGTCTATTACCTCTTTTTCTGCCAATAGTTGATTGTAGAATATGTCACCCAGTTCGCCTCGGTTGAAGGTTAAACGTAATCCTTGCTCCTCATCTTTGCGAATAAAATAAAGTCCGATCCAAGCGTTAGTGACAGGCATGCGCAGGGTGCAATAGCCCATGATTGAAGGATTTGGCGGTGGCTGCCGCGATTCATCAAAGTGAATTCTGTCAGCTAAATCTG
>JBCCFD010000229.1:0-12064 GCA_039029915.1 Chloroflexota bacterium
GAGCAAACAATATGGCCAAAAATAGAAAGATCACTCTGTTTTTAATCATTGGGTCCCTAAATTACCTGAAGATAGTTTGCACTGGATGATGTAATACATTCAATTTTTATCATGCACAGCAGATGGAGGTAATGGCTCTTTGGGTCTAAGGTAGGTTATTTGTTGTGGAAATAGTCGATGATGGCTCTGACGCCCGCTAAATTTTCGACGAACTCAATGTCGCCGTGGTTTTTTAGCTCAACAGAAAACGACGGAATATTTTGAGTAGCTAACCAATCGCTGGCGTCCCCCGTAACGGGGTAGCTGCTGAAGTTTTGGAATAGGGGGTAGGTTGAGGCTTGACTGTACACATCAGCAATCACGGCCGTTTCTGCCAGCGGTTCAGGACAGCCCCCAATGAAAATGCCGTTGGCGGCGCTGTGCAAAAAGACAACCACATCAACCCGCTGTCCGGTTAAATACCGGCTTAGCTGGGCAGATTCTGGCTCCGAAAACGGCCGTGTGCCCGTATCCACCACCCGCTGACCCCAATACCCCACAGGTTCCCATTCACAGTCCCAGTTTCGATTCAGGTCGACGCCGTTGCCGTTAAATCGCCCCGACTGCGTGTTAGGGGCGACCGCTTCCGTGTCAAACCGCCCCTGCACCTTCGTCGTTAAAAATTGCCCATCCGGATTGGCGGAGGGGATGATGATCAGCGATACATCATTGGGCACTTCAGCGCTGTTTTCCTCAAAATAATCGATGAGCTGGTAGGAAAGCAAAATTGTATTCCACTCGTACCCGCCGTGAATGCCCCCCACAATCACAATTTGATGCGTCCCAAAGCCAAATCGATGGGACACGATGGGCAAACCCTGCGAGGAAACGCCAATCGTTTGGGTAATGCCGTAAGCTGGAAAGGTTGGGGTTGGGGGAAGGGGCGTGGGGCGATTGCTGCTTTGGGTGTCGGTTGAGTTTTTGGGGGTGGCCGTTTCTGTTGGGAGCGGAATTGGCGTCATGGTAGGAGGAATATCAATCGTTTTTAAGTCAAACAGATCAACAAAAGGGGCCGTAAATGAAGTTGAGTCTTCTACCTCAGACGCTGATTCGTCGACGTCTGGTTCAGAGGTAGGTTCAGCTGGGCGGGTGGGGTCTATCGGCTCCCCAGCGGCTTCGGTGGCATTACAAGCGATGAGGGCGATCAGTAATAGCGAAGACCAGATGCCCCAAAGAATAACCAACCGGCTACTCTGATAGCTGTTGCATGATGGCAAGGACTCCCTCCAAATTTGGGGCAATATCAACTTGGTCGGCGCTGGGTAGCCAAACCATCACGGCCGGAATGCCGTTGGCCTCTAGCCAATCAATCCCTTTTCCCGTTCGAGGCAAATTTTGGATGGTGGCCAGATCGCCTCTTAGGTAGTTGGAGGCCGCACTGAACAGTGCCTCATATCCAAGCGATGTGGGGGCGGAATTGCCACACCCTCCGGCAGACACCCAGCCTGTTTGGATAGGGGCGTCAAAGAATAGGACCACCATTTCACCAGATGTGGCTTGCCGCTGCTCCAGCAAGAACTGCTGCAAAACGGCCGTTTCCGGCTCAGAAAACGGTGCGGCACCACCTGATGAAGCCGCCACATTGCCCAATCCGCCATTCGGGGACCAGTCACAATCCCAATTTTTATCAAGGTCCACGCCGTTGCTGTTAAACAGCGACCCCTCGGCGGCGTCCGGGTTCAAATTTGGAATAAAAACAATCTGAACATCAGACTGAGCCAGGTCAGGCCCGCTTGCTAGCTCGGCTTTTAGCGTATCAACAAGCGCCACGGAAGCGGGTGCAATGCCTGCATGTATCCCCCCAATCAGCACAATCAGGTTCTGACCGTCCCCCAGCCGCTCATAGCTGATCGGCTGCCCCTCAACGGAGCGACCAATTGACCCCGATTCTGGCAGCAGATCAACGGCAGGGGTTTCAGCCGTGGGAGTTGGGGGTTCGGCGGTTGGCTCGTCGGGAACGGCCGTTTCGGCTTCCACCACATCCTCTGTCACTACAGGGGCAGTGGTTGGTTCTGCGGTTGGGGCATCAATAACAATATTTGGCGTCTCACTGCGATTAAAAATGTCACTCTCATGAGTAACGAAGAAGCCCGCGATTCCAACAACCAGCAAAAGCAGAATGGCAATCCAAGGAAAACTAGACTTAGGCTTTGATTTTGAGGCCAGCGTTTGGTCATCAGGTGGCGCATCATTGACCTCAGCTTCAACTTCTCTCTCAATCGTCAATTCGTTTTGGCTGCTGATGCTAGTTAGGGTTGGAAACTCTTCAGAAATTGTGTCTGAGTCGTGATCCACCTGAACAACCGCTTGGCTGCGCTCAATAGGCACAAAGTTTTGGCCCGTGATGGTTGAGGTTAAATCGGCCGTTAAATCTTGCGCTTTTTGATATCGGTCTGCTTTTTGTTTAGCCAAAGCGCGCTGCAGCACAATAATTGATTCGGACGGCAAGTCAGGCAAAATTTTCGCAATATCGGGAATAGGCTCCATGACGTGGGCCATCATCTGCTTGACGGGGGTGTCCGCCCGATACGGCTTTCGTCCAGTCAGCATCTCAAACAGAATGACACCAAGCGTGTAAATATCGGAACGGCCGTCTATCACTTCGTCCCCGTGAATTTGCTCAGGACTCATGTAGGCAGGCGTGCCAATGACGCCGCTCCCCGTTAAATCCGCCTGTGTGCCCTCTGCCGCCAGCTTCACAATCCCAAAATCTGACAGATAGGCTCGCTCATACGCATCAAACAAAATATTCCCGGGCTTTAAATCGCGATGGACCACGCCATTTTGGTGAGCGTGGTCTAGCGCATCGGCAATGCGGCGCACAATGGGAATGGCTTGAGCACCGTTTAGCGGCCCTTGAATAATGCGGTCAGACAACGTGCCGTTGGGCATGTGGCGCATCACCAGAAAAAGCTGGCCATTGTCTTCACCAAAATCATAAACGGGGACGATGGCGTGGTGCTCTAGCTTGGCAATGGTTCGGGCTTCTCTCTCAAAACGGCTTTGGAAAGTAGGCTCGTCATTAAACCCTGGGGCAACCGCTTTCAGGGCCACATCACGGCCAAAGCGGGGATCGTGAGCTAGATAGACGGTAGCCATCCCCCCTTTACCAATTATTCTTTTGATCTGATAACGGCCGTATTTTTCAGGCAGACTCAAAGCATTCTCTCAGTGCTGGAATTTTGTTTTGTGATTCTATTATATTCTACTTGGCGCTGTTGTGCGGTGAAAAACCGGGAAGTGAAATTTTAAAGGTGGTGCCTTCGTTCAAAGTGCTCTTTACGGTCACTGAACCACGATGCGCATCAACGATTTCTTTAACGAGGGCAAGACCCAAGCCAGTACCGGAGCGCATGGGCTTTCCCGCCGAATGAACTTGGTAAAAACGTTCAAAAATGCGAGGTAGCTGCTTGGGGTCAATACCGGCACCAGTATCAGAAAGCTCAAATTCCACGCTGCCGTTGTTGTTAAAGGCGTGCAGGCATATGAGCCCATTTTGAGGGGTAAATTTAAAGGCGTTGGAGAACAGGTTATCAAACACCCGCTGTAGGTGGGTGAAATCTCCTTTAAGCCAGAGGAGGTTGGGGCTAATGCTTGTTTCAAATCGAATATCGAGCTCTTGGGCTTTAAAAGCATGGTCTGTAGAAACGGCCGTTACGAACAAATTCGTATCAATTAGCTCTCGGCGGAACTCTTGCGTTTCGGCAGCCAATAAGGCGGAAAGATCATCAACTAAATCATTGAGCATTCGTACGCGCCGCCCCATGATTTGAACTGACTCAAGCTGTTCATCGGTAAGTTCACCTAAGGCGCCTAACTCCAAAAGCTCTGCATGGCCAAAAATAATGCCTAATGGTGAGCGGAGTTCATGAGATACCGTATGAACAAATTGGTTTTTCATCTTATCCAGCTCTTCTTGGCGACTCAATGCGTTTGCCAAAGCATTGGCTCGATGATTCGCTTCGGCAATCATTTTTAAATTCTCTATGATGGTTGCCGCTTGTTGACCAATAATTTCAACAGTTAAAAGGTCTCTATCGTTAAAAGAATGACTGGGGTGAAAGTTAAAGAGCGTCAACGCCCCAAAGCATTCATTCGCGGTTCGCAATGGTACGCCAATAAATGATGAAATTCCTTTTTTGGCCCACTTTTGTTGAGCATTTTTCAAGGACAAATATTCATTCGTCAAAATTGGGTGCCCTGATTCAACAATATCCCACGCTACGCCGCGTCCGCGTGATGCGGGGCGCAAGGGGATATCGGGCGGGATGTTGTAGGGATAAAAGGTCATCATTTCTGAATCGATCAAAACCCCTAAAAGCCCCGCATCCGCCCCAATCAGCTCGGCTGACAAACGCACCACATTGAGAAGGATGGTCGGCAGATCATTTGAGTGATTCAGAGATTGATAAACTTCATTTAATTTTTTCTCTCGTAGCAAGGCTGCCTTTGAGGACTCAAGTAAGCTCAATTTTTGCAGTGCAGCCCCACTCACCTTTGCTAACGCCTCACCGATATCAATTTCAACCTGACTTAACTTATTTACTTCGTCTAAATATAAAACAATGCTCCCTAGAGAATCCTCCGATAAGAGCATAGGCAAAAAGACGATGCTTAAAATATTTTCCTTTTCAAAAAACGAAAACATTGGGGTATCTTGAAAATATTTTAATGTATCTTTGATATGGATCGTTTGATGCGACTCTAACAATTTTATACCAGGAAGCGAACGAAATTCTTTGAGAATTTTTTGAATGTAGGTATCAGGTAAATTTTGATATTTGGGGCACCACAGCTTATCTTTCTTTCGATCATAACGATAAATTGCAATTTTATTAGCTTTAAACAACTCGCTTGCCGCTTCATACATTTGTTCATAGAGCGCTTCACGATTGGGCAACTCGACAAACTTGCTTAGATGCTCAGCTAGTTTCTTATACTGCACATTGCTATCGTTCATAAAAAGAATCAGGTTTCGTGGGTGTAACCAACTGCATTAAGTGTATAGTTGATCATATCAATTAAAGCTGAAGAGGCCTCAATTGCGGGTTCAGGAAAGAGCAATACATTTAAAATAATCTCATCATATCCACCGGAAAACAGTTCTGCCATGCGACGACTATTTTGTTCTGGGATTTCGTTTCTATCGATTGCTTGGTCAATCACTTTTTGCCAAATAGATGTTAATCTTTCCCGATATGCCAATCGTTTTTCAGCTAATGACGGAACGGCTCCAATTCCGCCAACGAGCAACAAATTAATGATGGCAGGTTCATAGACGGCTATGTTTAAATATGCTTGTAAACCTGCTTGAATTTTCTTTGATAAGGACTCTTGACCCCGAACCCCTTGTTCAATCGTTTGTAATAAAAAATCTGCGGTTTCCTCATAAAGGTGAACAAATAAGGTTTCTTTATCAGGAAAATAGAAGTAAAACGTGCCAATTGCCACGTTTGATTCTTTAACAATATCCCTTATCGTGGCTGAATGGTAACCTTTTTCAGCAAAAACGGAGACAGCAGCCTGCATCATGGCAGTTCTTTTCGCATCTTTTTTTTGTCTTGTTTTTTCGCTACTTCGGTACGCCATTTTGTTTTGCTCCCGTAGATTATGATAGACAGAAAATGTGGTCAACCCCCTATTTAGGCTATAATGCATTCATTGATTCAGGGTAGGCTATGCTGAGCGGTGCTCCGATAGAGAATCTTTACATTTAGAGAGTTGAAGCACCTAGATTTATCGAGGTGTACTTATTGAAACACAAATTTATTATGCATAAAAATAGCTCAGCCCCGCTCTACTTGCAAGTTTACCATTTTATCCGCCAAAAAATTGTTCAAAGCACCTATGCAGCAGGTGAAAAATTACCGTCAAGTCGCCAGCTAGCAAAGGAACTCAATATTGCCAGGGACACGGTTAAAGAAGCTTATGCCTTGCTATTGTCTGAAGGGTTCATCGTATCGAACACTGGAGCAGGCACTTTTGTAAACCCTGAGCTAGAAGGGTTAGAACCAAAAACCCTTATTGATAATAAGCTGGACCAGGCACTCCCATTGGCAAATTGGGTAAAAAGGCTTGGTGATTCTAATTTCGATAGGGGTGAGGCTGATAAACGGCCGTTTATCGATTTTGGCTTCGGCCGGTCTTATCCCCACGTTTTTCCCTACCACATTTGGCGACAGCTTTTAAGCCGATACCTCAGCACAGATGATATGATGCTTTCCCGATATGGCTCTGTGGCTGGCTTTTTGCCATTACGGATAGCTATTGCCGACTATATTTCTCAATATCGCGGCGTGACCTGCGATGCGCGCCAGATTGTCGTTTTAAATGGTGCCCAGCAGGCGTTTGATTTACTGGCTAGACTGTTTGTAGACAACAACGATGCGGTATTCATTGAGTCTCCAGGCTATCCCGACGCATTTGAAATTTTCCAGGCGCATGGAGCCAAGGTGGTTCCTATCCCGGTTGATGCTCAAGGATTACCAGTTGATACACTGCCCCAAAACATTAATCCTAAGCTGCTGTTTATTACCCCTTCCAATCAATTTCCGAGAGGCGGTGCGCTTAGTGCGAACAGACGCTTAAAGTTGCTCAATTGGGTGTCTTCTAAAGACACCTACATTATTGAGGATGATTATGACGGTGCCCTACGGTATGAAGGAAGGCCGCGTTCTTCTCTGCAAGGGTTAGACTCAATTGGTCGAGTCATCTATCTGGGGACTTTTTCAAAGGTTCTATTTCCAGCTTTAAGATTGGCGTATATTGTCTTGCCAGAGCAGCTTATTGAGCCATTTTTACAGGCAAAACGGGTGATTGATCGTGGTTCTCCAACGCTAACTCAGGCTGCTGTTTCTGACTTTATGAGCGAAGGGCACTTCATGCGACATTTGCGTCAGTTGAGGAATCATTATGGTGGCATTCGAAAATCGCTGGTAACGGCCGTAACCCACCACCTCGGTGACCAAGTCACATTCTCTCAAGAGCCGGCGGGGCTCCATCTTATGCTGTATCTCAAGGGAGACGTCAATGAGCAGCAAATCGTGGCTCAACTCTTAAAAGACGGTGTCCACGTTACCCCCGGTGCCCAATTTCACTTCACCCAACCTGTCCCCCCCTCACTGCTGTTAGGATTTAGCAAACTAGAACAAGGTGAAATTGAGCAAGGGATTCATCTTTTAAAAAAGCAACTCATCTAGTTTTTCAGATTACGGTCGCACTTTCTACCGATTCTGAGCCTCTGTTCATACCAAAGGCAAAGGCAAAGCCCGTTGCCAGCATCCAAATCCCATAAAGACCTGGAATAATGGCCATATCGCTGCTGCTTAGAATCGAAAGCGCAATTGTGATGGCTAGCGTCGAATTCTGCAGGCCAGTTTCAACGCCAATCGTCACAGATTGCTTTGTGCTCAAACCAAAGAAACGTGCGGCACCATAACCTACAGCTAACGCTACGGCGTTCATTACAATAAAGGCGGGGGCAAAGCGGGGGGCTTCGGTTAAAATTGTATTCCAATTTTGAATGACAAGCGCAAGGATGACAATCAACAGAAAGACACCCGAAAAGATTTTTGACCCATTTTTGGTTCGTTCCGCAAAGTTTGGCTGATAGTGGCGAATAGCCATTCCAATAATAATCGGAACAAAGGTCAAGGCTGCCACTTGAACCATCACATCAACAACGGGAAAATTGCCAACGGTGCCGCCATCTGAAAAAAGCCGAAATGAAATGCCTAACAAAATCGGAATGGTAAGCCAAGAAAACAAATTAGAAACGGCCGTTAATGTCACCGATAATGCCCTATCAAGCTCAGCGGCATGAGACACCAAATTCGAGGTGGTACCGCCAGGCGAAGCGGCTAAAAGCACAATGCTGATTGCAAAAACTGAACTTAAGGGAAATATCGTCGCCACTAAGATTCCAATAATCGGTAATAAAATGAGCTGACAAAGCACGCCAACACCAACCGCTTTCGGATGAGACAAAATACGCCGAAAATCAGCAAGAGTTAACGACATGCCCACCGCAATCATAATAATGACGATAGCCAAGGGTAAGACAACTTCTGATAAAAAACTGGACTCCATAATATTCTCCTTTTCTCTCTACGGTTCCATTCTACATCAAATACGGTATCCTCTCCATGTAGCGATTATAAGGATTGAAAAACCCGTGCTCTATCATGCAAAACACCTTGTTTGCACCTGAGTTGTCACAATTTATTCATAAGAGGTGTTTAGATAAGCGAAAAGGGTTTTCGGAAATCAAACTGGCTTATATCATGAAAAAAATCATCCAAAGAATCTTTAAGCTCCTGCTGTTTGGGGTTATTGCATTTATTATTTTATCTAGTTTAGGAGCTGGGTATCTTGTTAACAGCTTTGTTAACTCTTTTATTCACCCGGGGCGGTTACCAAGCACCTCCACACCGGCACGGTTCAATATTTCGATGTGGGAGGATGTGACGCTGATAACGGATGATGGCCTGTCGCTGGAAGGGTGGTACATACCAGCCACACCTCAGCAGGATGGGTCAGCGGTTATTTTAATCCACGGCTTGGCTGGGAATAAAGATCACATGCTTTCTGATGCCGAATACCTTTCGGAAGCGGGCTATGGGGTTTTGCTTTTTGATTTACGAAATCACGGCAACAGCGACGGTGAGCTAACCACTTTTGGATTTAATGAAATGCAGGATATGCAAACGGCTATTTCTTTCCTTCAGGCCCAGCCTGAAGTCAATCACGAGTTAATATCATTGTATGGCTACTCGTTAGGTGGTTCAGTCGTTTTAGAAGCAGCCGCCAATATGCCCGAAATTCATTCCGTCATTTTATTAAGCACGTTTTCAAGCCTAGAAGAAAATGCCCAAGAAATCGTTGGGGGGCTCATTGACCAGCCCAATACTCAAACACACTGGATCGCGCTGCGGTTGGGAGAGTGGAAAGCAGGCATCCCCATCACTGAAGTTAACTCGACAGAAAATATTCAATCGATCGCCCCTCGTCCAGTTTTACTCATGCATGGTGAAAAAGATCGGCTTATCCCCGTTGCCAATAGCTACCGCTTATTTGAAGCGGCTAGTGAGCCAAAAGAGCTGCTTATCATCCCTAACGCTGACCATAATGATGTTAAACCGATTGGGGCAGAAATGATTGAAACGGCCGTTCTTGATTTCCTAGCCGCACATCAAGATCAGTAGTCCAGGTCGTTTTCAACAGTTATTTTCAATTAACCCATCGGCCAAATTAATTATGCAAATGTGTCAACCAATGATTGAATAGGAACGGCCGTTTTAACCTCTTCAAGACCAATCTCTTCATCCACAACAATGGTAATCACTTTTGATTGCCCTGGGAGCAGATGAAAGAAGTTGTCGCTCAGGCGAATATCAAGCTGCTCGGAATGGAGCCAGACCCAGATTGCAGTGGTGTCAGTTGTTATTGTGACTTCGATAAATCCATCTTCGTCCGCTTCGTAAACGGCATGGATTGACGGCACAGCTAGCTCTAAATGTTTAGGTCGACAAAACAGAACGAGATTGTCTGAGAGTATTTGGTCATCCTGCTCAAAGCTCAAATGCACCATTAGTTGACGTGCCGTATGGGCCGCAATGGCTTCTTTGAAATTAAGCGTCAGAACTTGGCTGCTGCTAATTGGGGAGATGGTTGTCGGGAAACGGCCGTTTTCTAAAACAGCACCCGCAGTCGTTAACAACTGCCACACGACTTCACCCGTTTGCTCGACAATTTGATCGTTGGTCAAATGGATTTCCACATCCCCACTATCCCAATCCTCTAAGCCAGAAATCAAGACAGGTGCAAAAAAGTGCCTCGCCATATAGTGCAGGGCTTTCCAGCGGCCATAATAATCAATCGATGCCCAGCTCGCGACCGGCCAGCAGTCGTTTAGCTGCCAGTAAAGCGTCCCCATGCCGCGCGGCATCGTGCGCCGCCAATGCTCCACAGCATACTTAATCGCCATTCCCTGCTGAATCTGACTGAGCCAGAGCGTATTTTCAAATGAGGTTGGTAACCGAAACCAATCGAGCATGTAATGCATGATTCTCGAGTTGCCGTTGTCGCTTCGCTGATGGTGTTCCATGACATATGTCGTAATGTTGCGATCTTGAGGCTCTGTATAAGCATAAACGGTTTTCGGTTCGGGGAAAGATTGAAAGCCAAATTCACTGTTAAACCGATGCAAACAGGTCCGATAAAACTCGAACGGCTCTAAACCGTGCCAAACATTCCAGATGTGGGCATCTCCGCTCGTTGGGTCGTTAAAATTATGCCGATCCCCGATTGGCGTGTGGGGGCTAGAGGGCCAATAATCTGTTTGTGGATCGAGCTGCTGCACCAGTTTAGGGAGAAGCTGATCAAATAAACGGCCGTATTCGGCCCAGCTCATCGTGGTTTCCGTCTCTTCGGGGGCAACCAGCCCTTGTTCTAGCTCATTATTACCGCACCATAATGCGAGAGAGGCATGATGTCGTAATCGTTGAATCTGACCAATTGCCTCTTGCTCAAACGTTGCCATCCATTCGTCATCAAAAGTGGGATAAGTGGCACAGCCAAACATGAAATCCTGCCAAACACAGATACCATACTCATCACATAGATCATAAAACAAATCCGGCTCATAGATACCGCCCCCCCAAACCCGCAGCATATTCATGTTCACCAGGGCAGAATCCTGAATAAGCCGCTCATAATCATCCGCTGTTAGCCAATCAAGAAAGCTTTCAGCCGGAATCCAGTTGGCCCCCTTACTAAAGAAGGGAACCCCGTTTGCTTCAAAATGGAAGCTTTCCCCCCACTCGTCGGGCTGCCGAACCAATCTCAGCGTCCGTAGCCCAATACGACAGGAAGTTTGGTCAAGCGCTTGATTCTGAGCATCTCTCAACTGGACCAAAACTGTGTAAAGGGGCTGCTCGCCTAAGCCATTGGGCCACCATAAGTTCGGTTTTTCAATCGTTAAATGAAATTGGGTTAGTTTCTCATCAACAGTTTGCTCAGCAGTAGCAACCGGTTGGTCGTCAAAAATCACGGTAAGTTGGGCTTTCAAATTCCCAGCTGTGATTTTTTCAACGTTCAAATCAACAGATAAATCAACAACACCTTCTTTGTGAACCTGACGAATGTAAATATCATCAATCCGCGCATTATTAAACGCCACAATCTCAATATCTTGCCATATGCCAGCCGTCGGCACCTTTGGTCCCCAATCCCAGCCAAAATTGCACTGTTCCTTGCGCAAGTAGTTTCCGCCGGGCAGCTTATGATGGCTGATAAATTCACCGGCCCGCTTGGGATCTTTTTCTACGCCCCAATTGTGAAGATACCGCTCGCGAAGACGCTGCATGGCATAAGTAGCGGGCGCCTTAAATTGAATTTTGATGTCGTTTTTTCCTTCATTGACAAAAGGTTTGAGGTCAAATTCATAGATGCGAAACATATTGTCGGTTTGGGCAAGCTCACGGCCGTTTATCCAAATGGTGGCCAGCGTGTCTAGCCCGTGACATTTAAGCAAAAGTTTGTCACTTTTAAGCAAATCATGGGGGATGGTAAACGGCCGTTCAAACGTCCAATCCGTTTCTCCTACCCAAAAAGCGACTACTTCTTGGTCACGATAATATGGATCGGCAATAAGGCCAGCCTGCAGCAGTGCAGTGTGCACATTCCCTGGAACCTGAGCCGGAATCAGATCAATCTCCCCACCGCTCAGTTGCCACTCACCGTTCAATAAAAATTGCTGAATCATCATCTACTGTCGCTCCATTACCAGATACATCGCAGTGGCACCTTCATCTAAAATATACGGTTTTTCAGACTCAACAAGAAGCTTAATTTCACCAGCCGCCACTAAAGAATGAACGTGGGCTTGATAGCCCGATGGCTCATAATATGGATTCCGCACAGAAATCACCACGATGCCGCCAGATCGGGTTAACCGTAACATTTCATCAAGGGCAGACGTTCCCACATGAATACCAAGAATGCCAATCGAAATAACTGCACCATA
>JBCCFD010000230.1:0-12011 GCA_039029915.1 Chloroflexota bacterium
CACAAAATGGTCCCCATTGCGGATAGCTGTTGTTTGTGCGCTTTGAAGATCGCTGCCAGCATTTGGCTCTGTCATGGCGAGGGCCCCAATATATTCACCTGAAGCCAATTTAGGAAACCAGCGTTTCTTTTGCTCTTCGTTTCCAAAAGCCATTAAGTAGGGCACAACCAGTTCATTCGTAATCCCAAACCCCGGCCCGTGAACCCCATTCTTGGCGAGCTCTTCGGTAAAGATGGCTAAGTAACGGTAATCATCAACGCCCATGCCGCCATACTCTTCAGGAACATCCATGCACAAAAAGCCATTTTCACCAGCTTTTAGCCAAATGTCGCGCGGGACGATGCCGTCTTCTTCCCATTGTTCATGGTAAGGCAAAATATCACGCTTAATGAATTCCCGAACTGCATCGCGGAACATGATATGTTCTTCAGTTAAAAATTTTTCTTGCATCGCTTTGTATCTCCAAGGAAGTGCCACGTGTTTAATGTTTTGAGTTGAGGACTCTATATCCACGCAGATTTTATTTTGACTATGGTGCAATTATGAGTGCAACTCAGAAAAATATCAAGCATTTGGTATTTTTTGGCGATTTTAAAGGGTTTTTGAGCTGTTTTATGAGTGCAACTCATTTTTAAGGCGCTAAAAGTTTGCATTCTTTGCCTATTGCTCAGTATGATAAGCAAATGGAAAATAAGGCAACCACTATCAACGGCCGTAAACGCAAGCCCACAGAACGCTCTCAAAAAACACAGCATCTCATCCTTAACGTCGCCAAGCAGTTGATCAGCCAGCACGGTTTTGAAAACACGACTGCAAAGGATATTGCCCAAGCAGCAGGCGTGGCAGAGGGGACGGTCTTTCTCCATTTCGATAATAAGCAGGGGATTGTTAACAATATCGTGACGGATTTTTATGAAAGGTTGCAAAAAAGCAGTGAGGCTATTGTGGCCCAACAGCTAGACCCCTTTCAAAAAATGCGGGCATTAATCAAAAATCAGCTCAAGATGATGGAGGCTGATTGGCAGTTAGGTCGAATTATTTTTGGTAGACACGGCCGTTACGTTGACAATGAGTTTGCAGATGAATTTTATCGATTAAACAGAAACTACGCTCGTTTGTACATTGAACTAATTGATAACTTAAAAGAAAACGGCCGTATTCGCACCACAACCCCCAGCCCGCTCATCCGGGACACGCTGCTAGGTAGCATGGAGCATTTCGCAATTAGCAATTTCCCTCACAAGCGGACCTATGATTTAGAAAATTTTATTGATCAGCTGTTTGACCTTGTCTTTTTTGGTTGTAGTCAGCGGTCTAGCGGGTAACTAACGGATTATTGGCATCATTTGGCACACTTTTTCATCGCTTTGGCAATTTAATTCAAGCATAATCAGAAAAATTCACGACCAAGGAATGAAAAAATGGGAACATTTGAAACAAAAACTACGATCAATGCCTCAAAAACGGCCGTTTGGTCAGCCCTCGCCGACATTGGCAATATTGCTGCATGGAACCCCGGCGTCATCAAATCTTATGTGACTTCTGAGCAACAGTCTGAAGGATTAGGTGCAACAAGGTATTGCGACTTAGGTGGACGCAATTTCCTAGATGAAGAAGTCGTCAAGTGGGAGCCAGAAAATGCATTAACGATGCGCGTCACCAACACAAACATGCCCTTTAAAACGGTTGACATTCGCTTCATCCTCACGCCCGTAGCCGAAAATAAAACTGAAATCGTCGTCTCTCCAATTTATGAACTCAAGTATGGCCCCGTTGGGCAACTAATGGACACACTCTTCATCAAAAGCACCTACCATAAAGGGATGGATTCGCTACTGGCTGGTTTAAAAAAGTATCTCGAAGAACAACTATAAAAAAAGGCGGCACCAAATAGGTGCCGCCTATAATTATATTCCGTCTTCACACAGGATTCTGTGATTGCGTCGTGTAAACGCTAAGACAAAGATTTGGGATCAATACCCGCCGCTTTCAATGCTTTGTTGTAAGCTGATTTGGCCTTTGAATTAGCAATCCTTGCTTTCGATTTTTCCTCCTTGCTCATATCAGGAGTAATTTCAACAAGAACGAGTGGCTCAATTCCCGGCGGCAACTGAGGCCCACTGACCGTAGTCGGTGCTGGGGCAGGAGCAGCGGCCGGCGCTGATGCTTGAGCTGCCGGTGCGGCTGACCCAAGTTTAGATAACTCAATTGATTTAGGATCAATACCCGCGGCTTTTAGCGCCTTATTGAAAGCCGATTTAGCTTTTGAATTGGCAATTCGAGCCTTTGACTTTTCAGCTTTATCCATACCGTCAGTAATCTCAATTAAGACTGGAGGCTCAATCCCGGGCGGGAGCTGGGGTGCGTCCGATGCTGCTGGAGCAGAGGCAGATGTTGCCGCTGCCGCGGCTGGTGCAGGAGAACCAAGCTTTGAAAGATCAACTGACTTTGGATCAATACCAGCCGCCTTCAGCGCTTTATTAAAAGCTGATTTTGCCTTTGAATTGGCAATACGAGCCTTTGATTTTGCCGCCTTGTCCATGTCATCTGTAATTTCAACCAACGCCGGTGGTTCAATCCCCGGTGGAAGCTGTACGGTTTCCGCAGCGGCCGGTGCCGCGGTTGTTGGAGGTGGTGCCGCAGCCGCTTGTGGCGCTGCAGCCGCGGCCGCAGCCGCTTGTTGAGAAGCCTTTAATGCGGCTGGGTCAATACCGGCTTCTTTCAGCGCTTTATTATAGGCTGATTTTGCCTTTGAGTTGGCAATGCGAGCTTTTGACTTTGCCGCCTTGTCCATATCATCTGTAATCTCAATCAGGACAGGTGGCTTAATATGAGCCGGAACCTCAATAACGACTGGCGGAGCAGCCGGTGGAGCAGCTGCGGCACTACTGTCCGCGGTTGCGGCAACTGGCGCCGCCGCAGCGGCCCGAGGCGGTGCCGCCCCAATAGGTCCAGACGCCGTCATACCGGTTGCTTTCGCCTTCTTGAATGCCGCATATCTAGCTTTAGCATTTGCTCTGCGGGCAACTTTACGCTCATCTTTCGACATACTGGCAGTTATCGCGGTAAATTCATAATCTGTGCCAGGTATCAGCTTGATCTTAACCGCGCCACCGGTCCCAGCCGCAGCAACAGGGGCAGCTGATGCACCAGATGTGCCAGTTTTAACGCCTTCCCAACCGTGAAACTCAGCAATACGAGCGGCTGTTAAAGGGTCGGCATCAACGCCTTCCCATGCAGTTTTCAGTTGGGGCTTGGCAAGCGACCCAATTTTGACGTTTGCGCCTCTTGGCGTTGCGGCAGCTTTCTTCGCCGCAAGGATGCGCGCTTCCTTAATTTGGGTATCCGAATCATTTGTTGTTCGAATGCGATAACCCATTGTGACATCGGGTTCGTATCCCTTGTCTTTATTAGCTACTTCTTCTTTAGTTGTTTCAATTACATGGTCAAATCGGGAAATGCCCGCCGCGAGCCCAAGTCCAAAAAGAACTGGGAGAAAGACCGCTGCAACAGCTATGACAAAAATCATTTGATGTTCCTCAAATTAAAGTTCACGTAAAATCGTCGGTTAATTATACCGTTCGTGATGATTTTCTCAAAGGGATTTTTTAGTGATTTAGTTAGGGGATAATTTTGATAATCAGTTGACGCAAAAGGCTTTATACGTCAAAATGCGGTTAGGTAGACGAAAAGAAGTCGTTTGAAACAATCTGGAAATGAAATAGTGCCGAAGGTGGGATTCGAACCCACACGAGCGTAATGCTCACTACGCCCTGAACGTAGCGCGTCTGCCAGTTTCGCCACTTCGGCTAGGCGTTTATTAAAGATGTCCAAGCGTCAAAATTCTACCAGTTCAAGAAACAATTGTCCAAACAGGTGACATCTTTCAACAAGATATAAGCAAACAACAGGGTATGAAACAAATGACAATGGTTGAATTATTAAAGAGGGTGCAATTATTTTCTGGCCTAGGCGATGATGAACTTCAACAGGTTGTTAGCATCTGTCATGAAGTAAACATTAATCCAAACACTGTTTTTATTGAGCAAAATACAACGGGGAGTGAGATGTATATCATCGCTGAAGGGACCGTTGATGTTTTTATTCATGGGCTTAATAATTCACGCAGTTTGGTCATTTTAGGGCAGGGTCAGGTTGTTGGAGAAATGGCCCTTATAGATCAAGGATACCGCTCAGCTTCAGTTCGTTCGACCAAAAATGGGGCGCATTTATTTAAAATTGAACGTGACACATTCCAATCTTTGTGCAATGATAATACACTTATTGGCTTCGTTGTGATGAGGAATATGGCACTTGACTTAGCTTTTAAATTAAGACATCGCAATTTGGCAGAGCTTTAATTTTAACTGACAGAACCATGTTGTTTACTAGATTTTTAAGCAATTAAAAGAAATGAGAAGTTTGCTTAGGGATGCTAATTTTTAAAAACCTTCTTTTCCACATCTGAGTACGTTTTTTCGGGAACTCATTTTAGGCTCGGTTAAAGCGGAACAACCCATAGGGAATGTCGAAAAGGCTGTTATAATCGGTAAATAAGGAGTAGTATCTGGAGATGTTAAAAATGCAAAGTGATATTTTCTACAAAATTAGTTATGTTGTAGAAGGTGGAGAACATCCGGGCGCTATTATAAATATCAGCGAAAAACCTGAAGTGGGTGAAGAGTTAGCTTTTGATGGTCATGTATTTGAAATCGTTGAGATTATGGAGTTAACCCCACCGGTTGGAAATTTTGGCTTTTTACATGCGACCTGCCGCTATCTTCGAGAAACGTAAGTTTGTTCAGCTCATTTTTATATCAACGTTAGCGTTTCAGACGCAATTTTACCCGCCTCATTCAACCCTCTTAAATCTTTTCCCTTCGCATTGACCCACTTCACTGAATATTGATTCGTGAGTTCATCTAAAGCCTGCCATAGATCGGCATTGGCCACAGGCTTCTCGTCTCGTTTAACCCAATTTCTCTTCCGCCAACCGATAATCCACTTTGTAATACCTTGAAAGACATAATCTGAGGATGTAAAAATCTGCACAGAGCTTCCGGCTGGCAACATCAAGATTCCTTCTATTGCAGCAGTTAGCTCCATTCGGTTATTAGAAGTATCAACGGCCGTTCCGCTGTATTGCTCAGTCTCCCCATCAGCTTCCAAGACTGCACCCCAGGCCCCATTACCCGTTTTCCCCTTGTACGAAGCGCGCAAATATAGCTTTGGCACATCATCAGGCAAGGTATCCTCTGGGGTAATATCTAAGCGGGCTTGGCGCGCAAGGATATCAACCCGCTCATTCATCACATTACCGGCGTGTCCTTTAACCCAGTGCCACTCAATCGTGTGCTGACCCACCAACGGCTTAAGCGTTTGCCAAAGGTCGACATTTTGAATAGGTTTTCCTGACTTACTTTTCCACCCCTTCGCCTCCCAACCATCAATCCACTCAGTGATTCCCCGACGTAAATATTGTGAGTCTGTATAAAATTGGATAGAACACGGCCGTTTTAACGCCTGAAGGGCCCGCACCGCCGCCGTTAGCTCCATTCGATTGTTGGTCGTCTCAGGATCATTTCCCGTTAGAACCTTCTCATGTTTGCCAAACTGCAAAATGGCAGCCCAACCGCCAATTCCTGGATTTGGATCAGACCCACCGTCTGAATAGATAATTACCTCTTCGCTCAATGTGCATCCTTATTCAGACAAGAAAACAATTAATCATCAATTATTAAATCTCGCCTAATTTTAAAAACCGTTTGACCCACTCTATAATATAGGTCGTTCAACAGTTACTAATTCAATAACTGTAATGTGCGCCGTATCTTACAAATTTTTGTATACCAATCATAACCCAAATTAAGGTGACAAAACATGACAAAAGCAGTCAGTGCATCAATTGATGAAATGGACTTCCACGAAAATATATTAGGGACTATTGGCCAGACGCCTTTAGTTCGGCTTAACTCCATCGGAAGCGATCTTCCCTGCACCATTTTGGTCAAAGTTGAATATTTCAATCCCGGTGGTTCTGTCAAAGATCGGATCGGGCCATCAATCATCGAAGATGCAGAGCGCTCTGGCAGATTAAAGCCCGGTGGTACCATCGTCGAATCGACGTCAGGAAATACCGGCGTGGGTCTGGCAATTGCCGCAGCAATTAAAGGATATCGCACGATTTTTGTGATGCCAGACAAGATGTCACAGGAAAAAATTCAGCTACTCCGCGCCTATGGTGCTCGGGTCGTTGTTACACCAACGGCCGTTGAACCCGACGACCCTCGGTCTTACTATTCCGTGGCTAACCAGCTTGTCGAAGATACGCCAAACGCCATTTTGGCCAATCAGTATCACAATCCAGTCAATCCGCAAACGCATGTTGAATCAACTGGACCTGAAATTTGGGAACAAACAAAAGGTAAGATTACCCACTTTGTGGCTGGTATGGGCACGGGCGGAACGATTAGCGGTGTTGGTAAATACCTCAAAGAAAAAAACCAAAACGTGCAAATTGTGGGCGTTGATCCGATAGGCTCCATTCTTTTTGAGCTTCACAAAAGCGGTCAATTCACCAAAGCAGATGGGTATAAAGTGGAAGGCATTGGGGAGGATTTCCTACCAAGCACAACAGATTTAAGCGTAGTCGACACAGTTGTTCAGGTTAATGACCGCGAATGCTTTCTGATGACTCGCCGCTTAGTTCGTGAAGAAGGTATCTTTGCAGGCGGCTCATGTGGCGCAGCCATCATTGGGGCAATCAAATATGCCAGACAGCAAAATCTCACTGAAGATGATGTCGTGGTGATTATTTTGCCCGATTCAGGGTCACGTTACTTGAGTAAAATCTATAACGATGACTGGATGCGTGAAAATAGCTTCCTCGAACGAGCCTGGGTTGATTTTCGAGCGAGCGATGTGCAAAGTGGAAAAGATGCTACAGATATTCTTACGGCTCGCACAACAGACAATATGAAAGATGTCATTGGTGTGCTAAAGGAGAACAACATTTCTCAGCTGCCCGTTGTTGATAAAAATGACCTTTTAGTCGGCATTGTCACAGAAATTGACCTTCTAAACCATATGCTTCTCACAGACCATGTCCACGAGCCAGATGAAACCATTGAATCAATTGTTGATCCAAATGTTCCTGTTGTACGCCCCAACACGCCATTGGAAACCTTAATGGCCATTTTTAGCAACCGCAACGTCGTTGTCATCGCCACAGATGGCAAAATACAGGGCATCTTAACAAAAATAGATATCCTTGATTTTGTATCATCTCAAATATGAGACGAACTTAGCTTAGCCTAATATGCATGTATCTTTGACAATACCTCATGACAATCTTCACCGGAGGTAATCAAAATTTGCACAGGACGTTAAGTTAAAAATATATTTAAGTAATTTTCAACAAAACTCTTGAATATAAAATTGGGCAATGCACTTAAGTATGACCCTTGGTAAAGTAAATCAAAACCCCAATAAAGAAGACGCAGTTTATGATTGAATCAAATGCAAAAAAGCTAAAAGAAAATATCCAAAAAGTCATCATTGGGAAAGATGACATCATTGAACTGGCCCTTATCGCCATGCTGTGTGAGGGGCATTTACTGCTCGAAGATGTACCGGGTACGGGTAAAACCATGCTCGCAAAAACGATTGCGGCCTCGCTTGGCTCAACGTTTAGACGGGTGCAATTTACACCGGATTTGCTGCCATCAGACGTAACGGGTATTTACTATTTTGACCAAAAAGAAAAAGAGTTTGAGTTTAGAGCTGGCCCAATTTTTTCTGAAATATTGTTGGCTGATGAGATTAACCGAGCAACCCCTCGAACCCAATCTGCTTTACTTGAAGCAATGCAGGAACGGCAGGTCACGATTGATATCACAACCCACAAGCTACCACGGCCGTTTCTTGTTCTCGCCACCCAAAATCCTGTTGAACTGGAAGGAACCTTCCCCCTCCCCGAAGCCCAGCTTGATCGGTTTATTATGAAGGTAGCGATGGGATATCCTTCTGACAGTGAAGAGAATGAAATTTTGCTTCGTTTTGAACGCCAAGACCCCCTATTGACTCTTGAACCTGTGCTACAACCTGAAGATATCGTCGCCATGCAGGACGAGGTACGAAAGGTGCGGGTTGAAGAATCGATTCGACAATATATCGTCAATGTTTGCAGAGCCACTCGGGACCATGAAGATATAGAGCTAGGTGCTAGCCCACGAGCAACGATGGCGCTCTATCGCACCTGCCAAGCAATGGCGGCAATTCGAGGCCGCGACTTTGTGATTCCAGACGACGTCAAAGTGATGGCTCCATTTGTGCTGACTCATCGCCTCATGATTAACCCACAGACCCGCTTGCGAGGCCGAAAACCAGCCGACATTATGCGCGATGTCGTTAATGTGGTGCCGGTTCCTGTAGAAAGCGAATGACCGATAATTTTAATGATATTCACCTGATTGTTCGGGAGAACACGAGAGCCTCTCGCAAAAAGGCGCGGCAAAATATCATGCAGGCAGCTGTAGCTGGTAAGGGCATTGATATGCATGACGTGGCGCAAGCTCGAGGCTTGGTACTGCGCGAACGTGAAAACTCAATTTTTAGCGATGCTTGGGTCCCTTTGGCAGTGCTTTTTATCATCATAGGCTTTTTTGCAGATCGCAATTCTGCGATGCTTGCCCTTGGATTTGCCCTGCTCTGCATCGTGTGGGTGAGTACGATTTGGAAAAATCTGGCCCTATTTGGCGTCACCTATGAGCGCAGTTTTAATCGAACGCGCGTGTTCCCCGGAGAAGCGATTGAATTTACCCTAAAGGTGGGCAACGATAAGCTACTGCCGCTCACTTGGCTTCAGTTCAGGGATGAGTTACCGATTGCGATTGAGTCTGAGCTAGCAATTTCTCAGGCTGCTAGTGAGATCACAGGTAAATACACGCTTCAAAATACCTTTTCACTATACGGCCGTGAATCGACTGAACGAACAGTGACCCTGCGCTTTCCCCAACGAGGCTACTACATCGTGGGTCCGGTAAGCTACGCGTCAGGCGATATTTTCACCCTTTTCACGGTCGAAAGGACACACCAATATATTGATAATTTGGTGGTGTACCCTCAAATTTTCCCGCTTGAAGCGTTAGACCTACCCCCAAAAGAGCCGTTTGGCGATATTCGGGTTCACCAAAGCTTATTTACGGATCCCATTAAAACCCAGGGTGTGCGCGATTACCAATACGGCGATCGGTTTCGAGATGTGCACTGGAAAGCGTCAGCCCGACGGGGTTATTTACAAACAAAAGTCTACGATCCATCAGTTGGCATGACAATTGCGGTCTTTTTAAATGTGGCCACTATGCCCAGACATTGGATGGGCTTTGAACCTGAAAAGCTCGAACGGTCCATTAGTGTAGCTGGATCGATTTTAAACTACGGTATTCAACAAGATTGGGCCGTTGGTGTCTATGCGAATGGCTCAGTGCCTAACTCTGATCAACCAATCCGCGTTCCGCCCAGCCGCTCACCCAATCAATTGGGGCATACGCTAGAGGCGCTGGCGGCCGTTACTGAATACGCTACAGGTTCTATTGAGCGTCTCTTGCTGCGGGAAAGCCCGAGTATTCCATGGTCAAGTACGATTGTGCTGGTAACGGCCGTTGTCACCGACGAGATTATAGTAGCCCTTGTGCGGTTGAAGGAAGCTGGTCGTCGGGTTGTGCTCCTGTCACTTGCTGACGAACCGCCACCAAAGGGGCTAGGTAATCTATTGACCTACCATATTCCGGCAACCGTACCCGCCTTCCAAAAAGGCATCAAGGCTAGCAACGCCACAGAAGCGGCATTGAATGCGATCCCATCACCCGAACCGGTATCTATTGAGTTGGAGAAAGCGTAACCGTGGCCCAAGCGCGCATCACTCCCAGCCCCGTATTCACAGAGGCTCGACTTAAACAGATAATGCTGGCATGGAAGTATGTGCATCATGAAATGCTGGCGCTGTGCTACGTGATTATGGATGCGGCACTGCTCACACCGCTGGCGTTAGGAATTATGCAGTGGGCCCGATTTTGGCCGCCAGCCTCATTCTTTCTATGGATCGGCTGCTTAATGTTATTTGCGTTTAATTATAGCCGCCTCTTAGCCAAGCTTGGGCTAAACGAAGATCAAATGCCGCTTTTAACAGCAGTGGCGTTATTAACAACCATTTACCTTTCAATTCGGGCGATTGTTTACTCCCCAGACAGCTTTTTTGATCCAAGTTGGCTGCGCGTCCTGCTTCAGGATTTAACAACATCAGGCGGGATACGATGGCCTCAGGCGCTGGGCATCCTATTTTTGGTATTAATTGCTTGGATGCGTGGCTTGCGCCTAGCTACTCGGGAAGTGGATATCAACATGATTGGTCTCCGCTTGCGCCTAGGTGGGCTGATCTTGTCCCCACTGATTGTTTGGTTTGGTCATTCACGGCTGATTTGGGATGTTTCTCCCTATCTATTGCTCTTTTTGCTAGCTGGATTAACGGCCATTTCTCTCACGCGCGCTGAAGAAATCGAGAAAGGGCAGTCAGGCCACTCAGCGGCACTAAACCCCAAATGGCTATCGATGATTTTAATCGCTGCTGGGGGCATTATAGTTATCGCCACACTCATTGCAGCCTTACTTAGCGGGGATTCTTTGCCAACTATTGTAGGTTGGCTAACGCCACTTGTCATCGCTATTCAATTTTTATTGGCCATCGCGGGACTCACGGCAATCGATTTATTTCTTCCAATCTGGCAAATTATTGAACGAAGCTTAACGCTCCTCGTTAATTTCCTTGTTTCCACGTTCGGCATTTTCCGACTATTAACCAAAATCGCCGCAAAATTAGAGCGGTTTAATACAAATCCAGAAGAAACGGCTACCGGTGCTCCACCCGAATTGCCACCGCCTACATTTGGTCAATTTTCGCTTGACTTATCTTATTTTCAACAATATTCCAATCTATTGGGCCTGTTGCTCATTATTGCCTTTATTCTAATTGTTGCTTTAACCGTGTCGATGAGTCGCCGAACGGTAACTTTTGATGAAGGGAACTCAGACCGCGTTGACCGGGATTCAAAAGATAATTCAGGTGAAGGGTTACTCGATAAACTCCTCTCCCGCATTGATGCGTGGCGCGATTGGCGAACGGCCGTTTCTATTCGGCGTATTTATCGGCACATGTGCCGTGCCGCTGAGGCAAATGGGTTTCCGCGTCTAACGACCGAGACCCCTTATGAATACCTCAACACGTTAGCCCAAACGTGGCCAGAGAATCTAAAAGAGACGCGCATCATTACTCAAGCCTATGTCAAAATAAGGTATGGTGAGCTTCCAGAAAATAAGAAAGAGCTACAAACCATCATTAGCGCCTGGGAAACGCTAGAGCAAACAAAACCTATTGAAAACATTGCGGAACTAGACGAATAAGCCTGTATGAACACCCAACTCAATCGAAGCAATCTCTCTGCCAAAGAGTTCACCATGAAAGAAAGTAGTCAACGGGCCAAATGGGGTGCTATTTTCAGGCATCATCTGCTTTTCGTGGCGTGGGGCCTGATGGAGGTAGCGCTCATTGTGCCATTGGCTTATGCGCTGATGGGCTGGCTAGAAATTTTTCAACCAGTACAGCTAACGATCAGCTTACTTGTCCTTATTTTAATTCCTCTCTACTTTTCCACCTTGCTGACAAAACTGAGGGTTCCTATGGAAACTCAGCAACAAATCATAATCGTGACCGTGATTTTTATAATCATCTGGGCCATTCGCACATTTTTGTACGGAGGTGGCTCAATTTTTGATTTTAGCTGGGTGGGCCAGTTGCTTAGAAGCATAACCCAAACAAACAACAATGCCTGGCACAGTGATGTCGGGCTTTTTGCCATCATCGCCATCTGCTGGTGGCGCGGCATGCTGTTGATTACCCGAGAACTGAACGTGACCCGCTTTGGAGAACAGTTTCGGACCGGCGGTCTTTTTATTGC
>JBCCFD010000231.1:0-11903 GCA_039029915.1 Chloroflexota bacterium
GATCCTTTGGGAATATAAGAAAATTTAAAGAGCAAAGGTTGGCTTAGTCTCCAATCTTTGCTCTTCAATCTTAGTAAGGCGACCTTTATTTTCTGTACAAATACCCCGCTAATTCTTTTAAGAAACAGCGTTTGAGGGTTGATGATTAACGGCCGTTTTCTCTTGAGCATCTTCCGAATAGCGCAGATTAAAATTTCGAAGAGTAATAATATGAATTAGGATGCCAAAGGGAGGGCCATAAAATAGCGGTATCGCTGTAATTGGGAAATTTGGAGCCACACCTTTGGCAGCGAAACCAAATACCCCGGCTGACATCATCGCCAATACCAAATCTAATATCCCAAACGCTGTCCAGCTATAAAAAAGCCAGCGCATTCTGGCACCATATTTGAAAACGGCCCAACCAACACCTAACGCAAAAACGCCCGTAAGAACATCACCAATCCCCGCATTAATGGCAAACCCACGCGTCAAAACGCCTGCTGTTAAATATGGGAAGATAAATATGCCGCCAGCCATACGGTAAGATTGAACTAAAATAAGCCAATGAGTCGGGATTCCCTTTATTAATTTTTTTACTGGCTCCGAATAGGAAAGAAGCCAACCAATAACGACTGGAAAGCTAAAAAATGGCAAAACAAGCTGCAAGGAAATTAATCCGGCAGTGCTCGTTGCGATTGCCACCCCAAACCACACCCCTACTAATAAGAATAATGCCCAAGGTAAACGTTTTTGTGCTTCGGGAGGCTGAGGTTTCTGATTTCCCACGCTGTATCCAATAAACGCACCACAGGTAATGAGGACAAAGGTGCCGATGCCAATAATAAAGGCGGTGGAAAGAAAGGTTTGTGTCAGGGTTAACATATTTGTTCTCCTACTATAAATGTATATACATATATTTATCAAAAAAATATAAGCTATTTTTTCTTATTCATCTGCACAATTAATTCACTAATTTCTAGAAGCTGCAAAGCCTTCTCTTCCCCCAGTTCTGACCAAATTTTTTGTTGGGCTTTCATCCACATTGGCTGTGTTGATTCGACTGTTCGCTGTCCCTTTTCAGTGAGGTGAACCACTCTTGTGCGTTTGTCAGAGCCAGAAAAAACGGCCACATAACCACCCTTTTTTAACAGGTTGACATTTCTGGTAACTGTAGTTTGATCCATGGACATAAATTCAGCTAATTCACCGATCTTTGCTTCTTTAAAGCCAGCAATGGCTGAAAGTAGCGTAAATTGAGTCCCGCTCACATCTGACTCTCTCATTTCATCCATGTAAAGGGACAAAATGACTCGAGAAGCCTTGCGGAGATTAGCATTCAGGCAATTAAGCTGATTTAAGGGGTTGATGTTATTTGGAGCATCTTTTAAATGCATATACATATAATATCAAGATTTTAAAAAAAAGCAATCAGACATGAATCTTTTCCTTTTTCTTGCTATAACATACCTGCACGGTTTTTTAAATTTAGGAGAAAAATATGTCAGATTTTAGCGAGTTAAGTACAACTGAAGTTGAGGAAAAATTAAAAAAGGCCAAAACAACGCAAACGGCCGTTGCTATCATTTTTGGCCTTATTGTCTTAGCCTGGATTGTTCTAGGCTATTGGCGTACCAATGTACCTGTTTTTGTAACCACGCTCGCCATGTCAACCATTATTATCATTACCACAAGAAACAACACGCAGAGCTTAGAAGAGGAAATCAAAAAACGCAACGCCTCAAACGAATAAGAAATTTTCTTCATCGATAAAAAAGCTGCTGTTATGTAATGGGCAGCAGTTGTACAAATCTTTTAAATTTTCGACTTAAAATGCTCGATTGTTTGGGCAATTCCCTCTTGGAGTGGTGTTTCGTATACGGTGCCAACGGCCGTTTTTAATTCAGTATCATCAAACCCCTCAGGAAACGGCAAAATTGTATCTGTTCTTGTGATTTGCGTGTTTGGAATAGCATGCTGTATATGCGAAACAAATTCATCAACGTGCGTCACAGGCGTGCCAAGATTGTAAAAATGCGACCCTTCTATCTTTTGCTCCGAAGCATCGATGAATTGTAAAGCGACATCAGAGGCCAATTGGAACTGCATCTTGCCGCCAAACCCAATCTCAAATGGCTCACCTTTAATGGCCGCTAAGATGGCCTTGGTGGGATCGCTCGTTAACCCCTGGTCTCGCCCTACGCCATAGACGGTATACGGCCGTAAACCCAAGCTGCTCACGCCATAATCTTGCCAGTAAACTCTTGCTGTATCCTCATTGGCCACTTTGTAGACGCCATAAAGCGTGTGTGGCTTACGGGGGGCATCGTGCGTCACTAAGCCCTCAGGGTATTCAGCAACACCCCCATATACCGCGATAGATGAGGCCAAGGCTACGTGCTTGATGTCTGCCTTCAGGGCTGATTCAAAAATATTGACCGTTCCCACCACATTGACCTGTGAGCCAAGCACTGGATCAGCTCGGCAAAACGGCACCTGTAGCGCCGCAAGGTGAATGATGTGGGTGATTCCATGCTGATTAACGGCCGTTTCGACCTGCTCATAATCAGTCAGATCGCCCTGGATAAACGTAATAGCCTCCTGCTCCTCAGAGGGCATCAATAAATCTAATCGATGTCTATCGGTAGAGAGGTCAAAACTTATCGTCTGCTTCCCCTGCTCTGCCAAATGCTTCAAAACCCAGGCGCCAATACATCCCATAGCACCAGTTACTAAATATTTGTTTGCCATTTTTTCTCCTTTTAAAGGTGTCGATTTTAGGTGTCAAGTGTCACGTGTCAGGTGTCAGGTATTAGGTGGTTAAGGTATTTTCACGCCTCAAACAGCACACTTTACGCGCTACACGTCATCAACCACAGTCACGACTCATCCCCCATCACATTCGTCAATTGACCTAGACCCTCAACCTCTACGGTTACTTCATCTCCAGACACAAGCCAATTTTGGGGCGACATCCCCAACACAACGCCTTCTGGGGTACCAGTAGAAATGACATCACCCGGTTGAAGGGTGAAATATTGGCTAATGTAGTGAATTAAATAGGGAATATTAAATAGAAGGTCGTTGGTATTAGAGTCTTGCCGCTTTTCACCGTTTACCCAAGTTGATAAGGCTAAATTATGTGGGTCAGAGACATCATCTGCTGTGACAAGATAAGGACCAATCGGCATAAATTTGTTTAATGTCTTCCCTAACAACCATTGGCTCGTGCGCATCTGCAGATCGCGAACGCTGAGGTCATTGATGGTGCAATAGCCAAAAACGGCATCCATCGCCTCCGCCTCAGACACATATCGCGTCTCTTTGCCAATAATAACACCAAGTTCAACCTCATAATCATACTGCTGGGCATTGCTTGGGAGTGGGATCACTTCTCCATGACCCGCCAAACTGTTGTTGAATTTTGAAAACAGCACAGGGGTATCGGGAATGCCAGCCCCCGCTTCTTCCGCATGTTTTTTGTAATTCAAACCAATGCAGATAATTTTCTCTGGATAAAGCACGCTAGGGCCAATGGTAACGGCCGTTTCATCTACAAACTTCGTCGCGACGTCTAATACCGATGAGAGCTCGTCTTGGCCTAACTCAATCACCTCATGCATCGTAGAAGGCACATTTAGCTGATTCATAAACGCCGTACTGGCAACATCCACAATGCCCCGCTCAGTCAAAATTCCCAAGCGCCAATCATCGTTGTTTTCTGTTGAAAAATTTAGTAATTTCATAATCTTCCTAATTTATTTTTTTCTCTCATTTCCAAACCCAGCTGTATTATCTCCACAATCTCATCAACATCATAAATACAGCCGCGCCAAGTCCCACCGCTGGCTTGCTGAAGGGCTGCCCATAGACGCGTATCGTTTGGCAGCTGGGGATGTCTCTGGAGCTGAGGATGCAACGGCCGTTTATCAAAAACCGCCCCATCTCCCGTTTCCACGAGTTCAATCGAGCCAACCAGATTTGAGCGATCAATCATAATCTCAATCCAATCCCCGTCTCTCACCTTGCCAATAGAGCCACCTGCCAACGCCTCAGGGCCAACATGGCCGACACATGCCCCTGTAGAAACCCCCGAAAAACGAGCGTCTGTGAGCACGGGGACTGTTTTACCCCACGGAATGTATTTTAAGGCGGCGGTCACTTGGTACGTTTCTTCCATACCGGTTCCCAGAGGCCCACCGCCTATGAGCACCAGCACGTCATTTTCTTTAACGGGATTTTCGGTTAAACCTTTGATTGCCTGAACGGCCGTTTTCTCAGAAGTAAACACCCTCGCTTGGCCACGATGACGATACACATTATCTTCACCCACAACAGAAGGATCAATGGCCGTGGCTTTGATCACTGATCCTTCAGGAGCCAGATTGCCCGTTGGAAACAATACCGTACTGCTTAACCCTTCTTTTTTAGCTCTATCTGCATCCATAATCACCAGATCGGGATCAATTTGACCTGAAGAAGCCAGCTTGGCGCGAACGGCTGTTCTCCGTTCACTTGTTTCCCACCAATCCAAAACCGTAGCAAGCGTTTCACCAGATGCTGTCAACACATCCGTATGTAAAAGCCCCATTTTACGAAGATGAAGCATGACTTCCGGCACCCCCCCCGCCATAAACACTTGCACTGTCGGATGATTTCGAGGGCCATTAGGCAATGCATCCACTAACCGAGGCGTCTGCTGGTTAATTCGCTGCCAGTCCGCAACGGTAGGCAGCTTCAAACCAGCCGCGTGAGCAATAGCGGGAATATGTAGCAGCAAATTTGTCGAACCGCCAAACGCTGCATGCAATAGCATCGCATTTTCTAGCGACTTTTGCGTCAGCAGCTTTGAAAATGGGATTTTATCAACTGACATTTTGAGTAAAGCTAGCGCAGATCGATACGCAAGATCAAGCCAAATAGGTTCGCCTGACGGTGAAAGGGCGCTGTGCGGCAGGCTCATACCAAACGCCTCAGCTACCACTTGGGCCGTTGCAGCCGTCCCTAAAAATTGGCAGCCACCACCCGCTGATCCACAGGCCCGGCACCCCATTGAAGCGGCATAATCCAATGAGATTAAGTCATGAGCAAAGCGAGCACCAATCGTTTGGACGGTCCCTGCATCCTCCGCGTCGATAGCAGGGAGGGTTACGCCACCGGGCACAATAATGCCGGGCAGCTCGCTTGAGCCAGCAAGCGCCTGCATCATGGCGGGCAATCCTTTATCACAGGTAGCGATACCCATCACTCCCTGTCGGGTGGGCAGCGAACGAATCAGTCGACGCATTGTCATAGCAGCATCATTTCGATACGGCAGGCTGTCAAACATACCTGTAGTACCTTGGGAACGGCCGTCACAGGGGTCGCTCACCGTTGCAGAAAATGGCACGACCCCCTGCTCACGAAATGTTTCGGCTCCTTTTTTCACTAGCAATCCAATTTCCCAGTGTCCTGTGTGATAGCCAAGCGCGATTGGCGTTCCGTCCTCAGCCCGCAGACCACCTTGCGTGCTCATAATCAAAAATTGTGCTTTTCCCACGTCTTCAGGTCGCCACCCCATCCCAACATTTTGCGTCATGCCAAAGAGGGTGCCACTGGGCTCATTTAGCAACTGATCAGCCGTGATGGGAAGCTGTCCCGCTTTGCCATCACCGACCAAACGTGTTTCTTCGACATAGTTTGCTTCACCGAAAATTTGACTTGTTGTAGGTGTTTTCATATTTAGGTTAGTAGGTTGATAAATTGGTGTATTATTAAATGAGCATATTGGTGCATTTACCACCTTAATATCACCAATATCACTCTCTTCTCTCTACTTTCTTCTTTGTTTTCTCTTCTCTCAACGCTATCCTTACGTCACAAAGTCCAGAGATGGTACTGGACTTGTCGCTGTCCAACCTCCATCTACGATAATGGTTTGACCATTGATTTGGCTCGCTTCAGGAGAAAGTAAAAAAAGTGCCGTATTAGCAATATCATTAGTATGTGCAGGCCTTCGGGTGGGTATAATTTGGCCCCATACAGTCTCATAGTTGGGATCGTCTGCCAAATTGCGGGGGGTTACGGTTGCGCCAGGGGCAATGGCGTTGACGGTGATACCAAGAGGGCCAAGCTCGATCACCAGCTGTTTGGCCAACATGCTTAAGGCCGCCTTAGACATGGCGTAGGCCGATAAGAATTCAATCGCCTGTACACCAGTCACAGAGGACATAAACAGAATGCGTCCACCATCTCCCTGCTTCTTGATTTGTTGGGCGGCTGCCTGAGCAAGAAAAAAAGAGCCGCTTAGGTTAATGCTGAGGACGGTTTGGAAATCTTCAGGCTTATATTCTAAAAACCGATTCCATAATGTGACGCCGGCATTCGCAATGGCGAAGTCCAAACGGCCGTATTTTTCAACCGCCATCTCAACCAAGCCGCGCACAACAGGCACTTTGGCTACATCCCCACCGACACCTAAACAACGGCCGTTTCCGTCACCAATCCGCTCAGCCGCCAGCATTGCTTTGGCCTCATCCAGGTCATTCAACACCACGAATGCGCCAGCAGCAACAAGATTTTCTACAATTTTCAAGCCAATCCCTTCACCAGCCCCCGTCACAACAGCCACTTTACCTTCAAATTTCATGATCTATTTAAACTCCACCCACTTCTTTTCGCTATTTCCGCTTTCAATCACCTTCTCGATAAATTTAACACCGCGAGCCCCATCCTCAACCGTTGGGAAATCGAGCGCTTGCGCCGTTGGTTCTCTTCCTTCCAGCCTTGCCCGAACTGTGCTTGTGAAGTTTTTGAAAACATTGCTAAACGCATCAAAAAAGCTTTCGGGGTGTCCGGGCGGCAAATGGGTCGCATTTTTAGCAAATCCGGACAAATAATCATGGCCGCGTTTAAAAGTTTTGGCTGGACCGTTGGGGTCTTTGAAAGTCAACTGGTTGGGATGTTCCTGATGCCAGGCCAAAGCCCCCTTGGTGCCATAAATTCGGATATTGAGATTATTTTCTTCGGCCGTCGCAATTTGAGAGCAGTAGAGGAGTCCTTTAGCCCCGTTTGTAAAGCGCAGCAGGATACTGGCATCATCATCGAGGCCATGTGGTGAAATGAAGGTGCTTAAATCGGCACAAATCGCCTCAAGCTCTAAGCCGGTCATCGTGGTCATTAGGTTTTCACAGTGTGAGCCAATGTCTCCTACTGCTCCCCCAATTCCCGATATAGCAGGATTTAAACGCCAGATATGGCTTTGGTCAGCCCCCTCAATTTCAACGCGCCGTCTTAACCAACCCTGAGGATATTCAACAACCACGCGCTGAATCTGCCCCAAACGGCCGTTTCTGATCCACTCTCGACCTTCTTTTACCATCGGGTAGCCAGTGTAGTTATGGGTTAAAGCAAAAATGACGTTGTGATTGTGAACGGCCGTTGCCAAAGCTTCGGCTTGAGCAGAGGTATGCACCATCGGCTTGTCCATAATGACGTGAAACCCAGCCTCTACAAAGGCCAAAGCAGGCTCAAAATGCATATGATTCGGCGTCACAATATTGACAAAATCAATTCGCTCGCCAATTAGTAAGGAGACCTCATTGTCCAGCATCTCCTGCCAGCTACCATAGTTTCGAGAGTCAGCTATCAGCAAATCACGCCCAGAAGCCTTTGCCTTTTCGGGCGTACTGGAAAATGCCCCTGCTACTAACTCGGTTTGCCCATCCGCTTGAGCGGCACGCCGATGAACCCGGCCAATAAATGAACCGCGCCCACCCCCAATTTGTCCGAATTTAAGCTTTCTTTGTAAGGTCATCTTTCCTCTCTTGCTCAATGGTATCAAAAAGTTAGGGAATTGGGGATGGCGGCATGGAGATTAAAAATATTGGACGGTTGACCAGTGAATTTTAGTTTTTCGGTTGAATCCTATTATTGCCTATTGACATTGTGTACTTAATACACTAATATATTGTGTACAAACAACACTAACTAAATTTTGACTATGAAAACAGTTTATTTTAACGAAATCCACCAGAGATTAATAGAAGCAAGCAGCGCCTCCGACATATTTGGTAATCTATCAAAAATAAGCGGTGACGCATTGAAACGGTGTTTCCGCCAATTGGCTCAACAGGTACATCCCGATCACCACCCCAACTTCAAGAAAGAGGCAAATGATGCGTTCTTAAAGCTTCAATTTTGGTACAGCCAAGCTTTAATAGAGCTAAGAACCAGTCAGGGCGGGCTGAAATTTGAATCAGGTCAGAATGTGTATGTGACAACGGCCGTTTCAGCACCGGGGGATATTGCCGATATTTGGCAAGCTGAGACAGGTTCAAAAAAGGTCATTTTAAAAATCGTCCGACAGCCAAAAAACAATGATTTAATGCTGGCTGAGTCAAGCTGGCTTAAGCATTTAAAAAACGACCTAAAAGGTGATCCACTGCTGGCTCACTTCCCAACTCTGATCGAAAGTTTCAAGGTCAAAGATGCCAGTGGGGCTGAACGAGCGATCAATGTATTAGAAAACGAAAATGAATTTGTAACGTTAGCTGAGGTCATTCAAGCGCATCCCCAAGGCATACATCCAGCAGATGCCGCCTGGATGTTTAATCGGTTGTTGGCAGCGCTTGCTAAAACACATCAATTAGGTTGGGTGCATGGGGCCGTCATTCCGCCTCATTTGCTCCTCAATCTTAATGACCACAATGGCAAGCTCATTGATTGGTGCTACTCACAGCCAATTGGCGAAAAAGTCAAAGCAATCAGCCCATCATATAAACCGTTTTATCCAATGGAAGTTTTAGAGAAACGGCCGTCTACGCCAGCCACCGACATTTACCTGGCCGGTATGACGCTATTAAAGCTCTTGGGAGGTGATGTGGCCACAAAAACTGTGCCTACATCTGTACCCAAACCGATCGGTGCTTTTCTCAAGGCTTGCTTAATAGGTTCCCCACATCGAAGACCCCAAAACAGCTGGGCCCTCTTTGATGATTTTCAGGAAATTTTGCAGCGACTATACGGCGCGCCAAAGTTTCGGCCATTTTCGCTGTAGAACAACAGTAAGGCATTTTTGGAATTGGCCTAATTGGTAATTTGTAATCAGAAATAAGAGACTGGTTAAGTGAAACGAAGTTCCTGCTTAGAATAAAACAACGGCAGCAAACTTCGTTTCCTCGAGGTTCCGAAGCACTTACCTAACAGAGTTGTCAAATTAGAAACTTCGGAACACTGAACTGGGATTCGTGCTTTTGATCCATTTGGATACGATAAAAGTTTACAGACAATCCCTAAATCCCAGTCCCTAATCCCCAAATAATAGCGAGGTAAATAATGGGATATTCAAAATGGAATAACAACGCATATCAATCAAGACAAACGCATAGAAAACAAACAAATCAATCGGCATTTACTTATGATCAACATGTACGCTCATCTGGCGTGATTCAGGTGCATGACGACATGAATCCTTATGGCAAAGTTAGAGAAAGCCGCGACAGTGTTGATCATCCAACATCACTCTCAATTGGTGTTCTATTTGATGTGACTGGCTCAATGGGCACAGTGCCACGCGTGTTGCAAACAAAACTTGGCTCACTCATGCGTCTGCTGATCCAAAAAGGATATGTTGAACATCCACAGGTTCTATTTGGGGCAATCGGTGATGCGTACACAGATCGTGTGCCCTTACAAATCGGGCAGTTTGAATCTGGTATTGAGATGGATGATGATCTAGGTAAGATTTTTCTAGAAGGAAATGGGGGTGGCCAAGTCCATGAAACCTATGAACTCGGCATGTACTTTATGGCGCACAATACCTCTATCGATTGCTACGAAAAGCGAGGTAAAAAAGGGTATTTGTTCACCATTGGTGACGAAAAACCATACAAAGTGGTGCGTAAGGACCACATCCAGCAGCATATTGGTGGTGCTGTTGAGCAAGATGTCCCGATTCAGCAAGTCGTCGAAGCTGTTCAGGAAAAGTATGAATATTTCCACATCATTCCAGCCAACACGTACCACGGCAAGAAAAGCGAGGTTCAAAATGTGTGGCGCGATTTACTAGGCGAACGGGTGTTATTGCTTGAAGATGAAACGGCCGTTTGTGAAACGATCGCGCTGGCCATTGGGCTGTGCGAAGGGGTGGTTGATGATTTATACGATGGGGTGACAGACCTCGTTGATGCTGGCTACGATGCCAACTCTGCCCAAACAGCCTCATCTGCTCTAAAAACATATGCTAAAAACCGCCAGCCTGTCCTGAGCATGGGTAAAGGCCGGCTAGCAGCAACGGCCGTATCAGACGATGATGGACGTTTGTAAGGCTAGGTGGAGCGCACCATCTTGAAATACAACAGCAGGAAGTGAAAGATTTCATAAGTTAGAGGGGGCATTTGAGAAGCACAAATGCCATCCTCTAGCTCATTTCTCCTCACTATATCTCCTCCACTCTCACTTCTAAGGCATTTTCGGAAAAATAAATGAGCATTCAATCCGAAAATGCCTCAAGCCAATTTCATAGAATGGTACAGCTTCGCTCTGACTATTTTTCGGAATTGGCCTAAGAGGTTCAACATGAAACAAGCATTCCTAACCGTCGATCTGGGGTTTGGTGATTCTGGCAAAGGGTCAATTGTGGATTTTCTGACCCGCAAACATGATGCCACACTTGTGGTTCGATTTAGCGGCGGAGCTCAGGCCGGTCACCGCGTGGTCACAGCTGAGCCAAAACCTAGAGAACACGTCTTCTCACAATTCGGGGCGGGCACCCTTGCAGGGGCTGACACCTTTTTATCCCGCTTCATGATGGTAGAGCCTTTTGCACTTCTGGAAGAAGCAAAACATTTAGAAGCGATTGGTATCAAAACCCCTCTGAACCGAATTGTTATTGATGGAGAATGTTTAATTACCACCCCATTCCATCGGGCCATCAATCGGTTAAAAGAACTAGCGCGAGGGACGAACCGCCACGGTAGCTGCGGGATGGGTGTGGGGGAGACGATGGCTGATTTTGTCGTACATGGAAATGATGTTTTGCAAATGCGTGATTTTTTAAACAACGACACTCTCTATGCGAAATTAAATTTCATAAAATCGATGGCCCAATACAAACTAAATCAGCTACAGCTGCCCCAGAATGACGCTATTGCGAAAGAGATGGCGATTTTCCAACACCCAAATGAAATCCATCAGCTTGTTGAAGTATATTCATCCTTCGGCAAGAACATTGACATCTGCACAAGTGACTATCTTGCCTATTTGCTTGATAAGCATAAAACTGCCGTTTTTGAAGCCTCGCAGGGTGTTTTACTTGATGAATGGTACGGTTTTCACCCATACACCACCTGGAGCACAGTCACACTAGCTAATGCAAATCAGCTACTGAGAGAAGCTGAATACGATGGCAAGGTGACGCGGATTGGCATTACCCGAGCCTATGCAACGCGTCACGGAGCCGGTCCGTTTGTCACTGAAGCGCCCCACCTATCCAAAAATATACGGGATGCCGTTAATGGGTACGACGATTGGCAAGAAGGCTTTCGCGTTGGCTGGCTCGATTTACTACTGCTTCGATATGCGATAGATGTTGTGGGTTCGTTAGACTATTTAGCGGTTTGTCATTTAGACAGACTGAGTGAATTTAAGCACCTACACGTCTGCAATAAATATAAACACGGCGACAAAACGATTCAGTCGTTGCCAATAAAAAAACAGCTCGAAGATTTAGAGCACCAGTCTAATCTAACTCAGCTCCTCGAAAATTGCGCCCCCATTTTAACGGCCGTATCCACACCAGAAGCGCTCATTGCGCAGCTCGAGCAAACAAGATTTGCCAAGACGCAGCCATAGCGATCCACCCTCGTCGGCTGATCGCCAAGGCGAAAGAGGACGCTCTCCTCGGTGATACGCTCCCAAGCCGACCGCCATTCGCCCTCGCGGCC
>JBCCFD010000232.1:0-11890 GCA_039029915.1 Chloroflexota bacterium
CGGCTGTGATCCCCTTCGTCGCCGCTGGCCAACGCTTCCAATATGGCCGTTTGATCAGCCTCCACCCCGTTTAGCACAAGCTGACGAATGGTGCCTTCCCAATGGGCCTGATCAAGCCGTGCCGCATGCAGCCATTTCACGTTTACAAGTCGTTTGTCAATGATATGTAGGGCGGCCAAATATTCAGCAAAGGAGCGGTGTAAAAACTCAAAACGCCGGTTGGGTAATCGCTCCAATAGGCTGGCACGCTCCGTCAAATATTCAATCAAAACATCGGTCTCAAATCCATCAATTTTGAGTAAGTGGCTCAAATCATCCGCTTCAATCGTCGGTTCATTTTGCTCAATAGAGCGGTAGGCAATTTCGGCCAGCGGGCGCTTCCAGTCTGCATATTCCGGCAGCTTGCCATATCGTTTTAGCCCAATGCCTCGGTCGCCATCCCGCTGTTTCAGCAGCATTCTGAGCCCAATTTGGTACAGTTCATGCACATTTTTGCCATTGACTTGATGATTACGCTGAAATAGGGCGCATATGAGGGCACACAGCAGCGGGGTGGTGGCCAGCTCACGAAGCTGGGGGCTATGCCGTATTTGCCCCTGAATCTGCTGTTGCTGAACGGACAGCCGCGATGCGCTCTCTTCGGGCAAGAGGCTAGGGTTCTCAGCGACCAATTTTTGTAGTGCCCCAAACCACAGCCCAATAAACTGGCTAATTTGTTCGGCCGTCATTCGCTGTAGCTCAATATGCATAAACGTTTGCTGGGTAAGCTGTTGTCGAATCGCCTCTGTCTGCAGCACTTCGGGTCGCCCGCTCAGCACGCAAATCGTATCGGGGTGCTGTTCAAGCACATTCTCTACAAACTCCAGCGTTTCTAGCTGCAGCGCCTCTTCAACCTCATCAAACCCGTCAATCAACAGGATTGCTTGCTTTGATCGAAAACGCTGCTGCACATACCGCGTTGGATTGCTTGGTAAACCGGTAAGCTGAGTTTTTAAAGGCAGTTCATCTAGCGTTGTGGGCAGTGGGTTATCTGGCGTGATGTCGCGCAGGCGAAAAAAGAATGGTATTTTACCGCGCCACTCAGACAGCTCTTCAGGCAGCTGTTGATTACTGGCATAAACGGCCACTTTTTTCAGAAGGGTCGTTTTTCCGGCACCTGCACCCCCAGTAATAAAAATGCGCTGATGTTTGGCCATAAACACTTCAAAGTTTTGCGGCTGTACCTGTTCAGCTTGGCGCAATTCAGCAAAACGTTCTGATAATTGTTTCTTTTGGAAATGGGGCTCATTTTCTCCATGATTACCGCTATCTTTCTCAATCAGTGGTCTTGCCAGCAGCGAAATATAGGCGGGAGACAGAGGGAGGTAATGATTTTCAAAATCTGGCACCCCAAACAGTTTCAGACGATCGAGTTTTTTGCTAAGCAGCCTTCTGTAGCTCAGTTCAAATTCTTCATGGGCCGAAATTTGCATCTCACCGTAGGTGCTGCCGTGAATCGAAGCCAGCTGATCCGCCACGCGCTCGACCTTCTCTAAAATAAGGTGAGTCTTTTTCAAAAACGCCCCAAAGGTAGCCACGGTGAAATTATCGATCTCGTCAGCCGACTCAAAAATCAGTTCGGCCGTCAGACCAAGTGCCCGCTTGATGATGGGCTGTTCTTCGGCCTCATAAGCGGCTGGATCAAGCGGTAGGTTGCTGATTTTCTTGATAAAGGTGTCACGATCGAAATGCGTTTGCAAAAGAGTGGGTAGCACTGTGTCTTTGAGCAGGGTTGAAAACTGCTTAGTCAGCAGGTCAAGTCGCTCTTCAGAAAGGGGATCCTGCAACTGCTCAAAGGCGGTGGCAATGCGTTTGGCCGTAATGCGTCCCGCCTTATTAAAGAAATCTTGACCATCCTGGGCGTTTTCAAAATCACCCGTTAACCGCTCCAAAATGTCCGCCAAATCGTCTAGGTCAGCCAGTGATTCTGACCAATCCATCTCATCCCCAAGCTTGAGCGCCAGCAGGGCATGAGCCAGCGGTTGGGCAGCATATTTAACCAACTGTTTTCCGACAAAAATGGCGGTGGTGGCAACTTCCTCAGCAGATAGCCCAATGTTGATATCACCACTAACGGTATTGCCGACGAGCTGATTGCCGTCTTTGTTTGTATTGAAGCTATTTGTATTATTGATTTGGTCGGCTTGCTGATGGCTTTGGTCAGACATTAAATATTTCCCAAAATTGGTTTCAAACTGCATGTTTTGATTGTCTTCGTTAATTATGACTATTGTACTCAAAATTGCTGGTGTTTAAGGGATACAAAATGGGTACAAATCATTAAATTGACAGATATTTGTTGTTATATCGATCGGGTGAAGTAGAACGCAGCAAACGAATAATGTACCCTTGAATCTTCAAAAATTTGACAACCATCCTACTAGTAGGTTATTATTCGGGTGAGATAGAAATAATGGATAGAAAAACCGAGATAATCCAATTAACCATAGAAATGCTAAAGGTCAAGGGATTTGATAGCTTTAGCTACAATGACCTATCCCAAGAAATTGGGATTTCTAAAGCGAGCATTCATCATCATTTTAAGCGAAAAGAAGATCTAGGATTAGCTCTGCTGGTTTTTATGAAAGAAGGGGTGTTGAGAAGAAATGAGCACCTTTATGAAATTGAACTATCACCTTGGGAAAAATTAGAAGCTTTTTTTAATATGAATGCCCGGGTGATTGAAAATGGCACAAAAAGTTGTCCAGTCAACTCTCTTCAAGCCAATGTTAATGTCATTTCTGCGGAAATGGCGGATGTTCTGAAGGAAATTGTTGACTTAGAAATTGATCTTGTCACCATAATTTTAGAGGAAGGACGGAAGGAAGGACAACTATTTTTTAAAGGAAAAGCAAGAGATCATGCCGCATTGGTTGTGTCCACCACAAGAGGCGCGATGCAGCAATCAAGAATCCACGGTCACGAATTTTTTCGTCAAACCATTGAACAAATGAAAACAAATTTAAAAGTATAATTTTTTTCAACTCTTTGCCTACCATCTGGTAGGTAGGCAAAAGGCATGCTCAGACTTTGAAAAATTTTTTCTTTCCAAAACCTACCTTCTGATAGGTAGATAGCAATCTCTTTATGAGGAGGAAGCATTATGAAACATGACACCGAGGTTGTTATTGCGCCATCGTTCAGCATCAACAGCGGTAAACGAGGCCCGGGGCGGCACTATGACGATGGCTTTGTGGTGACGTCGGAGTACAAAATGTCATTGCCCGATCTGCAGAATGGTTCCTCCGCGCTTATTCAAGGCAAACCGGTGCCGATCCCGCAAGTCGGTATCCACAACTTCCGGCTACCGATTCGCTACCTGACCCGTGATGGCGAAACCGTGCTGTTGGAAACGGCCGTTACCGGCACCGTCTCGCTTGAGGCGTATAAAAAGGGCATCAATATGTCGCGCATCATGCGCACTTTCTACGCGCATCGCGACGAAACATTTTCCCTCGAGTATTTGTCAGCGATTCTGCACGACTACAACGCCAAAATCGGCGGGCTTGAGGCACGCCTCATCCTGCGATTCCGCTACCCAATGCTGATTGAATCGCTGCGTTCCGGTCTGCAGGGGTATCAATATTATGACGTTGCGCTCGAGTCGCGTATAGATGCTACGGGGGTGGTGCGTAACTTTATGCATCTTGACTTCGTGTATTCATCAACTTGTCCCTGTAGCTATGAACTCTCGCAACATGCTATTGAAGAGAGGAGCGTGGCGGCCGTGCCACACAGCCAGCGTTCAGTAGCCCGCGTCAGTATCGAAACCAACGATTTCGTCTGGATTGAGGATCTGCGTGAACTATGCCTGGGAGCGCTTAAAACGGAAACACAGGTCATGGTAAAGCGGGAGGATGAGCAGGCGTTTGCCGAACTCAATGCAGCTTATCTGAAGTTTGTTGAAGATGCCGTCCGTTTGCTTTATGAAGCGCTGGAAAGCAACGGGCGTATTTGCGACTTCAAGGTGATCGCCTCACATCAGGAATCTCTGCACAGCCATGATGCGGTGTCGGTGATTGTGAAAGGGGTTGAGGGGGGCTTTTCGGCCGAAATCGAACCCGGCACTATGACCTCAATGATCCACAAGGCGTAAAAGGTGTAATTTTTTTCAATACCAAAACGATCATCTAGGAGGCAGATGAATGTGCTAATTTCAAACAATTAACTTAGCTCAAACGGCCGTAAATCGAAAACTAATCCTACCTGGCCGATCCCCATCTTTTTGAATGAAAAGAGAGACTTGCATGTTTAAGTGTTCCGAAGTTTCTAAATTGAAAACACAGTTAGATAAAAGCTTCGGAACCTCGAGGAAACGAAGTTTAAAGCCTGCGTTTTATTCAAAGCAGGAACTTCGTTTCACTTAAGAATTCACGAATCCAAAATAGGGTAAAGACATCCGATTTTTGGATAGCTTTGTCTGGTTATGGCTATCCAGGAAAACAACAATTGAAAGGAGATTAAGATGACCACAGAAACGGAAAGTAGAGGCACTAAAGATTTCGCAGCAGGCGGAGATATAGATTTGCACTTGTATGCCCCTTTTGAAGGGTTGCACGGTACGGAGCCTATCCCGCTGGTTGCAGCCATTCCGTTCTATTCAGATCCAGAGATGACGGACGCCCTTGGCACCTTGACACTCGTGGGGGTGACGATTCCATCTGATGAGCTTCCGTCTTACTTCCACTGCCGCATCACCTTCGGGTGGCATGGCAAAGACGAGAATCTCGCTGCCGCAGACACCATGCTCACGATGACGGGCATCATGATTCAGGGTGACCCGCGGGGTGGTGCTGAGCAGGACGAGAATCCGGCCTTTTTGCAGCTCTTCGCCATCACGGGAGGCACCGGAAAGTACGTCGGCGCCAAAGGCCAAGCGACGATCGATCCGCATCTCGGCAACCAAGACTATCAAATCGTCTTCAACTGATAGGAACAGATCATGACAAAAATCAAATTATGTTTAATCACGTTTGGAATTATTATTGGAATTATTGGTATTCTACACGGCAGTGCGTCATTAATGAAAGGTGCCACACCTGTAGAAAGCAATACGGTAGAGGTGATGGAGGAAGGCTGGCCTAACGATGAGTTTTATATGGTGTCAAATGGTAGCCCTGTATTTACGATATTAACCGGTATTCCTTTTTATGCCCTTGGGCTATTGGCTATTTCAGTTTCGACCACATTAATTGCCTTTTCCGCCACATTTTTCAAGAGGCAAAAATTGGGCATCGGCTTGGTTCTGTTCACCTTATTAAACGTGGGCATATTCTTGTTTGGTGCGGGAACAGGGACGCCACTTTTTGTAGGTTTGCCGTTAGTCATTGCTGGGATTGTTTCGATCGTTAGAACCGGTCAAAAGGAAAGAAGTGAATCGAGTAAACGAACGATTTTGTATTCATTTTGGTTCTTTTACGGGTTACACATTTTTAGCTGGCTTTTGTTTTTCCCCGGCCTTTTTATACTCAGCTTCTACACAGAAATATCAACACCGCTCTTTGCATTTACCTTTATCAGTATGCCCATCGGCGTATTGGGTGCATTGATATTTGGCTCTTTATATGACAAGACAAAGAAAGTATTGGCACCTCCACATTTACCCACTTTGAGTTGACAATATGAGCAAAAAGACGCTTCCAATTATCTTGTTGAATATCGTCAATGGAATTGGGGGGACCTTGCTCATTCCGGTCCTGCCGCTTGTGGTACGGGATTTGGGATATAGCGACACCATTTTTGGCTTGCTGATGGCCGTTTACCCGATTTTTCAATTCTTTGGCGCACCGATACTTGGTGCGATGAGCGACTACTACGGTCGCAAGCCTGTTTTGCTGCTCAGTCAGGCTGGGACATTATTGAGTTGGATCATCTTCGCCGTTTCTTACTTTGCAACTGGGGCTTTATGGTCGCTGCTGATCATCGCCTTTTCACGCGTGGTTGACGGGGTTACTGGCGGCATTCAATCGGTGGCCAATGCTTATCTAGCCGACGTAACCACAGATGAAGAGCGAACGCGGGTATTTTCAATTTTGGGTGCATCGATGGCTGTGGCTCTGATGATTGGGCCGTCCTTGGGGAGCTTTGCTTCAGCTGGTCAAATAGGCTATCTTGGGGCAGCGATTTTTGCCATTATTCTGTCAACCATTACCTTGATTGCCATGTACTTGATGCTTGATGAGTCCCTCACCGAGGAGCATCGGGCTAAAAGTATGGATCTCAACCCGTTCCACCAACTCAATCTACTTAGCAAGATTCGCAATCTTGTCCACGTTCGTTCCTTGACTCGTCTTTTTGCAGCCCGCGCAATTTTCAATCTCATTTTTGGTATCTACTCGACTGTCATTGTCCTGTGGTACGCCGATCAATTGGGTCTTAACTCAACACAAGTAGGCTTCATGCTTCTTGCCGTTGGGGGCTTTTTAATCGCCAATGAACTACTTCTTTTACCCTTTTTCGAAAAACGATTTGGTGATTTAGGGACGCTTGTTGCCGGTTTTGCCATCGTACCAATTGGATTCTTGCTTATTCGATTCCCGACGACTGTTTGGCTCTTTCTGCCAGTGGTTTTTATCTTGATCCTAGGGGTTGCCCTCACCTTCCCCACACTCCAGTCGGTCATTACAAAGGTGGCAGACGAACAGCAGGAGGGAGAGGTGCAAGGGATTGATACTTCGGTTGGTGCCTTGTTTTCAGCCATTGCACCAATCCTCGGCGGCTTTTTGTATACCCAAATCGGAGGCACCATATTCATTGTTTTGGCGATTCTTGGGGTGCTCGGCTTTATCTTTTTGTTTGAAAGCAGAACGGTTATCGACGAGGAGCTGCCACATCCTGAAATTCTTCCGGAAGCAAAAGTTCGGGATCAGTGGCTGGGATAGGCTAAAAGAAAAAAATTGTGGAAACGGCCGTTTAATTGAGGTCAAACCACAATATTCAAAAATATCTAATAGGAGAAACTAAAATGAGTAACAATGTTCAAGTAAACGCCCAAGAAATAAAATCTCTTGGGGCTTTAGAATTTAGTGACGAAGGAATACTATTTGTCGGCGATAATGTATTAGGCGCCATCATTGCTTTTGATTTGTCGGCCGAAAATAGCCGGACAGAAACGTTTGAGATTAATGTCTACCGTGTAGATGCTCAAGTCGCGGCCGTTTTAGGAACTGAGCAGAGCAATGTAACGATTAATGACATCGCCGTTCACCCTAAAAGTGGTGAAGTGTACCTATCTGTAAGCCGAGGTCATGGGACTGATGCTTTGCCCGCTTTGCTAAAGATAGACGAAGCAAATCAGATCCATAATATCGATTTAACCGCTGTTGAATTCAGTTCGCAAGCTCTAAACAACGTGCCCGACATCACGCAAAAAATTGCCTTACGTGGTACTGGGGGGGCGCCAACAAAGAAGGAGATTGCCAAATCGAAACGGCCGTTGCGTATGCTTTCGATCGTGTCGCTAGAGTATCATAAGGGAGAATTATTTGTATCAGGAATCAGTAACGAAGAATTTAGTTCAGTACTCCGTAGGTTGCCCTACCCGTTCAATGGGACAGAAAGCATCAGCAATATTGAGATGTATCATATTGTGCACGACAACTACGAAAGTCGGGCACCAATTCGTTCCATGTCAGTGAAGCATATTGATGGGATTGACCAATTGGTAGCCGCTTATACCTGTAGTCCTTTGGTGTTGATTCCTATCGACGAACTCACAGATGGAACCAAGGTCAAAGCCAGAACCATTGGGGATATGGGGAATGGCCAACCCATTGATATGGTTCCTTTTTCTGTGGGGGATGAGGACATGCTATTCGTCACCAACAATAGTCGAAGCCCACTGGTCATTCCTGTACACGGGTTGCACAATGCGAAAGCAGTTACGGATCAGGACTTTGAACGAGGCGGTAAACTGGACTTAGACCCCTTGATGCCCTTTGGGCCTATTGGAAAATCGATCATGTTTTCGGGGGCTTCCCTGCGTATTGACTTATTGAATGAAAAACAGTTTGTCTCTTTGAATAGAGATGCGGAAACAGGCAGTCTGGATTTGGAAACTGTTTTTACCACGTTTCCTTTCAAGCTCCATAATATTATTGGAGAATTTGATATCCCGAGCGGAACAAAAGCTTAGCGGTGCGTCTAATCTATCTTGACGAGTGAGTTTGGGCCACCTTTAATTTGTCTTATTCAATTCGTTACCCGTCAAGATTATTATTTTGCTTTTTAGTCTCTTTCATTTTTTTTAATAATGTCTCGTTTAGCCATGTACTCACAAACTTCGCCAGCCCCCATTTTACCGAGTGAAATGAAGGGAACCGTTCAACTGAATATTTCGGCCGTTCCAAATCAGAGTGTAGAAAAATTTGGTTACGAACAGTTATCTGTATTTGTAAAAAATGAAGGAGAAGCATGCGGATCGAATCCCGTTCAGGGACGATATACAATTGAGGACAAGTATTTAGTATTTTCTCCATACTTCCCTTTTGAAGGGGGAATAAGCTATGTTGTCAGAACAAAACAGGCTGATACAGATAGTCGTTATGCTTATCAAGAATTTCAGGTAGGAAAGAAGCCAGCCGTTGATAAAGCAGGGGTTGTAAGCATATACCCATCAGCTGCTGAACTTCCCGAAAACCTGCTGCGCGTCTATATCTATTTCAATACGCCTATGAAAAAAGGGCAAGCATTGAAACAGATACAATTGACAGATGCAGTTGGCAACGTTGACTCCCATGCCTTTATGGAATTTAAGCAAGAACTTTGGAGTGCGGATGGGAAACGTCTAACGATATTGTTTGACCCTGGACGTATAAAAAGAGGTGTTTCTACGAATATGAAGCTGGGTCCAGCCTTGCTTGAAGGCAAACGATTCTATTTATGCATATCAGGTGGCTGGCAAGATGTCTATGGACAAGAATTGTCGATGGAAACAAGCAAAGAATTTATAGTCGGTAAAGCGTATCGCCAGCTTATTAGCGTCAATGAATGGGTGCTCCACAAACCAGCGGCAAATAGCTATGATTCCTTAAGCATCTATTTTGATAGAGTCATGGATCATGCGTTAGCCCAATCCATGATCCAAATAATAGACGAAAAAAGGACTCCTGTACCTGGAAGGTGGGTAATTCTGGCACAAGACCAACTAGTTCAATTTATGCCACAGTACAATTGGCAAAATGGGCAGTATCAAATAGTCATTGATAGTCGGTTAGAAGACGTTGCTGGTAATAACCTTCAAACCCCGTTGGATCGAATAGAGTTAAAGCAAGAAGGTAATAAAAAATCCAATCAAATAATTGATTTCAAAATATGAAATTAATATCTATATCTAAAGCCCTACAACATTTCGCATATTCACTAGAAGCAATACACAAAGCATCGGCTAGTTAGCTGAAGGTGATGTTTCTGCCATTCATTTTCCCCTTTCTGAGAAACTTTTTACCTAAAATAAGTACAAGGCAAACCCTTGTGCTCTTATAAGGGATGTATGCATTGTGGGGGCAGCCAGTTGGCCACCCCTGTTTAGTTTAGTATTTAATGCCTGTAAGTGATTCAGAAACTTGCCAAAGTTGATTGGTATCCGCTTGATTGTGTGAGGCATCGTTTGATTGAACCAAAACAGGATACCCTGTCTGCTCCATAAATCCATTGGGGCCGTAATAGTCGCCACCCTTAACGTTAGGATCAACGGCTGCTCGAATTTGAGGTAAGGCACCCATTGCGGCGCTTTGCATGATGCGTTCAAAAATAGGCATGATGATCTTAAAAATCAGCTGGTCTTCCATGTGCCCAGCAAGGTTGGTGTTTGAGCCACCGGGGTGAGCAGATACGGCCATCGCATCTATCCCATTAGCGTTGAATTTATTCTGTAAGCCTTTTGTAAAGAGGAGGTTAGCCAGCTTGGAACGGCCGTATGCCAAGGCCGGTGAGTACGCATGGCCACCCTCATACATCAGATTATCAAAATCCATGGTACCCATGCGGTGTCCCATACTGCTCACATTAACCACGCGTGCCCCAGCCGTTGATTTAATCAAATCCATAAGCTGCCCCGTCAAGGCAAAGTGCCCGAGGTGATTTGTGCCAAACTGACGCTCAAATCCATCCACCGTATGCCCATACGGCACCATCATAATGCCCGCATTGTTAATCAGCTGATCAAGCCGCTGGTATTTTTCTTTAAACGCTTTGACAAATTGCTCGATTGAATCAAGACTGGCCAAATCTAATGTCATCAACTCAATGTTGGCATTAGGGATTTCAGCTTTGATCTCGTCAAATGCAGACTGTGCTTTCGCCTGATTGCGGCAGGCCATGATGACGGTTGCACCTTTTCGAGCCAGCTCTTTTGACGTTTCAAACCCTAAACCGCTGTTGGCACCCGTCACAATAGCTACCTTGCCGGTGAGATCGGGGATATCTGCGGTTGTCCAAACATCATCTTGGGTCGGACTACTGCTGCGCTGAGATTTTAAATAGGCAGCAATACCAACACCAGCAGCGGCCAATAGCAGGCCACCAATGAATCTTTTTTTCATGTCACTGTTTCCTTATTGATGTAAATGAAAGAATAACAACTGGTTCGTTTCATGCCAGCAAACTGGTAACGTTTTTAAGTGAAACGAAGCTCCTGCTTAGAATAAAACGATGGCGATAAACTTCGTTTCCTCGAGGTTCCGAAGCGTTTATCTAACACGGTTTTCAAATTAGAAACTTCGGAACACTTAAGCCACGAACCACTGAGGTCTTATTATAGTTTAGCGCAGAAGGGGGACAGATAGTCGCTTTTTCGGCAAACGCTTAAGTAAAGTTTGGTGATTGGCTGCTTCTGTTTATTTACTTAGATCAGTAAAAGTATAATGATGACGATATCAATCCCAATAAATAGTAGCGTCCAGTTACGAAGTTCAGGCATGGCGTTGATTTGAGTGAGTGCGCCGATGACGCCAATTCCGGTTAGAACGAGGGCCGTCGTGGGTACCCAAGCCAAGCTTGTGGCTAGTAACAAAATACCTAAGATGAGATAGATAACACCATATCCTCCAATGCCGGCGGTGGTGCTGTTGTTTCCATAGCGAATTGGAATAAAGATGTGTAAAACGGCCGTTATTAAAAACAAAACGGCCACAATTATAGGTATCGTCATTATAAATTCGCCTTAGTTTTCTTCCATCAAAGCGGCAATCATGGTGCCAAATCGCAGTTGTTTACCGCTTTGATGGAAATCAAGATTGTTTAGAGATAGCTAATTCCTGTTAACTCTTCTGATACTTCCCAGAATCTTTTGAGCGTACTAGCATCGTCAAGCGCATCATTACATTTTTGTTCAGCCGGATATCCTCTAAGGCGCATCGTTTTGGGGCCATAGAAAACGCCCCCTTTGGCGTCAGGTGCGGTTGAAGCATAAAGCTGTGGCAACACACCCATGCTGATATCCTGACCAATCAGTGGTCCAAAGATGCCATAAAGAATACGTTCACTTAATGGTGTACCAGACTGCTGCAAGCTGTTTGTCTGCAGGTTTGTCATAACCAAGCCGGGATGAGATGAACTTGAAATCGTATTGTGGCCAGCTGCTTTGAGGCGACGGTCAAGCTCTGTCGCAAAAACGGCGTTGGCCAGCTTGCTTTGCCCATAGGCACCCCAGCGACTGTAATTCTGCTTGCCCATCAAATCATCAAAGTTAATAGCACCATTAAAGGCTGCGCTGCTGGATGTGTTGTGAATTCTAGCGTTTGGTGTGCTGGTGATGACGTCAAGCAGTAAACCGGTGAGGGCAAAATGTCCAAGATGATTAACACCTAGCTGCATTTCAAACCCGTCGGCCGTTTCGGTTCGCGGAATCGCC
>JBCCFD010000233.1:0-11858 GCA_039029915.1 Chloroflexota bacterium
AAGCGGCGTCTCTAAAAGAACAGCAGGATCGATTCCTAGAAGAATTGGAACGAACAAAAGAGCGAATGGCAGCACCAAGCAATCAACCTAATGTCGATTTACCTAAAGAACCCATTACACCGGATTCCCCTGCACCGACTCTATCGATTGTGGACCAAATCGATGAGGTTCTTCAATCTAATAAATCAAAACACTCTCAATTTGAAAACCGCTCCATCCATCTAATTCAAGGACCACAGGGAAATGTCCAAATTGAGGTGGATGGGGAAATTTTCAACCGCCCAAAAGACATAGCAGACAAATCGATCCAAATGCTCATCAAAAAGTCAATTAAAGAATGGGAATCAAGGTAGCCATTTGGCTTGATGGTAGGGGAGACCTAAGTGAAACGAAGTTCCTGCTTTGAATAAAACGACGGCGACTAACTTCGTTCCCTCAGGGTTCCGAAGCTTTTAACTAAATCGTTGATTAAAACATCAATGCTTGTACTCAAGCAGAGGTTTCTGGCTGTTGAAGGGGAAGGAGATTATTGAAATAAGAAACCAGTTCTTCTTTTTCATTCTCCGGTAAAAAGGCGGCTTTTGCCGAGGTCAGAGTCATTTCCCGCAGCTTTGCATAAGAGATCCCAAGCTCATTCACCGCAATATCATACTCATCGGTTAAAGTGCAATTGCTCACCGTCGGATCATCCGTATTTAGGGTTGCTGGGAGACCGACGTCAAGCATGTCACTGAACGGATGCTGGCTCATTTGCATGACAACACCGGTTTGTAAATTACTCGTTAGGCACACTTCAAAAACGGGTTTTCGCTCTAATACCATTCTTAATACTTTGGAATTTTCCAAAGCTCTAATGCCATGCCCAATGCGATCTGCACCGAGTTTATCTAAAGCTTGAGCGACGCCGTAAGCACTGGCCCATTCTCCCGCGTGAATAGTAATTCCCAAACCTTCTTCTTTTACTTCTTTGAAGAATGGAATGAAAGGTTCAGGGGGATATCTTACTTCATCACCAGCCAGATCGATGCCGACAATGCCTTTGCCCTTTTTATCAATGGCTACGCGAGCCACTTTTGTAGCTTGCTCAATTGGGTCATGACGAACGAGCGTAATAATTAGGCCAACTTTGATGTTGAAATGTAAGCCTGCTTCTTTTGCTGTCTCAATCACCCAGTCGGTTACTTCATATAAAGGAAACCCATAGACGCGTGATAAGGCTTGTGGACTAAATCGCAACTCCAGATAATGGATATTATCCTCAGCAGCATCAGCAACTGCTTCCCAAACAAAACGCTTTATGATTTCAGGGGAGCAATAAAACAATCTTAAGACATGAAACTTGCTGAGGAAGGCGTCGCTTGTTTGTGGGTCGTTGGTTATTTGAACTTGGGGTCTTAACTGTTCGATTGTTGCAGCATCTACATCGATATCATTTTGTTGGGCAACTTCAAAAAGCGTTTGAAGCCTAAGTGAACCCTCCAAATGACGATGCAAATCAATTTTTGGCATCGAATGTAGAATATCGCGTGAAATCTTCTGATTACTTTGCAAGAATAATTATTCCAACTTTTTTCGGAGAAATGTTTGGGCAATGATGTGCATTTTTCTCCAGAAACAAGCTGTTTTCAACCAATACTAAAATTTTCAGCTTGTTTTGTCTTATTGTCCGATCAAGAAAGAGAATCTATTGCTTTCACCGGGCTATCTTCTTTTACTTTAGGTAACTCGAATGTGAAAGAGCTTCCTTTTTCAATTTCACTTTCAACCCAAATTCTGCCTTGATGTGCATCAACAATTCTTTTGACAATCGCTAGACCAATACCCGTTCCCCCAAATCGTCGGCTAGCAGAGCCATCAATCTGATAGAATCTTTCGAAGATACGTTTATGCTTTTCTGGCGATATTCCAATTCCTTCATCGGTCACCGCAACTTGAACAAATGTATCAGTTTCCTGAAGGATGATATGAATGGTACCCCCATCGGGGCTAAATTTCATCGCATTGCCAATTAAGTTATCAAGAACTTGATTAATTCGTCCTCTATCAATGATAACCATCCCATCAGCGGGTGGCAATATGTAATCTATGTGAAGTCCTTTTTGGGCGGCGATCATTTGGTGTGAAGCAACGGCCGTTTCTAGAAATTCACGCATCGATGTTTTTTCTAGTTTTAGATTGCCAGAGTTAATCTTTTGCAGCGTAATGATGTCATCAATAATACGCGTAATATCGTTTGTTTTGTCAGAAATGATAGTTAGGGCGCTCTGTTGCTCTGCATTCATCAACCCCATTTCGCCATCCATCAACAGATCAACATACCCTTTAACAAAAGTTAATGGTGTACGTAATTCATGAGACACGTTTTGTACCAGTTCATCTTTCAAGCGGTCGCTATGCTTTAGCTCTTTGTACGCAATTTCCAATTCAGTGGCGCGAGCTTCACTTTCCTCAAACAGGCGTGCATTAGAAATAGCGATACTCACCTGAGCAGCTGCAATTGTCATCAACCGAATATCTGACTCCAAAAACGCATTTGGTTTATCACTATCCACTGTAAGCGTTCCAACTGGTCGATCTCGAACCACTAAAGGAAGAACCAGCAAGCTACGTACAACTTCATCAAAAAAGATAAAATCTGGCTCAGCTTGAGTATCTTTAATGTAAATACGCTCGCGAGTATTGATAACCTGACCTGAGATACTATCATCTAGCGCCATTCTGGCATCAATAAACTCGTTTTCAATACCATCTGAGGCTTTAAGAATCAGCTCTTCTCGATTCTCTGTCAGCATGAATATCGTACTTGCTCTTGCATTCATTAAGCCACGCAAAAGCTGAACCGTTTTTTGCAATACAGGGCTTAGCTTCAGATCGCTTGTTACCTGTTTGGCCATATCAACCAAGGCCGACATATCTCTTAAATTCCGCTGTGAATCCGCGTATAGGCTAGCATTACGAACTGCGACAGCAGCCTGTTCAGCTAAAAGGTTTAATAAAAGAAGTTCATCATCTGTAAAAGTATGTGGATGCAAGTACGTTGCAGTAAACGCCCCTAAAACCTCATCCCCATATTTCAATGGGAAACCCGCAATCGCATAGATTCCCCAAGCTTTTGCGCCCTTTGTTTGAAAATAGTCGTGATCGGCTGCGTCATTAATGACGATCGGTTGGCCTCTTGTCACAACAGATGCTGTTAAGCCTTTACCCTCGGTTCGAGGTTTTTTGACAGCCGCTGTGCGGCTTCCATCTCGCCAAAGGGCAGACCCTTTTGTAAATTGATTTGTTTTTTGATCATATAAGAAGATATGAAGGTTTGACGCGTCAATTAGTTTTAGGGCAGATTCTGTGATTGTGTCAAGAACTGCACTTAGTTGAAGGGGCGAATTTAACTTAAGTACAATTTCATGGAAAGTAGAAAGTTCGTCAATTCGGCGCTGAGCTTGACCATAGAGCCTAGAATGCTCTATTGCTACGGCAGCTTGACCTGACAAATTCTGGGCCAGTCTTAACTGGCGGTCGCTATACGTTTTTGGTTCTTCTATTTGTCCCATCGCTAATAATCCCATTACTAACTCACGGCGAACGAGAGGCACAATCATCATCGATTGAAGCTTGGCTGATTCAAGCAATTTTTGCTCTTCTTCTGATTCGATTTCGTCCGACCGTACAATAATGATTTGTCGAGTTTCAATTACATTTTGGATGAGTTGATATTCTTCTAAACCGTCTACAATTCCCAACCCAACCTGCAAATTATCTTGATTATTTTGATATACGTCTGAAAAATTACTTTTATGCGCTGCTGGCAATAGCTTTGAGGCGACACTGTCCCACACAAAGATCGTACAGCTATCCAATTGAAGAGCGTTCACCATTTCTGTTGTTACAGTTTGAAGAACGGCTTTTTGGTCGAGATTTGCGGTCATGGTTGCGCTCGCTTGATGAAGCGTACCTAATTCCAATAGTTGCTGTTGTGTTTGTTGAAAGAGTTGTGCGTTTTGAATGGCAACACCGGCGTGCGTTGCTAAACTAGATACGATCCACTCAATATGAGTATCAAAAGCTTTTTTATTTTCGCTTTCAATAATAAGGATACCCAGCAATCTTTTTCCTGCAAGCAGCGGTGCCGCTAACCATGAATTTATCTCTTGATTTCCAGCATGCTTTGGCCAATTTTTTTCCTGCTGTACATTATTAAAATGTATAATTTCTTGTTCCCGGATCACTTTATCAATCCAAGGATGCTCGTCCCAAATATTTTTAAACGCTCTGTTTGATATTTCTAAAAGTTTGTCATCAAAGCCACGCCCAAATACGAATTCAATTTTTTGCCCTGTTAATAAGATCGTCCACGCCTGGGTATAGTTAATCACTTTACCCAGTGAGATAAGCAACTGATCGGCAACTTCGTCTTTTTCTAAAGAGGTGCTGATCTCAGCAATGGCTTCTCTTAATGAAACGGCCGTTTGGAAGTCACGGGCGCTAATATCCATCATTTCTCGAGCATCAGAATACAAACGGGCGTTTCTAATCGTAACCCCCGCATGCGCCGCAATCGCTGATAAGGTTTGATAATCAGATGCTGAAAACGCCATCGGCTCAACGTGGTAAATTCCAATCGCCCCGATGACTTCATCTCCTATTCGCATCGGCACAATAATGATGGAATTGATACCCATAGGGACGTGTTCATCATCAAAAGGGTGCTCCCCTTCTTGCCAATTATCCGTTACAAAGGGATGTTTTTGGCGAATAACCCAAGCGACCAAATCATTTTGGGTCTCGGTAGGAATTGAGGCTCTTGACGCTTCCTCATCATCAATTCGTATGAAAGGGAAGTCGATCATTTCTGTTTCTAGATCAACAACCGCCATAAAAGAGTGAGGCACCTTGTATGCCCGATGAATATGGAAATGTATTTCTGAAAGCGATTCTTTTAACGGCCGTAAACCCCGCACCGATTCAGTTACTCGATAAATCGTTTCTAATTGATTCGCGCGTTCCCAAGCTACCGTAGAAAGCGATTCATTGCTTAAGCCAATACCCAAAAAACCGGATAGGAGTTCAACAGTCGAAACAGTCGCGGGTGAAATCGTTTGCTCTCCCCGATGTTCTAGATAGAACATCGCCTTGGTGTTAGATTGGTACCGAATGGGTACAAATAAGTTTGAGATTGTGGCCTGCTGAGAGACAACCGTTTTGCCGTCTAGCACTTTTTCTAAGATGCGCTGGTGAATCTTAATATGCGATTCTGGGACGTGCTGTTCATCTGAAGAAAAAGTAGCATAAGGATGAAAACGACCGTTATTGTCTTGGTAAACCAGCAAGTGCCCTTTAGCATCTTGAAATGCTAACCTAAATTGCGCTTTTAAAGCATTTAAGATGATATTGAAATTGCTCTGTTCCGCTATTTTTTCACCGAGATTAGCTAACAATTTCTTTTGGGCATCCATGGGTGACGCTTGTTCTTGCTGGATTAGGGCGGAGGTTGAAAGAATTGAGGTGATAAGCTCGCACATCCCTTGCTCATCCAGAGTTAGTGGATCAGATGACTCAACCCAAAAATGATACGGCCGTTCATACAAGGGAAACTGTGACACAATGCCATCGCCATCATGCACAGCAGAAGCTGAAACCAAGCCGCTTGCACATCCCAAGCCAATCGTTTGCGAAAACGCCGCCAGCATAGCCGAAATATCATCAACCGTTGAGGCTTGACGTACATCAGCTTGCAGGGCAATAAGGCTAGGAAATACGGTATCGTGAATTGGCATAGTATTCAAAGTAAATGAAAGCGATTCGGAACTTCTCGATTGCTCAAAGTATAAGCATGTTTTTACTAAACAAACAGTCGATCGGTTTAAATGTTCCAAAGTTTCTAAATTGAAAACCTTGTTGGTTGAAAGCTTCGGAAACTCGAGGAAATGAAGCTCGTTGCCGTCGTTTTACTCAAAGCAGGCACTTCGTTTCACTCAGGTGAAGAATAAAAAGGTCTTTCAAATAAAATAGTGTTGCAAAAGTTTTTATTCTCCTAAAAGTAAATCACGGCGAACGCATCGTTTCTCAAATTTCTATTTGTGATTTACTTCGTCATCTTTGACTGATGCACTTTTTTCCAAGATAGGAAATAAGTATGTCCCATTATCCCTAATTTTGACGCATCGTTAAATAGGACTATACGTCCATTCTAAGTATAATATCATCCTATGACAAATCGCCTGACATATTATCTCTCGTCCATTCCAACCTTACTTTTCGGCATTAAAAATTGGTGGCAGCTTCCTTTACTCGTGATGGGTAAACGGCCGTTTATTGTACAGCTTAACAATGGCCTCCAATTTCAGGTGCGGAGCCTGATGGATGTCTGGATTATTAAGGAAACTTGCCTCGATAGAGATTATGAACGACACGGCACCCCCCTGCAAAATCATTGGACGGTGGTGGATATTGGGGCTGGTTTGGGTGATTTCTCAATATTTGCCGCCCACAATCATGCGCAAAACCGAATTATAGGTCTAGAGCCATTTCCAGAATCGTTTGAACTACTTAAACAAAATTTATCGCTTAATAAAATTCATCATGTAACGGCCGTTCCGATCGCTATTGGGAAGGAAAACGGGGTGACTCAGCTTGCCACAACCGGCGCCGCAGTCCAGCATACCACCTCATTAGAAGATGATGCACAAGCAAGTTCCCCACTCATCAAAGTCAATACCATAACGCTAGAAACGCTTTTTGATGAATATGCCATCGCCCAATGTGACTTTCTCAAATTGGATTGTGAGGGGGGCGAATTTGATATCCTATTTAATTGCAGTGATGAAACCTTACAAAAAATCAAGTACATCTGCATGGAATATCATGACCACATTACAGCCTACACGCATAAAGATTTGGCAAAGTTTTTACAATCCAAAGGGTTTATTGTTCAAACAACTGTGAATCCAGTCCATGATTATTTAGGGTTCCTATTTGCAATTCGTCAGTAAATAAGACATCTCTGCTTAATTACGGAAAAAATGCTAAAACTAGGCAAATTCTCCACAGGTTTCACAACTTGGGAACAATAAAATCTAAGTCATTCATGAAGTTTGGAAATGCCTTCACAAAGCTAAATTTACGCCCTCTAAATACTTCGTTACATAAGAAATTTTAAATTTTTCCAGAGTAGAAGTATTGAAAAACTTTGGTAACAAAGTGCTAAATCTTCCTATCGTAAAATATAGACTGAAATGAAATGGGAGAGAGACGCTTTCTTGCCATTCTACCCCGTATTTTTCAACCCCGAGGCAATGCCGTTGACGGTTAAAAACACAATCCGCATAAGCTCTTTTTCGTCAGTTGAATCGATATTCTCATTTGAGCGCAGCTTTTCCAATAGGCTGACCTGAATAAAATTCAATGGATCAATATAAGGGTTACGACGGTGAACAGAACGCTGCAGGGTTTTATATCCATCGAGCATTTCACTCCTTTGTGTAACCTGCAAAATCTCCAATTTGGCTCGCTCAAAGGAATTCTCAATAATGGTAAAAATCTTTTCCCTTACTAATTCGTCATCCACTAAATCTGCATAGAGACGAGCGATGCCCATATCAGCTTTGGCCAATGATACCTGAGCATTATCAATAACAACTTTGAAAAATGGCCACTCATTGTACATTTCTTGAAGCTGCTGCTTCTTCTCGGGAGTGCAACCATACTGCAGCAAGGCCTCTCCTACGCCATACCAGCCGGGTAAGACGTGTCGGCTTTGCATCCAGCTAAACCCCCATGGAATAGCTCGCAAGCTATCGAATGTCGCCTTCGCTTTGCGGCGAGAGGGTCGCGAGCCAATTTGCATTTGACTGATTTCATTGATGGGGGTTGCCTGACTCCAATAGGTCAGCAACTCAGGTGTTTCATAGACAAGCTCACGATAAGCACGGTACGATGTCTGCGCCATTTCATTCATGGCATCTCGCCACGCTTGCTTTGGTTGAGTACTGTAATCAAATCGTTCCGGCACGCTTGATAAAAGAACTGCATTCACCACTTGTTCAAGATGCCGTCGAGCAATGGCCGGATGGCCATACCGCTCATCAATGACCTCACCTTGCTCCGTGATGCGAATACGCCCCCCAATGGAGCTAGGAGGCTGTGCCAAAATGGCGCGGTTTGCCGGCCCGCCCCCACGGGCGATGGTGCCGCCCCGTCCGTGAAAGAGCATCGGGATCACCTGATGATCTTTACAAACCTGCGTGATTACCTCTTGTGCTTTATAAAGTTCCCAGTTGGCCGCCATGTACCCGGCATCTTTATTGCTATCTGAATAGCCAATCATGATGGTCTGTTTGCGATCGACTTTCTCGAGGTGAGGTCGATAGGCATCATGATTAAACAGTGCTGAGAGCACTTCAGGGGCCGCTCGTAAATCATCTCTTGTTTCAAGAAGCGGCACGAAGGTTAACCCTTCTTTTTGCTCTGGATCGAGACAGAGCCCATGCCAATACGCCAGCAAAAGCGGCGCTAAAATATCCTCAGGGCCATGCGTCATGCTAACAATATAGGGGCCGAGCAGTTCAGGGCCATAAAAATCAAAGGCGCGGTAAAGCAGAGCAAACAGGTTTAAGGTCTCTACGGTTTCATCCGTTAAGCCGGTCCGATCTAATGTTTTCAAATCGGGCTTTGGTTGCTGCAACTGTTCTGAAAGAACCGCTGCCCGTTCATCCCCGCTCAGTGTGCCAAAGTTTTCACAACGGCCGTAAACTCGCAACAGTTCATCCAGCACCTTTGTGTTGTATTCACTAAACTGCCGAATATCTAAATTGGCAACATGCACCCCAAAAACATACGCTTGGTACCGCATAATTGACAGGGTGTCACCAACTAGGTCGCTTAGCCCGTTTTCCTTCAGCGTTTTATGCATCAGGTCAAGCGGTTCAAGCAGATCAGCCATCCCGCGAAAATTGATGGGGGGGTTTTCTAAGCCAAGCAGCCGGGCTTCCATTCTCCCAGTGGCGTCCATGGCTAAGTTTTCAGCCAGCGAGGCAGCCCACAGCCGGAAGGGCTCGTTGGGGTAACGCTCTTGTAAAAATTGCAGATGCTCTGATTGATTTTGCAGTTTGTTAATTTCGTCAAATACGATTTGGGGAATATCGACTTTTGTATCTGAAACGGTGAGCGACCGTTTTAGATCGCTGGCTGTGGTATGGTGCTTGTTGAGGGCTAAGCCACGATGAAGACGCAGGGATTCGGCCGTTACACTTGCCGTCACGTTTGGGTTTCCATCTCGATCGCCGCCAATCCATGAACCAAAGGTCAAGAATCGCTTGGGGAGTTTGACGTTTGGATAATGGTTACTCAATGTTTTGGTCATCGAACGATATACGGCCGTTATCGTCTCCCAAATCGTGGTATCAACGTAGTATAGTTCTGTTTTCACTTCATCTTGAACCGTAATAACGGCCGTTCTAGTGCGATTCGTGTGCCAGAGGGAAGTCACCTCAGCCGTTACCCGACCATCAATGAGCTCACGTTCAGACGGCAGCAACTTTTTCTGATGAATTTCAGTCAAGGCCTGCCCAATTCGACGCAGTTTAGATAGAACGGTTCTGCGCTTGGCCTGCGTTGGATGCGCCGTAAACACCAATTCAATATGCATCCGGTCTAACAGCGTTTGCATATCATGGTCATCGAGACCAAGCCGCTTTAGTTCAGAAACAGCCGCCGCAATCGACTCCTTCATCGGTAGAGGAAAGGCCTTCCGCTCTCGCTGCCGCAAAACATGCACCCGCTGCTGCTCTTCAGCTAGGTTAACCAGTTCAAAATAAACGGCAAAAGCGCGAGCTACCAATTCACCCGTCTCATAATCAAACTGGCTTACTAATTGGGCCAATCGCTGATCCGCCTGTCGATTATCCTCTGGGTTGCGCCTAATTTTTGTGAGGGCCCGCACCTGCTCAACCAGCTCAAAAATTTGAATGCCAGCCTGTCTGCGAATAACCCGACCTAAAATATCTCCTAAAAAATGGATGTCTTCACTGATGATGGATTGATTTGATTTCATTCGTCTTCTTTCTAGGGTCTGTTGGCATTTGATGATATGCAGCGCGATGGCTTTGATGTCTCCAAATGTCAACAAGGCCAAATAACCGGAATTTTAGTTCAAGAAACGTCCTTCCGTGCTTCCAAATATCTTTCGTAATGGTAAAAAGCGGCAACAACAAGAGCATGCGTAATTTTTTGGCTTTGAATTAAGCGGGGCACTTCTGTTAATGGCACCTCAGAAACCACAATATCTTCAGACCCATCAAACTGTGGTTCAGCAACTTTTTTAACATTAAACGCTAAAAACGTATGGCAAATATTGTCCAAAAAAGCTGGATTTGGGGTCACGATACCTATGGGTAGAATCTCTTCAGCTTCGTAGCCCGTTTCTTCCATCAATTCGCGGCTGGCCGTGTGCAATGGGTCTTCACCGGGATCGACTAATCCACCGGGAATCTCCATTGTTACCTCTTCAAGGCCGTGTCTAAATTGATGGACAAACACGACATTTCCATCGGAGGTGATGGGAATCACATTCATCCAATCAGGGGATTCTAAAATGTAAAATTCATGTACTTTATTCGTTCTTGGGGAGCGTCGAGTATCCTGCCGAGATTTAAAGATGCGATAATCTGACAAGGGCTTACTACCTAATTTTTGCCAATGCTTAACCATACCTGTTCCTTTGTAAATTTGAACATGCTCTTGTGGGAAATTTTTAGTGGGTGTCCATTTTATCTGTTAGATATTAGGATGCAAAGGGCAACTTGAGGACAAAGGCAAATTTAATCTGTATATTTCAATCTCTTTTCCCACGACTTTCCAAGTTTATTCAAAAGTTGCCATACGCTGGTTGTTGGCTGTGTGAGAACTGGATGTGTATTGGATAAATAATATCTTAAATTTAATGGTTTCTACTTTTCTATTTGTTATAACTTAAAAGTAGCACGTCTGTAATTATTTTGTAATCGAGTGGTAAGGAAAGCAAATGCTAAAAGAAGCGCGCGCAATGTCAGTTCAGAAGGCAACGGCCGTACCTGTCATCATTGATTTCGTATCAATCGCCATTGCGATAGCAATTTGGCCCAATTTGATGAATCAATTCCACATCAACAGCGGTGTAAATGCAGGCGTCATCGGCATTTTTTTCCTATTATTTTGCATTGCCGTTTATTCTCTGAAAAAACTTGAGCCAGCCCAACCCACCAAATCAATCCCCTTAGCGTGGTTATCCGAAAACAAGCTAAGAGCATTAGGCAGCCTCTTTGGGATTGGCCTTGCTGGCGGATTGGCCCATCAACTGGGTTATTTTGACCTGATTTTAGAGGTAGATGATCGAGTTCTAGGTGCAGGCGAATCCTCCGCCTTCTTCGTTTATGCCCCCGGCGCGTGGATTGGGGCGGGTCTAATATATACACTGGTCATCTCATCGACATCTGGCCCACGCTATCGCTTAGATGGCTCTGACTACTGGTCAAGAACAGGCTTGGGCATTACAGGCGTTAATTTAATGCTGATTATTGGCACGGCCGAATTAACGGCCGTTTGTCAATCGACCCCTATCTTCTGGGCCACCCTCATCGTGACGTCATTACTACTGCTGTTGTTCCTCCCACCGCGCCTCATCTACTTAATGAAGCAGAACAGCGTCATGAGCCTCATCTCATTTGGCCTGTTTATGCTCGTTTTGCTGAATCTTTCACTGCGGTACCTAAGCTAGGTGAGTGTCCCTCAAACGCTGCTCTCTCAATTTAATCTCGACGCAAACGACTTCATTGGAGCAGGCAGTGAATCTGCTGTCTATTCCCTCAATGATGCCCAAATTGTTC
>JBCCFD010000234.1:0-11840 GCA_039029915.1 Chloroflexota bacterium
CAAAATCATCCTGCCCCGAAAGCATGCCAGCTAGTCCTTCACGCACCACTGGGTGATCATCAACAATCAAAAGGGTTATTTTCTCGCTCATGCGCCATTTTTCTCCACGGGAATCGAAACAACCAAGGTTGTCCCTTCTCCTTCATCACTTTCTAATTCCACTTCGCCCTGCAGCGCCTCAACCCGCTCTCGCATGGCCTTTAGACCATATCCCCCCGGGCTAAATCCCGAACCAGCATCGGGATGAATTCTTTTACTAAGACCCGTTCCATTATCTTGCACATCAAGAATAACGACGTCTCCCATGTAGGAGAGGGTCACTTGAACGGCCGTTGCCTGGGCGTGCTTGCGCACGTTGGCCAGCGCTTCTTGTGTCGCTCGAAGCAGTGCCACATCAATTGAGCCCTTTAAAGCTGTGGGCTGACCAGTAACTTGAACGGTTACGGCCGTACCGCTTTCCTTCTCCCATCGCTCAGCTACCTGCCCGATGGCTTCAGGGAGAGAGGTTGCTTTTTCTAGCTGTTCGGGGCGTAAATTGTCTACCACTCGACGAGCCTCAGTTAAGCTGTGACGGGCCGTACCCGCTGCTAGATTGACATAATGAACCGCTTCGTTGCTCTCATCAAGATTGGAAACGGCCGTTTCTAAATTAAGAATGATGCTAATAAATCCCTGCGCCAGCGTATCATGAATTTCATGGGCCAACCGCTGCCGTTCTTCCAACTGCCCCGCCCGCCGTTCAGAAGCGGCTAAATCAGCCTGGGCTTGTTGCAGCTGTTCAAATAACTGTCTTCGATCCATGCTTTGCGCAATAATGCCCCGAATCCAAAAAGCAAATAGGGAACCTGCTGTTGTGGTCGCCAATAAAATCCACAGACCGGGATCATTCAAAGTAATGATACTGTTGCTTAGCTCCGCTTCGGCAAAAACAAATAAGATTGGAATGATAAATACACAGCCCAATGCCCAACCAAACGGCAAAAAATTAAATATGGGGCCAAAAAATACAAAAACTGCATAAAAATAGCCACCATACTGCAGAACGAGTAAATACCAAACGATAAAAAGAACAACGAAGTGAAAAAACATGAGAGGAGGGTTTTGGCGTAGGGCATCTTTTTCTAGACCAAAAAGTCGGGGATAACCGTATACCCAGCCCACATGCCAAGCTATACCCAAAATCGCCAATAAAATGGTTGGTAAACGGCCGTTGTTATCAATTCGTCCATTCATCAAACCTATCAAGAGCGGGAAAATATAAATTCCGGCCAAAAGGATCGACCAAACCCAGCTCCATCTTACCCAAAAGTCTTCTCTTGGTTGTTCGTTTGACCTATTAACCATCATATTGATTCACCAGGGGAATACTAATCGCCACAGTGGTTCCTTCATTTGGTTCGCTCTCAATCGTGACCTCCCCGCCCAATTCGGCAACCCGTTCATTCATCGCAATCAATCCGTACCCACCATCAAAGTAGTTTTCGTCACCACTGCCGTTCTCTTTTCTCACATCTCTCTGCACATCGGCATGAATCCCAACGCTGAATCCAACCCCATTATCCGCGACGTCTAAAATGATGACATTTTTTAGATAGGACAGCGTGACCTGAACTTCTGACGCTTGGGCGTGTTTACGGATATTTGCTAAGGCTTCCTGAGCACCGCGCAACAGGGTCACTTCTACCTCGGGATGCAGATTCTCATTTTGACCATTGGTTTCAAAAACGGCCGTTATGCCACTCTGGCGTTCCCAGTTGGAGACGACCCGTTCGATCGCTTCATGCAGCGGTGCACTTTCCAACACCTCGGGCCGCAAATCATCTACTACGCGCCGCGCTTGGCCTAAGCTGGTACGGGCTGTCTCTCGCGCTTGGTCAAGGTGGTGCTGCACAATATTTACATCGGAGGGCAACCCTTGCTCAGCCGCTTCTAAATGCATCACAATACTGGTAAACCCCTGCGCTAATGTGTCATGAATTTCTCGCGCCATGCGCTGACGCTCCTGTAGTTTGCCGGTCTCTTGCGCTTGTTTGAGCAACCGAATATTTTCGAGAACAAGACCCACCTGTGTCCCGATTGTGACATAGTCCTGGGTTGTGTCTTGCGAAAAACCGCTGTTGGCTCTTGACCCGATGGTGAGCAGGCCAGCCAAATTTCCAGAAGGCACAACAAGGGGCAAAACCAGCAATGACCGAACGCCCATTAGGTCCCAAACGGCCGTTTCTTCTAAATTCTCTGCAGTTGTTCGCACAATAAGGGGGTCGTTTGGACGAAGCTGAACGAGCTGGGGTAAATGCTGTTGCGTGAGATGGGTGGCAATTTCGTCTGCCGATTCATGAAAACCGCTCCAGTTGGCAAGACGGGAAACGGCCGTTGGTAATTGCTGAGCATCTTGCAGCAATATTTCCCATAAGCCAACGTGAGTAATGTGGGGACGAACTAAGTTTTCACCAATGCTAGACACAATCCCCTGTGAATGATTGGCTCGCAATATGGCCTGACTTGTTCTGTAAAGCTGCTCTTGGTTCGCAATGTGAACATAGCCGCGCCGTGCGCCTAGGTGCCCGGCTAAAATTGGCATGGGAAAAGCGGTAAATATGGGAATTGGGTTTAATAAGGAAAAGAGATTTTGGCTAAAAAAGGCGACTTGGATGAGGATACCAACCCCAGCCATCACACCGCATAAAAAGCCGTGCAGATAAACGGCCGTGCCAACCCGCCGCACCACCCAAGCTGTAACAAAATAGGTAAAAACGAGCTGGGCAATTGTTGACCCAAATTCAGCCACTGGTCTTGAAAGTCGTTCAATTCGAGCGGAATTTTCAACCACGGCTTGGGGGTTTTGCGCAAAGACGAAGCCGGAATAGACGGCAATAATGGACGAAATGGCAATGACGGTTGCTAGGCTGATTACAATACCTGCAATCAAAACCCAGTGCCACTGCACATCGTTCCAATCTTCATTCCAATTTTTAAAATCAAACGGCCGTATCATGAGTTTAAGTGTCGGATAAAAGTTACAAAGTTGCAAAGTTGCAGAGTTGCAGAATGAAATTCAGACTTTGCAACCTTGCCGCTTTGCAACTTTGTCACACTTTATTCCCATTTGAATGTTCGTCGGGTCACGAACAAACAAATGGCAAACATAGCGAGAATAACGGCCGTTGAAACTAAGTTCCAGCTATTATCAAACCACAAATCCTCTAGCAAAATGACCACATGGGTCAGCGGTAAGAACTCTGCAATACGCTGAATTGTTTCTGGCATAATTTGACGAGGCAGCGCCGCCCCAGACAAGAAAAGCATCGGGTAAAATAGCGCCATGCCTACCGCTTGGGCAGTTCGTGGTGTTCCCAGCACGCTTGCTAAAACAAAACCAAGCGAAAAGAAGCCTAGTGACCCAATAATGATGGCAGGTAAGATGCCCCAAGGGCCAGCCGGAAAGCGTAAATCATAAAGCAGTCGTCCAGCAATAATCAGAATCAAGATGCCTAGCAGGGCCATCAGCACGTTCACTGCCACCTGTGACCATAAAATCACGCCCGGTTTGATAGGTGTGGCCCGATATCGTCTTAAAATCCCTTGTTCACGATAGTTTGAAATCGTAATAGGAATACCAATCATACCGACGGTCCCAATAATCATGCCAATGTATCCTGGGACAGATACATCAACCGTACCAAAGCCGCCAAAAAATTCACTTGGCTCATTTCCATAAATGCCACCAAAGAGAACCAACAACAAGACCGGGAAAGCGAGTGTAAAGAAGGCACCCACGGGTTCTCGCAGGTTTAATTTTAATTCTGTCCATGTCATTTTAATAAATGCGTTCATGCGTTTTCTCCAAAAAAAGTTTAGGTAGCGGGTGCTGGTTGTGTGATACTTTTTACAAATCGTCATTCGATTACCAAGCATCCAGTTACCTAATTAACCCGATGTGCAGGTTTTCTTGTAAATCCCACTGGGAGGGACATAGCATGCTATGTCCTTACGACAATCATCACACCAGATAATCAAAACTTGCACACGGGGTTATTTACTCAATTGCTAATGACCAATTACGCCCGTATTTTGCGCCCAGTGTGCGCCAAAAAGACGTCTTCTAAGTTTGCTTTCTCAACGTGCAAATCGGCTGGGGTAATCCCCTTGGTTGCTAAACCGGTGGCGACATTGGCCAATAGTGGGCCGTTGCCATGCACGATGATCTGTTTACCGTTTTGCTCAACGGCCGTTACGCCGTCAATCAATTCTAAGCTTGCCGCATCCAGCCCCTCAGGCATGGTAAAACGCACGCGGTTGCCAGCTTTTAACGCTTCAATCAGGTTTGAGGGGGTATCGGTGGCCACGATACGGCCGTTGTCAATAATCGCCACCCGATCGGCCAGCTCTTCAGCTTCATCCATAAAGTGGGTCACCAGCACAACCGTTTTTCCCTTCTCACGGATAGCGGACACTTGTTCCCAAGTAGCGCGTCGGGCTTGCGGATCTAAGCCAGTTGTTAACTCATCCAAAAAGACGATTTCGGGATCGTTTAGCAGCGCTAAGGCAATAAAAAGACGCTGTTTTTGTCCACCAGAAAGATTTCCAAAAGCGGTGTTTCTTTTTTCAGTCAAGCCCCAATCTTCAAGGAGTTTTTCCCAGGAAACTGTTTTGTCGTAAAACGAGGAAAAGAGATCGAGCGTTTCCCACACTTTGAGCCGATCTGGGATATTGGCTTGCTGAAGCTGAATGCCTATTTTTTGGCGCAGTTCATTATCACCTTGAGGGTCTAAACCCAACACGCGAATGCGACCTTGGTCTGGTTTGCGTAACCCCATGATTGACTCAACGGCCGTACTCTTACCGGCCCCGTTCGGCCCAAGGATACAAAAAATCTCTCCGACCTCGACGGTTAATGAAATATCATCGACAGCCACTGTACTGCCGTACACCTTTCGAATATTTTCAACTTCAATGACGTTGTTCATCTGCTTTACCTTTTTGCGAAAGAGCGGGGGGCAAAATACCTTTTATAGATTTCGCCCCATCACTATGTCGCCCTATCGCACGTTCGCATTAGTTACGGACAAAAATCATGCTCAAACCAATGACAATAAACATCATTGGCCAAATCAATGAGGCGCTTAAGCCGAAGGTAAAGCCACCAATAAACAAGAAAGGGAAAAGTCCCCAAAACAAGCTAATCAATACTTTGCCAGTGAGTTGACGGCCGTTCATCTCATATTGCTTCCAAGCCGCCACCAGCGCCCAATAAACGGGGATAAGCATAAACAGAACCCAAGGGCTCATGCCAAACGGCCGTAAATCCAACTGACTCATATAAAAAATACCGCCAAGCAATATAAAAAATAATCCACTATATAAAGCGTTGTTTCCTGCTTTAAAAAACTCTGGCCCATCAAATGTTTCATTTATCTGTTCTTTCACAACTGCCTCCAAAAATCTATTGGTAATTTTGTTTCTCAATTTTTATGCCGCCTGACTAGTGTTCCGCCCAACAAAGATTGCCGGATAGCCAGCGACAGTGGTATCTGAGGTTTTGACAAACAGTTTGGCTCCATTAGTCCAGCAAAAAAAGTTTGTCAAAACACTAGTCTAAGTGTGTTTAAGTGTTCCGAAGTTTCTAAATTGAAAAACTCCTTAGATAAAAGCTTCGGATCCTCGAGGAAACGAAGGTTATAGCTGTCGTTTTATTCAAAACAGGAAATTCGTTTCACTAAACTGTTTCATTTACCTGTGTCCGTACTCAAAGCCGAACTTGATATCAGCTTACAAAAATCGGCAGTGGAAGTAACCCATCAACAGATTGGATTCCCAGCGTCGACCGATGGATTCCCCATCCCACCTTTTGATAGCCCCCAATCAACCGATCGGTTGATTGACATAAAAATTGGAGTTTTCGGCCAGTTTTCGTTAAAATCAAGCGCATGGCCACGAATCTTGTCAACATCATCTTCGGTATGAAACTCCGTCAGGCTCGGATGGAGGTCAACCTAACTTTGACCGAGTTCGCTCAGCAGTGTGAACTCTCGCCCTCGTATGTGACAGAGATAGAAAAGGGCCGAAAATACCCCCGCGTTGATAAAATCATGCGGATTGCCGAGGTGCTCGACAAAACGTACGATGAGCTTGTCTCAATCAAATTAGAGCCTTCACTTACATATTTAGAATCAACCCTTTCCTCATCCGCCTTCCAGCGTTTTCCTTTTGAAGAGTTCGGATTTGAGGCAAGCTATCTAATTACGCTCCTGACGCGGCAGCCCGATCGAGCCAGTGCGCTTCTACACGGCATGCTGGAACTAACGCGACGCTATAGCTTGAATACCGAAGACTTTCTGCGAGCCGCCCTGCGTGCCTATCAAGAAATTCATGAAAACTACTTTCAGGAGTTAGAGGATGCAGCCACCCAATTCACCGAAGAAGTTGGTGGGGAATTTGGGTTGTCAAAAAGGGCGCTGCCAATTAACCAATCAGTCATGGAAAACATATTGACCGAGAAGTATGGTTACGTCATCGATCGGGAAACGATTCCTAACACGCCAGCTTTACATAAATTCAGATCGGTCATTGTGCCAGGCAAGAACCCCCATCTTTTACTAAACCCTGCTTTGCACCCCCAGCAGGTGAGGTTCGTGCTAGCCCGTGAGCTAGGGTCCCGCTTTCTAAAAATTGAGGATCGCGTTTACACGTCCCCGCCAGACAATATTGAAACGTTCCAACAAATTCATAATTACTTCCGTGCCGCCTATTTTGGCGGGGCGTTGCTCATGCCGCGTAAGCAGCTTCTGCCTGATGTTGAGCATTTCTTTTCACAATCAACTTGGAAACCCCAATTGCTATACGACATGCTCAAAAAGTATGATGTCACCCCCGTGATGTTACTGTATCGCTTTAGCGAACTCATCCCCCAATTTTTTGGCATCAAGCTCCACTTCTTGCGCTTTCAACACTCACACGGCAGCCGAAACTATCAGCTTATCCGTCAGCTCAACATGAATCGGTTGCTGGTCCCTACAGGCATTGGCTTAGATGAAAACTACTGTCGGCGCTGGCTCTCCGTTAGCCTCCTGCGGGATATCAAAGAGCACCCTGATGTGACGGAGCTTTTAGATCAACCCCACATTGGCGTGCAATATTCAGAATTTTTAGAGTCAGGCGACCAATTTTTCTGTATCGGTTTTTCCGTTCCGGAAGGACTCAATCCCGAAATGAACACCAGCGTTATTGTTGGTTTCCGAGTAGACAGTGAGCTGAAAAATGTCATTCAATTTACAAATGATCCGGCTGTCCCCCGAGAAATTATCAACGAAACCTGCGAACGCTGCCGTCTCACGCCTGAACAGTGTGCAGTGCGCGTAACGCCACCCATTCGCCTTCAAGCTCAAGAAGAACGCCGCGCGCGCCGCATGATCCTCGCCGACCTGAAGAAGAAGTTTAATAGCTAGGTAATAGATAACCCAACCACGGGTTTACAGACCAGAACTTATAGCTAAGGAAGCACCCTATGACAAGTAGAAATGAACAAATCTTAAAACCGCGCTTAGGGCTTGGCACCTGGCAAATGGGAAATTCGCGTGACAGCCGTGCCAGCGAAGTAGCCGCTCTACGCGCCGGGATTGAAATGGGCATCAACGTTATTGACACGGCCGAAATGTACGCCAGCGGTGGGGCCGAAGAAGTAACCGGAGAAGCCCTTGCTGGCTGGCGCGATCAAGTCTTTTTAGTCACCAAAGTCTTGCCCTCCAACGCTAGCTACGATGGCACAATTTCAGCCTGTGAAAAAAGCCTTAAACGACTCGGCACCGATGTTATCGATCTTTATTTACTCCATTGGGTTGGCTCACACCCTCTCAACAAGACCATTGATGCTTTTGAAACGTTGCGCGAACGTGGCTTAATCAAGCAGTGGGGCGTTTCTAACTTTGATGTGGACGAGATGGAAGAAGTGTGGGCACATCCAGCAGGCGCCAACTGTGCCGTCAATCAAGTTTATTATTCGCTTGGTGCCCGCGGCATTGAGTATGACCTTCTGCCGTGGCAAAAAGAGCACGACGTCGCCACCATGGCATACTGTCCGCTTGACCAAGGCCGTATTGTCAACGCCACACAGCTTCAACCGCTGGCTGACAAGCACAATGCAACCTACGCGCAAATTGCCCTCGCCTACTTGATGACTAACCCAGACGTGATCCCTATTCCCAAAACCGCCAAAGTAACAAGGGTCACAGAAAATGCTCAAGCTCGAGATATTGTTTTTGATGCTGAGGATTTAGCTTTACTTGACAAGTTGTACCCGCCTCCAACCAGCAAAGTACCACTAAAAACAAGTTAACCCCGGTGCAAGTTTCAATTAGCAAGTGTGATGATTTGTGATGATTGTCGTAAGGCCATAGCATACTATGGCACTCCCAGTGGGAATTACAAGAAAACCTGCACATCAGGTAAATTAGGTTGCGTGTTGTCAAGGCAACTGAATCAATTTCTAAATCACTCTTTCATCTATGCGATCAGGCACAATAGTAAATACTTTTCATGAAGCTCGTCACCAATTCTTAGAAAATAATGGAGCCATCACGATAATTTATTCCACAAATCGGTCATGGTAAGTGAGGCAAGTCAAATGGCAAAAATCACGATTATTGGGGCAGGGAGCGTGGTGTTTACGCGTAATTTGTGCAGCGATATTTTGCTCACGCCAGCCCTTCAAGATTGCACCTTAACTTTAATGGATATTGACGCCAAGCGTCTGGCTCAAGCCAAACAGTTAGTCGAGGCAATAGTAACTCAGCGGGGGCTTTTAACCACGGTCGAAGCGACTGTTGACCAACGGGAAGCCGTCACCCAAGCAGACTATGTCATTACAACGTTTCAACAGGGTGGTTTAGAAGCGTATGCTATCGATATTGAGATTCCACAAAGGTATGGGGTTGAACAGTGCGTGGGCGACACGCTTGGGCCCGGTGGCGTATTCCGTTCACTACGCACCATCCCCGTCCTGATTTCTCTTTGTGAAGAGATGAATGAGGTGGCAAATCCAGATGCCCTGCTGTTAAATTATGTCAACCCGATGGCGGCCAACTGCTGGGCGATTGATCGCGCGACAGGGCGGCCGCATGTTGGGCTATGCCACAGCGTCCAGGGGACCAGCGAAATGCTAGCTCAGTGGATAAATGTGCCGTACGATGAAATTAGTTTCCGCTGTTTGGGGATCAATCACCAATCTTTTTTCACTGAATTTAAGCGGCATGGGGAAGATTTGTATCCGCTCATTTGGGAGACAATTGAACGGGATGACGTATACGCTCAGGAACCGGTTCGTATCGAAATTATGAAGCATTTTGGCTATTTCGTCACCGAATCGAGCGGCCACGCCAGTGAATATATGCCTTATTTCCGCAAAACGGCCCAAATGGTAGATGAGGAGCTCGTGCCGCACTTTAAGGATGCAGTGAATAGTTGGTATGATTACGGCCGTTCCGGAGGCTATCTGCGCCACTGCCAGCAACGTCTCACCCACGCGCAAGCCGAATTTCAAGCCATGATTTCGGGTGAAAATCCAGCGCCGAGCCAGCGCACCCACGAATACGGTTCCTACATTATCGAAGCGATGGAAACCAATCAGCCCGTTAAAATCAACGGAAATGTTCCGAACCGGGGGCTAATCGATAATTTGCCCGATGGATGCTGTGTGGAAGTGGCCTGCCTCGTGGACAGCAATGGTGTTCAACCAACTGCAATGGGCAAAATGCCGCCACAGCTGGCTGCGCTTAATCAAACCAATATCAACGTTCAATCTCTTATCGTTGAGGCCGCTCTTACGAGGAGTAAGGACGCGGTTCACCACGCCGTCATGCTCGACCCGCTCACCGCCGCCGTCTGCACCTTACCTCAAATCCGCACCTTGGTGGACGAGATGCTGGTAGCGCAAGCAGCGTGGCTACCGGAGTTGAGCTAGTCAGCCGGTCAGCGCGTCAGCTAGCCAGCCCGTCAGCTGAAGTGCTGAAATGCTGACCGGCTGAAACGCTAAAATTATGAATCCACCCCAACAAAACCACACGGGCAAATGGGAACAGCGATGGCATCCGCTGCGAGAGGAATGGGTCATTGTGGCTGGACACCGGCAAAATCGGCCGTGGTCAGGGGAGGAACACGGGAGCTCCCGCGCCAAACCACCGACCTATGTGCCCGATTGCTTTTTATGTCCGGGAAATATACGAGTGAGCGGTCAAAAGAACCCAAACTTTAATGGCGTGCTCGTCTTTGAAAATGATCATCCGTGTGTCGGGGCATTAGCACCCACAGCGTTACCCAAACCAACAGGCATTTATCGCAACCGGCCCGCTACGGGAACGGCTAAGGTCATTTGCTACTCGCCTCGCCACGACCTAACACTGGCGCAGGTCGAGCCGGAAACGGTTGAAAATTTAGTTGGCGTTTGGCAGCGTGAATACCAAACGCTGAGCCAACAACCGACCATCAATCACGTGCTCATTTTTGAAAATAAAGGAGAAGCGGTCGGTGTTTCTAATCCACATCCACACGGGCAGATTTATGCCACAAATTTTGTGTTTAAAACGATTGAAACGGAAACACGGGTATCGCAGGCTTATTTAAAAGAAAATACACGGCCGTTATTCCAAGACATCCTCGCCGCAGAGTTCCAAGACCAAAGCCGCATCATTGTGGAAAACGAAACGGCCGTTGCGTTTATCCCTTACTTTGGCCGATACGCGTATGAAGTTTTTGTTGCGCCCAAATCAACCCACCCTAGCATCGCAGATTTGTCTGATGGTGAGGTAACCGATTTTGCCGCGCTCCTGCAAAACGTACTGATTCGATTTGATAATTTGTGGCAAATGCCGTTTCCATACGTCATGGCCCTCCACAATGCGCCAACGGATGGGGGAACCTATGATGGGTTTCATTTTCATATCGAGTTTCATCCGCCGCTGCGCAAACCCAACTTGCTTAAATATTTAGCCGGGCCAGAAATTGGCGGCGGTAACTTTTTGAGTGACACATTGCCCGAAGAGAAGGCAGCAGAGCTGCGGGCGGTAGGGGATGTGCATTATTTGGGAAGAGAAGAGAGTAGAGAGTAGAGAGAAAATGATTGGGAGATTTAGGAGATTAAGAGATTGATTGGCTCTGAAGCATTTAAAACGTTTGCAAAGCGGGTTCAATTGAATAATGAGCTATTTTTTGATCCCAATGAACCGATGTGGTTTGGTCGAGCGCCGGGGCGGCTAGATGTGATGGGTGGGATTGCTGACTATTCAGGCTCGCTGGTGTTGGAGATGCCTATTGCGGAAGCGACATTTACGGCCGTTCAGGTCAATAACAGCCCAGACATCAATATCATCAGTTTTAGAAACGGCCGTTCACAACCACCTGCTCAATTCGCCATGCCTTTAGCAACGCTTCACACCCATCCCACAGCCAAGCAAGCTGCTACATTCTTCAAACAAACCTCAGATTCTAGCTGGGCGGCGTATATTGCGGGTGCCCTTTGGCTATTAAAGCGAGAAAAAGGGATCAGTTTCCCGAAAGGGCTCAATATTTTAGTTGATTCCTCCGTGCCAGAAGGCAAAGGCGTCAGCTCCTCGGCTGCGGTGGAAGTGGCCACAATGCAAGCCCTCTCTCAATCCCTCAATCTCGCCCTTATGCCAACCGAACTGGCAATTTTATGTCAACAGGTTGAAAATGAAATCGCAGACGCCCCCTGCGGCATCATGGACCAAATGACGGTCGTCAACGGCCGTAAAAACAAACTGCTTGCCTTGCTCTGCCAACCCGCTACCATCCTTGGGCAGGTTACTATACCATCTGACCTTGCATTTTGG
>JBCCFD010000235.1:0-11774 GCA_039029915.1 Chloroflexota bacterium
ATCAGGACTTACGCACTCTGAGCCTGTCGAAGGGTTAAGAAAGTCACTTCGACAGGCTCAGTGACCGCTATTTGCATAATTCCTAATATTGTTACCAGAGTTCTTAGATTCTTCTTCTTTGGAAAAATTTTTAAAAAAACAGATGCCACAGATATAAAATCATTATCTGTAGCATCTGGGCTTTTTTAATTATGGTTTATTCATGTTTTTTGCATGGAACCAAAACTTATTCGTCAAAATCCTCCTCATCCTCTGAAATCTCGCCATTCATCACAAATGATTCAGTAGACTGTAGAATCTCCGCTTCCAGTTCGTTTAACTCGCTAGCTCCAATTAAATCGGCTTTGACCATTTCACGAACATTAGATATCTCCGAGACAATAATGGCATCGATAACGGCCTGTGGCTCAACACCTTGTGACTGAGCTAAGGTAGCTAACGTTTGACCACTTTCTAAGGCATCCCAAACGGCTTCAAGGTCAAGCCCCAGCACTTGAGCCGCAATAATTTCTGGTTCGAGATAAGGTGTGTTCACCCAAAATGCGATTTCATTGGCCAAGAACTGTCGCTCTCCTTCAGCATCAGCGGCTGATAACTCACCCGCTTGAAGTTCTTCTTGAATATACTGCTCTTCCAGCTTAACGAGTTCATTAATGAGTGCCTGAACATCGACCCCCTGAGCTTGAGCAATTTCGGCCAGCGAATGCCCTTGCAAGCGTTGCTCATCGACTGTGTCTACCTCAAGTCCAAATTGGCTTAGGACAAGCGCAAAAGGATCTTCATCCTCTTCTTCGCCATCATCCTCCGGCTCATTTTCTTCGGACTCATCAGCATCATCTTCAAACTCATTCGCATTAGTGTCATCAGCCTCATCAATGTCTTCATTAAATGACAAATTTTCGTTAGCCTCGTCTTCCTCGTCTTCGTCTTCATCAAATATCGGAGGTGAGACATCCTGTAGTTCAATAGGACTCTGTTCAGCAACCAGCGCTGGGGCATTCGATGCCACAACGGCCGTTTCCGCTACCCCACTTGGTGAAAAAGTGTTGTAAACGGCCGTTGCCAAACTCACAACCGCAATCACAGCAAGCAAAATCTCCAAAACATAATATTTTCTTAAAACAATCATTTTAAATTCTCCTAACTGTTTGGTGATCAATAACCAAACAATCTTCAGGTTAATCGCTATCTTCATCAGTTTGCCGTGTTCGCAGGGCAAGCATGCCCGCTGCAGCAGCAGATACACCTGTCAAAAACGGGGTTGCTACTTTTGGCTTCTGAACACGCTCTAAAAGTGAATCTTCTTTAATAACCGGTAAATATTGCTGAAAAGGCAAGCTGGTAGCTGGAACAGCGTCTCCCATGAAACCAATTGGTGGCTTTTCAGAGCTGGTGTCATAAAATCGGCCAATATTGGGCAGCACCGCCGATAGATCTGAGCTGCTCACGCCAAACCAAGCCGCCATTTCCGCAAAATATTCATCACAGGATATGGTCGGAATCAAAGCACCACGCCCCGTATCTAAAGCATTCCCAACAAAAAGGTCAGGATATTGACCATAGATTTTTGTGCCATTGACCGAGCCACCCATCACCATATGGTTACCGCCCCACGCATGGTCAGAGCCCGCCCCATTCGATGTGAGCGTTCGGGCAAAGTCACTAGCTGTGAAGGTGGTCACCTTGTCATGTACACCTAGCTCTTTCATCACGGTGTTAAATTCGCTCATCGCCTTGCTGACCACTGATAGCATGGCCATTTGGTTATTTAGCACCTCATCATGATGGTCCCAGCCGCCAAAAAGGATAAAGAAGGTTTGCCGCTTAAAACCAAGGGTTTGCCGGGCGGCAATCGTCTTAGCAATCATTTCAAAAGACTTTGAAATTTGATTCTCAGAAAAGACAGTCTGGAATGGGGACACGGCCCCAATCGCATTTGAAAATTGAAAGTGATTATCTAAAGCGCCGCGCTTCGTGTTGGCCAAAGTTTGCTCAAACAGATTTTGGTATTCCACATCAAGCAAACTTTCAATGGCGCTCTTTTTGATCAGGTCCCATGCATCAATTGGCTGATCAAAACCATTAATGCCTATGCTGCCATTGCCACGCGGTTCAATCGCGTATTCCACCATTGAGTTGCCCGCTTGGAAGATATTGCTGCCTGAAATTGAGATATTCATCGAGATATTTTGGTTATCATTCAAACTGTGCAGCAAATCGGCCGTTCGTCCTCCCCAGCCAATGCTCGACCGCTTATCGGGTACGGATGTTTGCCAGTGGGCAATTTGGTCGATATGGGAATAGAGGCCCACGGGAAGCTTAGCAACGCCAGATTCGATACCCTCTTTGGTTGTGTGCTCAACAAGCGTGCCCACGTTGGCAACTAGGGCAAGATCGCCGCTGTTATAAAGTTGCTGCACTTCGGGCATGGCGGGATGGACACCGTAGGAACGGCCGTTTTCTGTCGTGCCGTTGAGAGGTAATAATGAATCCTGCGCTAAAGCCAGATCTGACCGAATTTGCTGATACTCCGCATGCTTATCATTATCCATTGGCACCAGCATGTTAAAGGAGTCATTCCCCCCTGCTAGAAAGAGGCAAACGAGCGCTTTGTAATCATCACTATCCGTACTATTGTTGGCTTGATAAGCCGCAGCGGTGTTTGTCATACGCATGTTTAGCAAAGTTGAAAATAGGGAAGCTGAGCCAACAGAGGCACACGAGGCTTCACCTAAAAATTGTCGACGTGAAATTTTACGAGTCATGAGTTTCTCCAAAAATTGAGATAGCAAACCCTAGGGGTTTTTCCTTGAAATATTTTGAGTTTGAGAAGTAAAACCGTTAGGGTTTTTTGGGTTACTGTTATTCAAAGCAGGCACTTCATTTCATTTAAAAATGGCTGCTTCAGGACAAGTTACGACCATCACGAGTGCCGCTCGCACTGCATCTCCCCAATCTTCAGTTTCTGTATATAAGGCGGTAATGGCTGTTTGAATAATAGATTGGGTGGCGTCAGACAGCGAGCCATTGGCAAACAGCAAATTCAGTGAATCAACGAGAGCAGGCACATTGCCTTCTAGCGCATCGTATGGCGTCAAATTCATCGAAACGCGTGAAATATTTGGCATTCTTTGCTCAAATCCATCAACAATCTGCTCTTCTTCCTCGTCCATGCCTTCGGGCATGACCATGAGTTCATCATAAAGAATCATGTGCTCAAAAAGGTTAAAAAGTTTGTTAACGGCGACGCTGGTGGCAATCTGAAATTCAGGCGCGGTTAAATCGGCTGTATTTAACGGGCCAAGCGGCCGGTAGTTGGGTGAAAAAAAGTTAAACACGCTAGGAGAAGCAAATGGATACTGTCCTAATTCAAACTCTAATTCTGGCTCCACCATGTTGTAAAATAAATCCTCACCCTGTTCGTTGTATAGCTCCGTTGCCCTACAAATTTGCACATAGCGCACAAATGGCTCGCGCAGCATGCCGTGCGTCGGATCATTGATAAAAGCAGGGTTACGCGCTTCATCATCAAGCAAAATGGCTCTCACAACAGCGCCCATATCCCCTCTAACACCGCTTCCGTTATCATTAAAAGCACCAGCAACCCGTGAAATATAAGCAGAGGAAGGGTTTGATTTCACCAGGCGTTGAATCAGCAGGCGACCAATAAATGGACCGACATTGGGATGGTCAAATAGGTTATCGATGGCATCATTCACATCTTGCATGCCAGGTTGACCAGCTGGGACAACAACCCCATTCAGCAGCTGCTTTGGCCCGGGTTCATGATACTGTTCGTACATCACCATAGGATTCGACGCGTTATCCCAAAAGAGATACGTCATGGCAAAATCATCCCCATTGCTTGGATCAAGGCCCTCCTCTTCCCAAATTGCAGAAAGAGTATAGGTTAAGCCAGTAAAAATCTTGGCAAACTCTTGAATATCATTGTTGTCGTAAGTAGGAATATCGTTGCCCAGGGCGTCTTTTTTGCGCGTACCGTCTTGGTTTAGTTCAAATAGGCCAATTGAAAACAGCTGCATAATCTCACGAGCAAAGTTTTCATCGGGAAAACGATTAACTGAAGGGTCTGCTTTGCGGTTACCGGCATGGCTGAGGTAATAGCCCATCGCCGGATGCATTGCGACATCAAATAAAAGGTCACGGAAGTTACCAAATGAATGTCTCAACAGGACATCATAAAAGCTAGCCACACCAATCGCTGTATCTACTAGGAGATCTGTTCGGGTAGAGATGACCATAATTTCGCTTAGCGCCATGGCTACCCGCTGGCGCAGCGTATCTGGGTTGCGCATTACGGCTTGCCACCAAGCCCAGCGAAAGGGGTGTACGTGTAGGAGCGGTTGGTTTTCAACGAAGTAAACTTTATCAACGACCTCCCACATATAGGTCAGCGTTTTGGTTGCCGGAAGAGCCATTTGGTCGTCAATCCAACCGGCAAACCCTCTAGCGTTTGCTGCATCAATCTCGGCTAAGGTTGGGCCAAGGGTAGCCTGCATCAGGAAGCGGGCCGCCAACTCTCTTGGAGAGAGGTTGCTGTTTCGTTTGGCACTTAACGGCCGTAATAAAGGGGCACCTTTCACATCGGCGACAGGTTTAGCAGCGTGATTGAAAGTGAGGAATTGTCTTCTGTTCATCGTGGTTATCTCCTGTTTGTTTCCAGTTGGAGTTGGGCGTTAAATTCATAACCACAGGGTAGACAATTTGATAGAGACGTACTTGAACTAGAGCTTAAACTCGGTTGGCGTAGATTAATTGATACAGCGAGCAGTTTAAATAAGCGGGACGCTACCTTAAATTTAGCTTAAATCAGGGTTTTAGGTTGAAAACGGCCGTTTAATGGCGTATCGTACTGCCCAAGCAAGCACGACAAACAAGACCAGATAAAGGCATCTCGCTTATGACGAAAGTTCTTATAATTGATGACGACCCAATGATCACAGAGCCGCTCGCCCGCCGTTTATCCACGCGAGGGTTCTCGGTGCACGTCGCCGATAACGGCCGTTCTGGTCTTGAAATAGCCCTAACCGCCAACCCTCAGCTCATAATTCTCGATATTATGATGCCGGAAATGGACGGCTGGGAGGTATGTAAGCGCATTCGAGAAAAAAGCGTTGTTCCGATTCTGATGTTAACAGCGCTTGATGACGAGTTTGATCGCATTACCGGTTTAGAGCTAGGGGCTGACGATTATTTAGCCAAGCCGTTTAGCACCAACGAACTGGTCGCCCGTATGAACGCCCTCTTGCGGCGCGTCAAATTTGACCAGCAAGCCCACGCGCCTGCCGACCTCATCACTGTGGGAGACGTATCGCTCAATTTAGAAACCCGCCTCGCCAGCAAAAATGGCAAACCATTGATTTTACGTCATAAGGAGTTTGAACTGCTCGCTTTACTGATGAGCAAAGCCGGAACACCCGTCACGCGTGCTCAAATCTTTGACCAAGTTTGGGGCACAGACTGGCTTGGAGATACGCGCACCCTTGATGTGCACATTAGATGGCTACGAGAAAAGATTGAGGCCGATCCAGGTCAGCCCCAATATATTTGCACCATGCGAAACGTGGGCTACATCTTCAACAATCCCCAGTCAAATCATCATGAATAGATTCAGCCTTCGAAGCCGTATCTTTTTGAGCTATTTTGTCTTGATTTTGCTGGCCGCAGTCGCCATCAACTGGATTGCCGTTCGGCAAATCCAAGAAGCAACAGAGGATATTTTTAGAGAAAATTTTGGTGAGAAATACGCCACGGTCAGCGGATCTGTCGAGGAATATTTTCTTGTGATTCAAGCGCTAGAAGAGGCAGGAGAGCCGGATGAATCTCTGTATGTTGCTGAACAAGAATTCATAGCTGACTTAGACGAACTTGCCGAAGACCTAGATGTGACGATTCGCCTTTTGGACCTGAGCGGGGAATTTATTCTTTATGATACGGCCGTAAAAGAGAGTGACTTAAAAATAGACCTCACGGACGATGTCTATCAACTCATTGAGCTAGAGGAGCCTTTTGAGGGTGAACTTGAAGATTTTGATGAATTCGTCGGCACAGATTACGTTTTCAGCTTAGAGGATGAAGCCGAATTTATTTTACGCGTTACAGAAACTGGCTCAAGCTCCATTGACTCATCCCGCCCCCAAATCTTAGCGCTTATCAGCGCCACGTTAATCATCGGGATTATTATCATTTTAGGGCTAGGCGGCTGGTTAGCTAGAGCCATTACCCAACCGCTCACTCAGCTACGACAGTCCGCCCAAGCGATGGCCTCTGGCAAACTCGATACGCGCGCGGACAACAATGCACCACAGGAGGTTCGTCTTTTAGCAGATGATTTTAATATAATGGCAACGGCCGTTGAACAAATGATGGCCGAACAGCGGGCCTTCGCCAGCAATGCTGCTCATGAATTACGCACCCCGCTCACCACAATTCGACTCCGTACGGAAACCCTGCTTGAAGATGACCCTGACGAAGCGCTACAAACTCGCTACATTAACGAAATTCAGGATGAAGTGAAGCGGCTCGGGCGACTCGTTGACGATCTGCGCATTCTCTCCAGAGCTGACGCGCATCGCCTCGAAACGGGTCAGGAGTGGATTGACCTAGCTCATGTTTTTAGCAGTTTAAAACGGGAATTCACCCCCACCCTGAACGAGAAAAATCTTGCTCTAATTTTAGATTTACCAGACCCGCCGTATGTGGTGCAAGCAAGCATAAACCATATCCGTACGGTGCTGCGCAACATTATTGAAAACGGTGTGAAGTACACACCAGAGGGGGGCAAGATAGCGGTTAAGGCGACAAAAATCAATCAGATGATTCAAGTTGAGGTCGAAGATAACGGCATTGGCATTGCGTCAGATGATTTACCGCAGCTGTTTAGCCGTTTCTTTCGGGCTGACAAAGCCCACAGTCGCCGCATTGCAGGAAGCGGCTTGGGGCTTAGCTTAGTGCAATCTATTGTGACGCAATACGGCGGGGAGATTGAAATTAAAAGCGATGGTTTAGGTCTTGGAACGACTGTCTTCATTCGCTGGCCTCAAACAAAAAACCAGAATCAACCCTAGAGTTGGGATAACGCGTCCAGGTTCTCGGGCAGCCAAAACATCACTTCACCGCGTTGTCTCGCCTACCCTTTTTGGCAAATCCGTCAGATAGCTGGACGCAGGATTTATGATTAATTGGATGGAACATATCCGTCTATCCCACCGCTACGTTGATCATTAATGTGAATGGTTTAAAAACCGAATAACGCCCCAAATACCAATTCCGATCATGACGACCCCAAACCAAAATATCCCCGTTGATACGGCCGTTAATTCAAACAAATAGGCAGCGAGCAGCAACCCCAATGAATACCCTACACTAGAAATCGTAAGCCGCAGGCTATAAATTTTGCCCACCTGATTTTCAGGAAACTCCTCCTGAATCATAATTACAATCATTAAATCGCTCATCGGTGTTCCTAAGGCAGCCACAAACGCACCCGCTAATGCCATTGGGAATGATCCGCTCAAGCCAATGAGCAGCAAACCTAAGCCATAAATGATCGCCCCTGCGAATAAAAATCGAGGGCGATTTTTGATCGTCATCGAGCCAATCACTAAATTGCTTAACACGCTGCCAACGCCATAAACGGTGATTAAAAAGCTATACCCTTGCACGCCGACATCAAGCCGTCCATCAGCCAGTAGCGCCAACCCAACCGTCATCGCCCCAGCCCACACAATGTTGGCGGCTAAGAAACTAAAAAGAGAGTAATAAACGGCCGTGTTCTCCCTCAGCAGTCGCAGCGCCTGCCTCAAATCGGCCGTAATAGTTTGCCAGCCAAACGGCCGTGGCTCGTCAGACGTTACTTTCCATTTAAAATTGCGCCCAATCGCCACCAGCGCCAGCGCAGAAATACCAAACGTCAGCGCATCGATGGTAAAAAACTGCTCGATGGGGATAAACCCGATAATAAAACCAGCCACACCCGGTGCAAAAATTCGGGCCATTCGGCTGGTGACATCTAGCAGCGCATTTCCCCCCTGCAATTCTTGGCTATTTTTGGTGAGTTGAGGCAAACTAGACTGGAGTGCAGGCTCAAAGATGGCGCTTAACGCCCCATCGATGGCTGAAATAACCGCGAGATGGAACAAGGTTATCTCCCCAAGTAAAGCGGCAACAGGCAGTGAAAGAATCGACAGCGCCCGCAACAGATCAATCACAATCATCGTTTTTTGACGATCCCAAATATCAGCGAAGTATCCGCCAATAAGGCCAAACGCTAAGCGGGTGATTGACCCTGCCGCTAATACAAACCCGGCCTCGCTCCCAATGATCTGAACCGACAGCCAAACGATGGCAATCTCAAAAAAGAGATCACCAAAGGCTGACAAAAGCTGACCAATCCACAGCAAGCGAATGTGACGTAAACGAAGTACAGAAAAAGGTGTCATAGCCCCAATTTTATCTGGTAATTGGGCAGTTTCCACGGATTTCTCAGCTCAATGAGGGTTGGTTATGGTTTGGTTACGGTTTATTGATAATGTGTTGCCAAGACGTACTGACAAGGTTTTTTATTTTGTGGCACAAAATTTTTAAGGAGAAGTGTGCAAGTGACCGAGGAAAAATATTTTATCGTTAAAGAAGAAGAAAGACTTCAAACTATTTTAGATAAAATCTTAAACGAGTCTATTCTAGAATTTGAAAATGAAGAACTTCACAAAAGAGTGAGACAGATTGAACAAGAACTTCAAAAAAATCCAGATGTGGACGTCGAAGAATTGACGCTGAAGTTCGAAAAGTTTATTGAAGAAGAACTCCAAAAGTCTATAGAAGAGAAAATCCAAAAATTCAATTATGAATTCCAATCAGTTAATGCTGATTCAATAAATGGCTTAGAAATCATTCCTGCCGGAACAAAATTGATCATTCCTGAAATTTCAAAACAACCTGAAGAGAATGAATCACACGCACCAAATGAATCGACAGAAGGCCCTAGCCCCTCACCGTCTACTCCCAAAAGATTCTTAGATTTTAGCCGTGCAGACCTTTGGGTCGGCCGACTTATGCAGATTGTGAAAAAAGTAAATGTTTACAACAGCATAATTAGTGAGATGAGCCATGAATTAGATGACGCAAAACGGGCTGATGAACAAAGCAAGAAAAACATAGAAGCATTAAGCGCGTTTGAGAAGCATCAGTATCAACAAGAACAGAAAGAAATTGCACTATCTCCATTCGAAAAAAGACAGGTTGGATCATTACGCCTGACGCTGAATAATATTGAGAATTTCTGCATTTTTGTGTTAACTCGATACTTTATTGGCATTTTGCCCCCTAATCGCATTGTCCCAAAAGGTCAAAATATTGAGACACATTTAATACGTGCTGTACTTAATCATTTGTCGACCGACCTAGATATTATTTTAGCAGCTGTTAGCCAAAGACGCCGCCGAGAAACTGATGGGAAACTTAGAAGAACAACTTTTGGTGATACCCTTATTCAAGCTGATATTTTAGCCCTTGAAGCATTTTCCCCAGCTGATAAATACTTAAAGCATTTATTATTAGATAACGCCACAATTGAAGTAGTGACCTATTTCAGTGAAAACACGAAGGTCCGAATTTTGCCCTATTATCCAGACATTGTTCTTATTGGATTGCCTTACTCAGTAGGGTATTTTGAATTCTACGATATTAATGTTTATCCATATCACAGAGGCGCGTTCAATCGGGAGGATGACAAAGTTTTGGAAGCTACTTGGGACGGGGAATTACCATTTGAAGCAATGGTTCCTTGGGAGTTTTTGATGCTCCCTCATGAAATTGCCCATTTTGTGTATTGGAACGGCCGTCTTCCACATAAAGAGAATCAAGACAAAACATTAGAGGATCATTTCCGTGAAAAATTAACTAGTTCAGTAGAAGAAAAAGACCTAGGACTAAGCAAAAGGGATTGGCGATACCAATGGTTTGAAGAGCTTTTCTGCGATGTATATTGTTGTCTGATCATGGGCCCGGTTGCCGTTTTAGGGTTACAGGCACTTATTTCAGATGCTGACCCTGACCATTTGTTCTTAGACGATGGGGCACATCCAACGGCAGGATTACGGCCGTTTATCGCCTCTCTCATCTTAGACCGTGCCTACCCAGGACAGTTTGAAAATGCCATCGAACACCTAGATGAAAATTGGAAAGCTTATCTCACTTCTATTGGTGAATTGGAAAAATTGGATAGCTTAATCACAGTAGGTGAGCGACATGGTATAGGCGGAGGTTGGCTCAACCAATCGCCGAGAGATCATGACGACGCTCAACCAACCCAACCCAAAAAGGAAAAGCTTTCCTATGATGCAATTATGACTGGCCTCACACCCGTTATTGATTTGATTCTAGAGGAACTTAAATTGGAAGCAGACCCAAGCAGCCGACGTTATAAAAAGCTCCCATGGTCTAATGAACTCAAAGCAGGGGAAGATTTATCAAATTATCATGAGACGTTACAAGCTATTACCAGATGGGAAGCAAAAGATATTCTTCCAGCAGCCTATAGAAAACGGGTAATTGACTACAATGCCAGTTCCCAAATGGCTCAAATTAAAGGGGCAGACAATAATGATTTGCCAAAACATTTAATTGAAAGTTACCTCAGCACGTGGGGAGACAAAGGGGGTGAAGGGGATATTGTGCCAGAGAGTGCTGATAAAGAAGATGGCAAAGGTAAGGGTTCAAGCGGGATTGAGTTACCTATTGGCAATAAAGGAAACCCAAAGCAGGGTAATGGCGGTCAAGATGAATTACCAATTATTCCAGATGAATCTGGGGACAATCCAGAAAATCCAGCTCAGAAAGAAAGAAACCCAAAAAACAATAATAAAGGTAATCGTCAAGAGGAAGAAAGCTCATCTTCCTAGCTTCAGAAAAAAATTGATTAGCAAATAATCGACCAAAACCAATAAGGTCATTTTGAGCGTGGTCAGGACATGGACACCGCTATTGCCAGAAACCAGTTCAATTGGTAATTGCAGCGGTCATGTTTCGACCACGCTCAGCTTCACTCATACGGCAACATATCTTAATGATTTGTTGATTAGCATTATAATACAGTCCCTTCAAAGCGCGATTTAATCATTTGTACAAGCGTAGAATTTGACAGGTAAATTGCGAGATCTTTGGCCGCATTCCATTTTTGCAAAGCATTTTCCATTTCCTCAAGCAGTTGATAACAATCGCCCCACAAGATAAGAATTTGAACCAAAGCGATGTTATCACCTAAATCGTTAAAGATGCGAGCAGATTTTTCACAAGCCGCCATGGCTAATTTGTAATTTTCCGAATATCGATAGATTCTGGCAAGTTCCAACTGCAAAATGCCTTGGTATCTCAAATTCCCCATTTGCTGAAAATAGTCCAAACTTTGATTGGCAGCGCTAATGGCTTCGTCTAAACGATCTTGTTTACGGTGAATATTGGCGAAGTAATATAGGGTTGCTGCCTCTTCGCTGCGATTTTGAATTTTTCGACTAAGCTCAATCGCCTCTTCACAATACGCTTCCGCTTCGACCAAATCTCGTTTATGAAGGGCAATCTCGACAAGCAATCGAATCGAATTAAGTTGCCAATAGTTATCCGGCAGCTATCATGTATCGAGAAGCCAGGCTTTGGACAGTATTTGGTCCGGATATGCGAAAAGCAGAGGAGCTTGCTTTAAATGCAGCAGAGATTCAAAAAGCGCTGCAGGATAACTATTGGCAACTTAATTCGAT
>JBCCFD010000236.1:0-11763 GCA_039029915.1 Chloroflexota bacterium
CAATATTTACCCGGCAATACCTCCGAAACATTATGGACAGAGTATCTGCCCCATAGCCAGCTCCCTCAAATCTTTAATCCAGACTCAGGCTTTTTTCAAAACTCCAACAACGATCCGTTCCAAACGACGCTTAATCCAGAAAATCCAGACCGCGACGCCTATTCACCCACATTGGGCATCACCGACCCGATGTCAAACCGCTCATTGCGCTCCTTAGAGCTATTCGGAAATGACGAAAGCATCACCTATGATGAGTTTGTTGAATATAAGTATGATATGGGTTTCCATCCCGACTCTGACCTGATCCGCGCCATCCATATGATTTTGGATGCCCCCGCACCAGCAGATTCAGCCCAAAACCAGGCTTATAATTTGCTAGCTGAGTGGGATTATCAAAGCAATCCCGAAAACAAAAGCACCGCTATCGCCATATTGACCCTTTATTATCTGCTGGAAAATGACAATGTGGATATTTCTGTCTCAAATATGGTTGGGGGAGCGTTTACACAGGCAGATGCGATTGATAGTTTTGAGAAAGCCGTAGCGTTGATGATGGAGAATTACGGCCGTATTGACGTTGAATGGCAAGAGGTCAACCGCCTCATTCGGGGCGATGTGGATTTAGGCATCGGCGGCGCCCCAGATGTATTGCACGCTGTTTACGGTGATTTGGGAGAAGACGGCCGTTTTCGTGGCATTGCGGGAGACTCCTACGTCATGATTATCGCATGGGATGCTGATGGCAACCTAACATCCGAGAGCATTCACCAATACGGTAGTGCCACGCTCGTTGAAGATTCTCCTCATTACGCCGATCAGGCTCCGATCTTCGTTCAACGGGAACTCAAACCTGTTTGGATGGATGAGGCAATTATTCGAGAGAATTTGAATTCAGCATATGCACCCGGAGAGGAGTAACGTGTAAACCCAAAAGTATCCTGCAGTCAAGCATTCATCTGTCTTATATTCACGGTTTGGAAATTACCTTTATGAAAAATATGCCTAAAAATACAATCCTAAGACTCTTGATAGTCATCATTGGGATCGTTGGCATCCTCATCACCATCTCATCTCTTGGCCAACACTTCTATATCTCACAACCTGTTTCAGAGATCGAAGTTGGTATTCAGTTCCGTAACAACCAAATTCACGACATTGTCGGCCCCGGTGTTTATAATGACTTTGGCCCCTTTGTACAGCTAGAAACCATTTCTCAAGCAGCTGTTTTCTTCCGCGTTGAAGACTCTGACATTATTACCCAAGACGAAAAGCGTATCGGTTTGATCGTCACAGGTGATGTTTTCCGCCCCGGCCTCAACAGTGCTGATCTTATTCGCGAAAATTGGACTCGTCACCAAGATTTATATGCGAGTGATGATGAGATCGTCCAGCGTATCACTAACTTTACCCGCCAAGCGATGAAAGTTTGCGTGGGCGAAAGAACCTTCCACGATAGCTTTTTTGTTGGTACGGATCGCGTTGACTTACAAATGTGTATCAGTGAGAACGTTCAACAACAGGCGAATGTGCTCGGTTTGCGAATTGGAAACGTAGACGTGCCGGATCTCATTTTGTCACCAGAAGATCAAGCTGCCCTTGATGAACTCATGCAATGTCGTATTGAAGCAGAACAAGCTGTTCAAGAGCAGCTCAACGATGGGGAAGATGCGTCAGAAGAACAAATTTTTCAAGCAATTGAAAACGAATGCAATTGATGGTATGAAAAAGATGTCCACAAATACAATCCGAAGCTTCTTCGTATTCGCACTAGGGATTTTTGCTTGCTTCATTGCTCTGGCATATTTTGGCCAAATGTTTTACTTCTTAGAAACCGTTGCAGAGCAAGAAGTTGGTTTGCAGTTCCGCAACAATCAACTTCGCGCCGTCGTCGGTCCGGGTGAATACAGCGACTTTGGTTTCTCAGTCCAGTTGGAGACTATCTCCACAAAACCTATTATCTTCAACGTAGAAGACCCTGAAATTATCACCCAAGACAAACAGCGAATTGGTTTAATTGTTACAGGTGATGTTTCCCGACCCGGACTTAACAAGCCTGAACTCATTCGCGAAAATTGGCCCCGCTACCGGGATTTATATACAAGTGATGATGTGATTATTCAGCGTATCGCAAACTTTACCCGCCAAGCGATGAAAGTTTGTGTGGGTGAACGAACCTTACATGACGCTGTCACTGGTACATCTCGTGAAAATTTAGAGTTTTGCATCAATGGGAATATTCAACAGCAAATTAATGAGATCGGATTGCGCATTGATAATTTAGATGTGCCAGAAATTATTCTGTCACCAGAACTACAAGCAGCGGTTGATGAAATCCTTGAGTGTGATTTGGAAGCTAACAATCCAGCCCTAGATCAGCTCCAAGCTGCGGCTGAAGTATTAGCAGAACAAGCTTATGAGAAAGGCGTAGAAAAATGCGATTAATAGCTTTGAGAGGGCTGTAAAATTAATGCTGAAGAATTACGGTCATAGTAATGCTCAACGGTAAGAAAATAATTGTCTTGTGCTACAAGATACCGTTTAAGTGTTCCGAAGTTTCTAATTTGCAAACCCCTTTAGATGAAAGCTTCGGAACCTCGAGGAAACGAAGTTCATTGTCGCCGTTTTATTCAAAGCAGGAACTTCGTTTCACATAAGTGTTCCGAAGTTTCTAATTTGCAAACCGTGTTTGATAAAACCTTCTGAACCTCGCGGAAACAAAGTTTGCAGTCGTCGTTTTATTTAAAGCAGGAACTTCGTTTCACTTAAAGGTATGGGTAACATGTGGAGTAAATGAGGAACAGATCTTTAAATCTTCTTGACAACATCCTACCTTTGTTAACATAATTATAGGGTATCTATTTAATTCACCGCTTTATTATCAATTAGATACCAGCCCATCATTTGAAACTTTTCAAGACACTGCGCGTAAATTGGGGCAATACAGTTTGCACCAAAATTAGAGCAACTCGATGAGAGCAAGCAGTTCCCTCATCATTGACGATTTTCATCAAAGAATCTTAGCAAATTAGGACAAATATTTAGCTGGACTCTAGATCAGACAGGTTTGTTATCTAGCACCAAGTCAAGTGGCAACAAACCCGTCAGTTCTAATCAGCAAAACATTTGTCCTTCCTAAAACCCTATTTGGAGGTTACCTCTATGGAAAATGTGCCCACAAATGCAATTCGAAGAATCATTACCGCCATCATTGGCATCATCGTCATCTTTATCGCCATCTCATTCCTCGGCCGATTCTTCTACTTCTTACAGCCCGTTGAAGAGCAAGAAGTTGGTTTGCAGTTCCGCAACAATCAAATTCGAGCTGTCGTTGGCCCCGGTGTTTACAATGACTTTGGGCTATTTGTTCGGCTGGAAACCATATCTTCAAAAGCCATCTTCTTCCGCGTTGAGGACCCAGAAATTATTACCCAAGACAAACAGCGTATTGGTTTAATTGTCACCGGTGATGTCTTCCGTCCACAAATTGGTAATTCAGATATTATTCGTGCTAACTGGTCGAGCTATCAAGATGTGTATACAAGTGATAGTGCAGCTGTTCAGCGTATAGAAAACTTCACCCGTCAAGCAATGAAAGTTTGTGTCGGCGAGCGAACCTTTGATGACAATATCATCGGTACGGCTCGTGATGATTTGAGAATTTGTATTATCGATAGCGTACAATCACAAGCTGATGAAATTGGGTTACGTATTGAAAACTTGGTTGTGCCTGAAGTGATTTTGTCTCCCGAAGTTCAGGCAGCGCTCGATGAAATCGTACAAAGTCGCTTACAAACTGAAAAAGCGGCCCAAGATCAGCTCCGAGCCGAAGCAGAAGCATTAGCTGAACAGGCTCGTCAGGAAGGTGAAATTCGGGTTGAACAAAGTCGTTTGCAAGAACAAACGCGTCAACAGATCTTGCTGGCGCAGCTCGAACAAGAGCGTCTCGATGCCCAACTTGTGGTTATCGAAGCTGAACGTGCCAACGATTTAGCCAGATTGGAAACAGAAAATGCACGTATTGCGGCTGAAAAAGCAAATGAATTGCTGGCTGCTGAACGGGACATTGAAATTAATGCAACGCTTGCTGAGGCTGCGATTGCAAAGGCGGAGGCTGATGCAGCATTCCAAAAAGTATTAGCTGAAATCTACGCTGGTAATCCTGAATACGTCCAGCTATTGCTTGTACAAGCCAACGCTGATGCCCTAAATCCAGCTGACAAAATTATCTTCACGCCTGAAGGTACAGTACCAACACTTGTGCTACCCGGTCCAGGCATTGTGCCAACGGTTGAAACGACCAATACGGCCGTTACCGTTGAGCCTGAGCCAGAAATTGTGACTGAGTCAGGCGACTCAGACGACTCAGAGAGTTCACCATAAGCAAAAATCCCGTAGAGCGGGAAATATATTTCTCGCTCTACGGGACATTTCATTTAGCTTTGAATAATATTCTTTTTGTAATTTACTGCTTTGTAACCAAGGTATTTAAATACCTCTTCTCCAAAAAATTGACGATTGCTTATGTGACGAAGTATTTACTCAGCCAAAGCGGCCTGTCAAAATTAATACCCCAAATCCAATTGCAACAATATCTAACAAAACCAAGGCAATAATAATTAATCTTTGGAAAGGGGTAAAAGCGCCAAGCGAGAACCCACCGCCGCTGTTGCCCTCCATCTCTTCAATATAATCTTCGTCGGCATCAATCTCGTCAAATGAAGATTCTGAACGAGCGGCCTGCTGCCTAAACATATCCTCAAACCCATCATCTTCTTGAATGGGTTCAATAGCATCTGAATTTTCGCCTAAATCGTCTTCAAAATTAAAGTCATCATCACCAAAAACGCTGTCAAAATCTGCTGACATGAAGTCCTCGCTTATTAATAAAGTAAACCGAAAATAGTTTTCGGAGAATAATAGGCTATCTGATTTCTACTAATTGTCAAAATTGGATCGAAGGGTAACGTCACCCGCTTGGACAGTGTGGTGTTGACCTTGATTATCGAGAACAATAAGGTGTCCCACTTCGTCAACATTAACGGCCGTTCCCTGTAATCGAGCCTGATTGCCAAGCCGCGTGACCGTTACCGGCTGTCCAAGCGTGACTAGCAGCTTGCGCCAATCTGCTACAGGCGAAGCGCCCTGTTTGGTCTGCTCGTACAGCAGTTCCATTTTTTCTAAAATGAGACAAAACAGCTCGGTACGATTAACCAGTTGACCAGAGGCGATTTTCAAGCTGGTTGGTGGAGTTATGGCTTCAGGCAAATCTGCTGCTTCAAGATTGACGTTCATGCCCATGCCGTAAACGGCTGTTTTTAATTGGCCATCATTATGAACATCTCCCTCAACCAAAATTCCCGTAAACTTATGCCAAGCCCCATTTTGCAAAATAACTAAATCATTAGGCCACTTTACTCTAACATCCAAACCCACTAGTTCAGCAATCGCTTCCGAAGCTGCCAAGCAACCAATCATCATAAGCCAGCTACTCTGAACAGCTGGCCAATCAGGGCGAAACAAGACAGAAAACAGCAAAGACGTGCTAGGGGGGGCAACCCAACTTCTTTGATGACGGCCCTTTCCAGCACTCTGAAAATTCGTTAGGTAAACTGTTCCTTCTGGCAACTCAGCACGGGTTGCCGCTGTTTTTAACTCTGTGTTTGTCGAGCCAATCTCCTTGAAAAAAGTGTAATGTTGTCCTAACCAGCGTGTCTTTAACAAAGAGTGTATCCGTGATTTTTCCAATTCTTTTCCCATATCTTCCGCTTATGTGTTCCGAAGTTTCTAAATCGAAAACCTTGGTAGATAAAAGCTTCGGAGCCTCGAGGAAACGAAGTTTGTGCCCGCCGTTTTATTTATAGCAAGCGCTTCGTTTCATTTTATAATAAAAAATTCATCGAACTTGTTCCAGATTATAATCAAATTATGTTTGACTCTGGAACAGCAACGCTTATAATTAGTGGATAATAAAAGCTTCCCTTGTTTCCTTTTGTAGTGTTCCGTAAATATAGTTTTTGTAAAATTGCTTTTGGATCACTGGAAGCTTAACTTGCGCCAACTGTATTCTTTAATTTTTAACCTGTGACCTAATTTCGGGACGAGCGAATCGAGTAAGAGCGAGAAGTAAAATTATGTCCAAGTCAGTTTCGGATTCCTCAGGAAATCTCCAGCAAGATGATGCCTATTGGAGTGCTCTCTTTGAGCAAGAATCTAGTAGTAATGAGCCAGCAACAGAACAGTTTACCTCAGAGCCTTCTTGGGAGGTTCTCAATTCAAGCAATTCTCGTCACTTAAACGGATCCAATAATATCTCGAATGAGTATCAGAACCCATGGCAAATAGCCAAAAACCATTTTGATGGTGAAAAAACAGTACAACTAGAAGTGGCTGGCTTTAACAAAGGCGGTTTGCTTGTTCAGTGGAACAATATACAAGGGTTTGTTCCTGCTTCTCAACTGCTTGATTTCCCCCAATTTCACTTTGAAGCAGAAAGAATTCGCGCCCTAAAGTCTTGGATTGGCAAAAAGCTATCTCTTAAAATAATCGAACTCAACAAAGATTCAAACCGACTCATTTTATCAGAGCGAGCCGCACAGGTGGCTGCTGGTCAACGGGATAATGTTCTTGGGCAAATTAATATTGGTGATACAGTTGAAGGTACAGTAACGAACCTCACAAAGTTTGGGGCATTTGTTGATTTAGGCGGTGTTGAAGGTCTAATTCACATCTCTGAACTGTCGTGGAGTCGCGTGCTGCATCCGAGTGATATTGTTAAGCCTGGCCAGAACATCAAGGTTACTATTTTAAGCGTTGACTCTAGAAACGGCCGTGTTGCCTTAAGCCTCAAGCGGCTAAAGCACGATCCTTGGCACACTGTTGAATCACGATTTAAAGAAGGTCAAATCGTACACGGTACGGTGACCAATATCGTTAGCTATGGTGCTTTTGTTTTAATTGAAGAAGAGCTTGAAGGTTTAATTCATATTTCAGAGCTAGCAGAAGGCAGTTTCCTTCATCCCCGCAATGTCGTGGCCAAGGGTGATAAAATCACGGCTAAGGTGCTCCACGTCAACGGCAAAGCGAAGCGTTTAGCCTTAACGCTTCACGGTGTCTCTCAAGCGTAAAGACTCAAAATCAAGTTCTTTCTGCCGGAATAAAGCATAGTCCACTCCCCCCTGTCCCAGTACGTAACCAATACGTGGTATAATTTAGGTGCAGTTTGTCTTGCAAAAAGATGTTAGCTTTGTGTATTCTGCAGTTTCTGAGCACTCGTATCTAGATTATGGCGCGATCCAAAACCAAGAAAAACGATTCACACCCACCTCCAACTTTCGATGAAAAAATAATCCGAGAACTGCTGCCTTGGCGGATGGAGCTGTTTGGGTTGTGTCTTGCGTTTTTAGCACTGCTCCTCATTTTTGAGCTAATTGGGGTGACGATGCCTGCTTGGGTTGGCCTGCTAAACACCTATTTACGCTCCCTTTTTGGGCTCGGCACGTTTATTATTGTGATCGTAATCCTCCTAGGAAGCGCCCACCTTGTTCTACGCCGCTTTGAAAAACCGTACGAGCTGTCCTTTTCCAAGGTGCTAGGCGTTAGCGTTTTGCTTTTTACTCTTTTCCCTTTGGCGCAACAAATCACCGGCACGACGCGCATTGATGCAATTTTAGGACAAGGCGGTGGTCTAATTGGGTGGGTACTTTCTGAACCATTTAAAGCGTTTTTCGGCCCATTTTTAACGGCCGTTTTCTATATCGGTCTCCTTGGCTGGAGCGTCGCACTCTTATTTGAAATCAAGATGGAAGATGTACAAAATGGGCTTCGGGAATTTTCCCAGCATTTAAGGAAAGTAGGATTAGAGTTATTGCCATCTGATGACCTTGAAGTTTATGACGAACCTGTATTAGAATCCATGGCCGTGGCTCAAGTTGACGAAACACCCGTTGTCGAAGATATCCCAGAGTCTATCCAACTGGTCGATGCCCCAGAACCGGTCCAGCCAAAGCTCAAAACCCCAAGGCGCAGCAGCAAGCTCCCTCCGCTCCGACTACTTGAAGAAGGAACGGCCGTTGGCATTTCCGACGCTGAAATTGATGAAAAGAAGCGCATCATCGAACAAACCCTAGATGATTTCGGTCTACCGGCTGAGGTCACGCGGGTACGTAAAGGGCCAGTTGTCACCCAGTTTGGGGTTTCTCCCGGCTATATCGAACGCCCCGGACCGGACGGTGATGTTAAGCTAGCCAAAGTCCGCGTTAACCAAATTGCGGCGCTACAGCGCGATCTGGCGCTGGCTCTAGCCGTACAGCGATTGCGCGTTCAGGCCCCCGTACCCGGTTTAGGCGTGGTTGGCTTAGAAGTTCCAAATGGCGCAATTTCAATGGTGCGGTTACGCACCATCATTCAATCGACTCCTTTCCGCAAAATTCGCTCACCATTGGCTGTTGCGCTCGGGCAAGATGTATCCGGTGATCCGGTCGCCGTTGATTTAGGCAAACTGCCGCACCTTCTCATTGCGGGTACGACCGGCTCAGGTAAGTCAATCTGCATGAACGCCCTGATTAGCTGTTTGGTTTTTAATAATTCACCTGAAAAACTCAAGTTGGTCATGATTGATCCTAAAAAGGTTGAGCTGATTCGCTTCAATGGCTTGCCTCACCTAATTGGCAATGTGGAGGTTGAAGCCGATCGAGCCGTTGGTGTTCTGCGCTGGCTTACGGCAGAAATGGATCGACGGTACGAGATGTTTACTCAGCTGAATGCCCGCAATTTACGCGGGTTTAATCAAAAGGTTGTGGGGCATAAAACCTTGAAAAAACTGCCTTACATGGCAGTTTTTATTGATGAGCTAGCAGATCTGATGCACATCTATCCAGGTGATGTAGAGCGAACCTTGTGCCGCTTGGCCCAGATGGCCCGTGCCACCGGCATTCATTTGATTGTCGCTACGCAACGGCCGTCGACTGACGTTATCACTGGGTTAATCAAAGCCAACTTTCCAGCCCGTCTTTCCTTTGCGGTGGCTTCTGGCACCGACTCACGTGTTATCTTAGATTCGGTGGGAGCAGAGCAGCTGTTAGGCAAAGGGGACTCTCTGTTCTTGAGCCCTGATGCCAGTTCAGCCCAGCGTACCCAAGGGGTTTTTGTTTCCGACCAAGAGGTTGAACATTTAGTTAATTTCTGGCAAGAAACACTGCCTGATTGGGAACCAATTCCATCCCCTTGGGAAAGTCTCATTGCCAAACACGCCCTCCTTGATGAAACGGATGCCCTTCTAGAAGCCGCCATCGATCTGGCCCAAAAACAAGATTTTCTTTCAACCTCCTTTCTCCAACGTCGTCTTAAAGTTGGTTATCCCCGAGCCGCCAGAATCATGGAGCATCTCTTTGAAATGGGGCTTGTCGAAGACCCCAAATCTGGTGGCAAGACCCGGCGCACGATGGTCACCGAAGAGGACGAAGACCCACTTGATCGCATCATCTCTGAACGCGAAGATGAAGAATGACAGTTCGAGATAAACGAAAATCTCAATTTTTCCAAAAAATGTTTACTAAAACTTTATTACCAAAGTAGTAATCATGTGAATTCGTTAAAGTCCACGTATGATCAGGGCGCAATTCCCGCTTTTTAGATAAAATTCAAACTATGGATAATCAAAGGTTCAGAAACTATGTGTGGGTGACCTTAGCTTACACACAATTGGTCATTCTATGGGGGGCCGTCGTACGCGCAACAGGGTCTGGGGCCGGATGCGGCAGCCACTGGCCAACCTGCAATGGTGAAATCATTGCTCGTCCTGAATCAGTTGAAACGATGATTGAGCTATCTCATCGATTAACAAGCACGCTTTCAGGCTTTTTGGTCATGATTTTGCTTTTTTGGGCATATCGAGCATTTCCAAAAGGCCACTTGGTTCGTCGGGGGGCTGTCGTTTCATTTTTCTTCATCTTAATGGAGGGGCTCATCGGTGCTCTCTTGGTCCGGCTTGAACTAGTTGGGGATAACAGCTCGATTGAACGTGCGGTCATGATTGCTATTCACCTAGTCAACACCTTTTTCCTCATCGCAGCCATTGTTCTAACAGGCTGGTGGTCTAAAAATAAGGAATTTAACTTTCGATTTCGAGATACTCAAATTACGTGGCTTCTTATCATTGGCGCGATTGGCTTCTTTTTACTCGGCGGCTCGGGGGCCATTACGGCTTTAGGCGATACGCTCTTTCCCTCAGAATCTCTTATCGAAGGATTTCGCGAAGACTTTTCGCCGGGTGCTAATTTCCTGATTCGTTTAAGAGTTTACCATCCCATCATCGGGATCATTTTGGGAATCTACCTTCTTATCGCCAGCAATATCATTTTAGAAAGATTGCAAACCCCTTCAGTGCGGCGGTTCACTAACTGGCTTAGATGGCTTTTTGGCATTGAATTAGCGGTAGGCGTCGTCAATGTTTTATTGCTAGCGCCAGTTTGGATGCAGGTGATTCATTTGCTCTTAGCAGACCTAATTTGGTTAGCCGCCGTATTGTTAGCCAATGAGGCTCTAACTACCGAACCGCTTCCGATGCCAACGCACTCTGATTCTGAGCTTGAGCTGGAACACACATAATAAGATGACCCTCAAATGGCATTTAGGAACCATGGGGTTTGGCTACAAGCAGTGGATTGGCCCATTTTATCCCGCTGGTATGAACGCCAGGAGCTTCTTGTCCTATTACGGTCAACATTTTGACGCTGTGGAAATTGATTCAACCTTCTATGGCACGCCAAGAGCCGAACAGCTTCAGAAGTGGGCGAATAGCACGCCAAAACAGTTTAAGTTCTGCCTCAAAACGCCTCGACAGATTACCCATGAACAGCCCCTCCCCATTTCAATTGATGAAATGCTAGTTTTTTTGGAGCGGGTCCAGCTTCTGAAAGATAAGTTAGGTGCGATTCTGATTCAGTTTGGTCCTGACTTTACGGTGCAGTATCAAGAAGAGCTTGATCATTTTCTAAGCCAGCTCCCCAAAACGATTCGGTATGCAGTTGAGTTTCGGCATCGCTCTTGGGCAGTTGAAGAAACGGCCGTTTTGCTGCAAAAGCACAATGCCTGCTTCGTATCCGCCGATTACATCCACCTTCCAAAAGAAATCGTGCAAACAACAGACTTTTTATACTGCCGCTTTATTGGGCCACACGGCCAATATGCGACCAAAGATAAAGAGTTAGTCGACTTAACCCCAGCGCTCAACCAATGGCATCAAAAAATGACGCCATACTTTGATAAAGTGTCCAATATATTTGGCTTTTTCAACAATGATTTTTCGGGACATTCTCCCACGACATGCAATCGCTTTCGGAAGATTGTGGGGTTGAGTGAGCAGGAGATACGGCCGCTGCAGCAAGGCCGATTGTTTTAGATCAGGACTTACGCACCCTGAGCCTGTCGAAGGGTTAAGAAAGTCACTTCGACAGGCTCAGTGACCGCTATTTGCGTAAGTCCTATAGATACAATAATTGGTAATTGGACTATTTAAGAATCAAAGTGGGGCCTAACGCTTTGACTTCGACAAGCTCAGCCGCCTTAATTAATTACTGGAGTTACGCAGTATCACTGGTGCAAACCTCTGAGGTTTTTCAAGAAACGCCAGTGATTGCCACTCTGTTTAGAAACCTCAGAGGTTTTTTCCGCGTAACATCAGTTAATTGTAAACTTACCCAATTACCAATTTCTAATTATGACTTATTAGTCAATCGAACAGTCAGCAAATCCAGAGAAGGTCTC
>JBCCFD010000237.1:0-11727 GCA_039029915.1 Chloroflexota bacterium
GAGAATTCGGTGAATGGGCCATTTACGCGAATAAGTCGCCAAAAGCTGTAGAGTTTCAGGATGTCCACCAAGCTGTTCATAAACGGCTTGGCAATGGTCCGCTGTCAATGCAGGATTGCGCATTTGGAGCAATGTTTGGGCATCGGCCGCATTCAGTTCGAGGATAGGGACAACATCAATGTTTTCCAACGCTTCAACAGATGGGGCGAGTCGGCTGGTAAACAGGACACGTGTAGGAGGCGGCAGTTGATTGATCACTGCGAGAGCATCGGATAGGTCAGCCAACGTTTGCAAACCATCTATCACAATGAGACAGGGATGCTGTTGAAGGGCCACGTTTAACTGGTAAAGTTGCACCTTGAACGCCAGAGGAGTAGTGCCGTTCACCTTCAGTTTTCCCCCGACAAAATCTATAAATGATTGAGCAATATCGGTCTTATCCTCAATGGAAAACCAGATTAGGTGGGTAAAGGTTGAGGTTTGAACAAAGCGGCGCACTACGGCATTGGCCACGCTGCTTTTGCCTACCCCTTTGCGTCCCGTCAACACCACATGGCGGGACGCCGATCTTTCTGCTAAGCGTCGGACCACATCCACTATAGTTGTTTCCATATCAACCAACCCGCTAAGAATAGGTAAGTTTGCAAGCTGAGCCGCCATAGATGGGGTAATGGTGTCCAGGTACGCTTGCCGCCCTCCTTGAAGCCAAGCTGAATTAATGCCTTCAATCTCTTCGTTTGTCAGCGAGCTGTATCCCCCACTGGCAAGCAATTGGTTTGCGTCCTCCACCCGTTTTAAGCCGCCACATTTAAACAACACCTTGACGATGCCAATGAGCAAGGCCCGATTTTCGTGGCTAATTTTGTTGATGCCACGCTCCCAGTTGCTCACAGCCGAATCTGTATAGATCAAGCCAATAATCTGATAAAGCTGTTCCACAAAGGCCGATTGGGTCAGGGCTTGTTGGCTCCCCTCTGTGCAATCGGTACTGCGCTGACGCAACTTCCGCAACTGCTCACCAAACTGATTGGTCATTTTCCATTTCCTTAAGTGAAACGAAATTCCTGCTTTGAATAAAACGACGGTGACAAACTTCGTTTCCTCTAGGTTCCAAAGCGTTTATCTAACTCGGAACCCTTAATTATCGCTCTGGAGGGTTACGTAAGGAATGTTTGCCGTGGATAAAACTTCTCTTAAAGGCGCCCACCGGATGGTCTGTTACGCCCTATTGCAAGAATTTGAGCATCTCTCAAGTTAATTCCACTGTTACCCGATAGAAGTTGAGCGCTGTTGAAAGTAAGGTGTCTCCATCAACTGAACTGGTTCATTGCTTACCAATCAACAGGCTTTTATGCATCTCATGAGGGGGATATCCCCGGCGCGCCATTCATACAAGCCTCCCATCCTAACGGAGGTTTTAAGATGTATAAGGCACATAAAGTTCGTGTAAAACAAATCCTTTTGGCAGTGAGTTTACTCTTCTTGCTCGCGGGGCCAACCTTAGCCCCTTCTTCGGTTCACGCCGATTGTTCTGGTTCAACATCATGTACTGACCCTGGGTAATTTATGCACATCTGATTAGAGCAAATAATGGGAGACACCTTCTTTAAAGGGGGTGTCTCTTTTCGATCTTGAAAAAACTTATGGCAGGATGTGATGAAATGTTGTGTAACATGTCACGCTGAGTGGTCAAAACCATAAGCGGCGTTAGTCAGGTAAAGAGCCGAAGCATCTTGCTGAAAGTGTCCTCATCGTGGTCATTTCCGATGAAATTTCTCGACTCGCTATTGTTTGAGCATTGTGTTTGATATTATATCCTTGAACTTTTGCTCATATTCAGCCTGCAGCTTTTTTGCCCACGCATTGTCAGGAAACTGAGCAAATAAATCCAAAGCCTCTTGAAAGGCGGTCTTCGCCTCCAGAATCTGGTCTGTTTCTCTATAATAGTCGCCCAAACTGCCCAACGTGTTGGCCAGTTCCAAATCGTTCTTAAACTGAGTCCATAACAGTTTCGCCCGCTCAAAATAGGGGAACGCCTCCTGCACGCGCTCCTGTTTAAGCAGCACGCTGCCCAAATTTTGAGACAGCGAGGCCGTAATTTGGAACGCCCCCTGCAGTTGACGGGCCGCCCGATCGGCCCGTTTAAAAATTTGTGTGGGTTTGTTGTACTGCCGCCAATTGTAGTGAAGAATGGCTAAGTTATTTTGAAGTTCAATCCAAGCAAGCGGTGCTGCCTCTTTATTTAAACAGTTTAAGGCATCTTGATAACAGAGTAGTGCAGCATGAGGTTGATCATTTCGAGAAAGGATAAATCCTAAATTTTTTAACGAGCGGGCTTGTGATATTTTATCCTCACATTTTTCCCAAATAGGAATCGCTCTGCGTAAATATTTTTCTGCTTTTTTAAATAGTCCTTGCTCAAATGCCACTAATCCTAATAAGTTATGCGTAGAAGCCTCGTATTTGACACCAAAATCTAGCTGATTAAAGAGTTCAAGGGCTTTTCTGCCGTACTCTTCTGAAAGAGCATAATGATGAAGGCGCAAATAATCTTCACCGAGGTTTAAATAGGTGACTGCAAGCGTCAATGGGTCTTTAGCCTTTTCCCCCAAAGCAACAGCTTCTTTGTGAACAGCCACAGCCTCATCTAATTGCCGGCTTATACGCAACCAACGACCGTAACGATTCAATAGTTTTGCACCAATAAGTTGTTGATTATCTTCTAGACTTTCGATTGCTTGTTCTATAATTGGGAGCCATGTTGACCATTGTCCCCACGCTTCAATCAGGCTAAATGATTGGAGCATGAGTTCATGCGTTGCGGCACGCGTTTCGGGCAACACGTGCCCAAATTTTACAGCTTGCAATAAATTGCTGTGTTCATCAATAAGCTTATCATCTGGCGTCTCAAGCCGTTTGAGCCAGTATGCCAAATTTTTTTCAAGCGCCTGTAAAAAGAGCTGATTAGGCATCAAGGTGCATCTTCCGGCCAATTAATAATTTCAGTACGTAAAAAGCTGTATGTTAAGCGGTGAATGCCATATCTTTTTTCCCACACCGTCCCGCGAACCTCCAATAAAGACAAGTAAACAAGCTGGTTTACGGCTGCCCAAAGCGCATTGGTTGAAAGTCCGCTGATGGCCAGCATTTGCTCAGCAGCCATGCCCGTCTCCCCCGCCATGGGCATAATTTGTAGCAAGGTTTGACTATCTGCGTGCAGGGCATGCCAAGATTGCCAATAAATATATCGATACAATGATTCAATCTCATTTGACTGAATCGTAATCAAATCATCCAGGATTTGTGGAAGAGGGCGAATGATAGCTAAACCCACAACCAGTTTGATCGCCAATGGGTTCCCCCCCGTCACCGCATAAATCTTTTTGGCATCATCTAGGCTAATCTGCGACAGTTCATGGTGTCCAATATCATGGGCATGATGCGCGATTAGAGCTTGTACATCTTCAAGGGAAAGCTCACTCAGCGTAAAGTTCGTCACCCCTGATTGCTCTTTGCTTTTAATTCGGGACGTAACCAAAAACTTACTTGGTTCTGAAAGGTCATTGAGCTGGGTTAGAAAATAGGATATCTCTGATTGAGACTCTATATTGTCGATCACGATATAATATGGAAGCGTCTTGAGCATCTGTCGAACATGGCGCTCTCGCTCCTGAGCGGAGGTCGTTTTGGGTAAATGGGGGCAGACGCGTTCGGCTAAATGGCTCATCAACATCTGCCACATCTGGGCAGTGTCGCTATCTGACTGGCCGTCTGGGTTTAGTCGAATCCAAATGATATCTTCAAACTGGAAGGTTTGAATAAGCTGGCGAGCCACTTTGTCAGCAACGGCCGTTTTGCCAATTCCCCCAATTCCCGTTAAACAAAGCACCCACGGCGAATCATTTGACAAAGATGTCTCAACAACCTGAGCCGCCACGTTATCAACACCAAAGAGGGAAGAGTAAGTAGAAGGAAACAGGTGAGATTCAAGAGTAAGCGCTAGTTCATTCCTAATCGCCTTTTCATTTTCTAAAATAATATGGGTAAGCTGTTCAATCGCCTTCCGCTGGTGCCTTTTAATTTGATCTTCACTCAACCCTAATTTGCTAGCTACAGCCAAAAGCGTCTCATCATCAGAGAAGCGCCACTGGAGAATACGAGATGCTTGAGCATCATGGTTGGCCAATTCATCGATATTAGCCTGAAGAATTTGATTGGTTGCCAAACGAAGCACTGTCGGGGACGAATCCTGCATCTTCGATTGCTGTTCTTGCACAAGAATCAGGGAACCTAACAAATTTTCTGCTTCAACATTCAATTCACGCCAGGCGCGCAAAGCCCCATGAACTGCCCTATTGAGTTCATTAAAATCGATCGAACTGTTTGTTACGATTTGGGTGTTATTCAAACGCTTCTCCATTGACTAGAGAACGGAGAATTTTGCCAACGTCTATTTTTACCAAAAAGTATCTTGAATAAGAATCGACTCAAATTTGGTTTTCGCCGAGTAAATTTCACATTACTAAGCGACTTTATTTCAAGATATTTTGTGAAATTCAAATAAAGCGACTTTTTCCCGTTCACCTCACGGAGAAATTATAGCAGTAAAATGTGATTGCGCGCCGCCTAACTCCTTGAACGCACGAGAAGGCACATTTGCGCACTTTTCTGCCCAATACCAAACCTTTTGTAAACCTCCGCCCATAGTTGCACGAACTGTCTCTATCATTAAACAGATAAGTCAGTACAATGAAAGCAGCCTAGTGGGAGGGGGGTGGTTAGCCTGGGGCACAGTCAAAATGACTGTGCCCCAAAATTTATTAATATAACGAAAGGCCAAATGACAGAACATCTAAACTTAAAACAAAACCAAAATTTGATGTTAATTGCAAAAAATTTTGATGAGGAAGCCGTGATTCAAACGCTGTGTCAACTTCGAGATGAAGGATTACCCGTACAGCTTGTCGGTCTCACAACTGGCTTGAAATCTGGATTTCATGGGATTCACGTTCGTCCAGATACGACCGTTGCGCAGGTGGTTGAGAAAACGATAAAATTGCACAGTTTGATTATTGCTGGTGGCGAGGAATGTAGTTCAATTCTATTATCTGACCCCCGCGTCTTTGAATTGATGAAGAAGACGTTTGCCCAAGGGGGGTATGTTGCTTCCATGTCACCCATTGCAGAAGGAATATTAACAAATGTGGCTCCGGATTATGATATTGAATCCCAGTTGTTAACCGCTCCAAACGGCCGTTTTGATGAAGTCGTCAACTATGTGATTAACCAAGCTGCGACTTAATTTCTTTATACTAGCTCCCCCTCTAGCTTACCCTCTCCCCTTCTGCTACACTCCCCCACCATGAGAACCTTAACCAGTACCCCACGACAAGACGGTTTCCGGATGCCGGGAGAATTTGAAAAGCACGCAGGCTGTTGGATGATTTGGCCAGAGCGGCCAGACGTTTGGCGCAACGGGGCCAAGCCAGCCCAAACGGCCTATACGGCCGTTGCTACCGCGATCGCCCAGTTTGAACCCGTTACCGTTGTCGTGTCTGCGAATCAGTTTCGTCACGCCCGTAGTCGGCTGCCCGACCACATTCGGGTTGTCGAAATCTCCAATAACGACGCTTGGATACGCGACACAGGCCCTAGCTTTGTCGTCAATGACAAAGGAGACGTGCGGGGGGTTGATTGGACGTTTAATGCGTACGGCGGTCTGGAAGAGGGTCTCTACTTTCCATGGGATAGTGATGCGATATTGGCTCAGAAGGTGCTGGAATTAACGGCCGTTGAGCGTTACAAATCCCCCCTTGTAGCTGAAGGCGGCTCTATCCACGTAGATGGACAAGGCACCTTGCTCACTACCGAAGACTGTCTGCTCAACCCCAACCGCAATCCAAATCTAAGCCAAGATGACGTTGAAAATCAGCTTCGTGAATACCTCAACGTGGAGGAAATCATTTGGCTTCGCTGTGAGGTGGAAGGGGATGAAACGAACGGCCACGTTGATCAGCTTTGCTGCTTTGCTCGACCGGGTGAAGTGGTTCTCACCTGGACCGACGACCCTGAAAACGTTTATTTTGACGTGGTGCGCGAAGCATACGACACGCTGATGACTACTATGGATGCTCAAGGACGCCGCTTCAACGTTCACAAGCTCCCTCTATCTGACCCGATGTTTGTGACCAAGGAAGAAGCAGAAGGCATTGAAGTGACCGATGCGGCTTACACCCGCCCAGAAGGAATGCCTATTGTGGACACCTACATCAATTTCTACATCGCCAACGGGGGCGTCGTTGTCCCCACCTTCAACCAGCCCCAGAAAGACCAGCAGGCGCTGCAAGTGCTGGCGGAGGTTTTTCCCAACCGTCAAGTAGTAGGGGTTCCCAGCCGCGAAATCGGCATCGGTGGGGGCTTAATCCACTGCATCACCCAACAGCAACCCGCGGGATAAATAGCCTGCTAGCTGAGGCCCTTTGCAACTTTGCTACCTTACCACCTTGCCACTCTGTACTAATCACATGTCTCCCAGTGCCTAAATTTTAACAGTGCAGAAACGGCCGTTGCTGTGGTAAAGACCCCGTTCTGATCCAGAGAAACACCCCCTTCAATCGGATGTCCAATCAACCAATGTTCATATTCCTCAGGGTGATGCATATCTGGGTATGGCACCCTCAAGCCAGCCGAAGCAGACCAGCCGCCGCTTTCCTGCTGACCAGTTAACAACCAGCGCACGCCCGCAGATACTTTCTCAGCCACACGTTGAGGGTCATCACAGTGTAAAAGCAAGCGCACCACCAAAGCGGTGGCAAAAGTGGAGCCGTTTGGGCGTGTCCATGACGGCACAAACCCATCTGGTGTCATCTGTTCAAGTCCCCAAGCCACAGCTTTATTAACTTGCTGTTGAGCACTTGGGGCACCACTTTGAGCCAACGCTTCAACTGCCAGAGTCGTGGCATACGCATCTTCCATCCACCAGTAGCTGCACCAACGGCCGTTTCTCACCTGTGTTTGCCGTAAATAATCAACCGTCCCGTCAAAAAAATGGGGCAAGCTAGCCGCGGCCGCCGTCACGCAAACTTGGGGTTGGCACCATCCCGCAAAAGAAAGCTCATCCGGTGCACCCACAAATCGACGAATCGGGGCCTCCTCACAGTAAGTGACAACACCGCCGCACGGCTGGACATGCTGAGCCAAAAACGCCTGCGCCTGTCGGCTTGATGACCAATGCGTATACCCTAGCTGCTCGGCCAGCTGCAGTGCCCAAATGGTGCTGTCGGCATCACGAGGCGTTAGCCGATTGTAGCCCCACCCCTCGCCCGCTCGACGGCGACTCAGCAGCCAAAGCCACGCCTCCTCCACAGCGTCGGCTGCTGGGTTATCCGGTAATTCTGCCAGCACTTTGCTCACATACGCCGTGACCCATTCATCGCTCGAACCGGGTGCTAAATCAAAATCCGTCCACGCACTGCCGACCCGCTGATGAAGTAAAAAGGCAACCGCTTTTTCAAAAGCAGCCTCAATATTGACGCTCATGCTGCCTCCGGCGGGCTCATTGAAATATGCAGTTGAGGCGGCATATTGGGTGCCACGATAAAAGCCATGACATTGTGGAAATCGGAACGGCCGTTTCTCGCCAAAGGGGCAGATAAAGCCGCATAGTCGCTTAATGCCCAGCCGTGACGCCGCGCTAAACTTAAAACATGACGCCGCACAGTCGCATCATCCCCAATAAAGCGGGACGTATAGGCAAAGATGCTAAGCACTGGGGGGCCTCCCTTTGCGCAAAGAGAGATGCTAAAACCGTAGTTCGCCTCAGGAAAGCTGGGAATAATTCGCTGCTCTGTTATCCCCAGCGCACCCTGAATCAGGTCCAACAGCGCCTCTTCCTGCTCGGCTAAGCCCAGCTGCTGCAAAAGCGATTGGATGAATCGGTACGACAACCCTGAACGATTAATGTAATAGTAAATCTCCTCTCGATCAGAACCGAGTTCATGGCCGATGGCAACCGGTAGGGCAAAGCGATTTGCCGGTGCCGTTCGTGACCCAAGCGTTTGACGCGCCCAATCATCAATCACCGCAGCTCTGGCACGCGGCACCTCTGCATAAATTTTAAACCGATCGCCTTCTACCCGATGACGAACTCCTAGCCAGCCCCCCCAAGATAGGCAGTCGCCAGCTTGCATTTGCATCAATCTGGCAACCTCATCGTTGCAAAGCTGCTGGGGTGCCAATTGTTCAAGCAGCTTTTTGGCTCGGATTAACCGCTGATTAGGCGGGATGTTTGGTTCCGTCAATTCAACCGTGTAGCGAAGGTCGTTACCTAGTGACGTAAAGTTAAATTCCACCGGACACCCATTCCCATTGAGCATCCCGTACCGCCACGCTTCCTGTGGCACGGTTGAGCGGCTGTTTCCGGCCAGCAAGAGCTCGAGTGTGGAAGCCAGCCGCTCAGAAACAGCAGGCCGCGTTTGCCCCAATAGCTGAACAGCTTGCGTCAGCGCCGGTCTAGTCGCCATGTGTTCGCTTTGCCTAATCATCTGATCTCACGCTTTCCAAGGCTTTCCGTAATCTTTGATTTCTTCGGCTTGATGTTTCCCAGCTGTTCTCATTTGGCCCGGGATAATAATAATCGTCATCATCTCCCACAAACTCGATACGCCACTCATAGGGCTGGGGCGCATTGGCATCATAGCTACTTGGCGACCATGCCCACCGTTTAGGCTGAGTTTCACCATTATCAAAGTCAAAATCTTTTGTTTTAATGGCGGGCGTACTGCCGGGATATTTAAGAAAGACGGATGCGGTTGAAATACGGTACTCTTTCATCATGTCGGCATCTGTACGAAGCCGCATCACATTTTCAATCTCCGGCATGGGAACATAGAGCGTGGTTAGGGTCGTGGCTTGAGGCTGTGCTACCGTTTTTTGACCGCCACTTTTCAGAACATAGTCAACCGAATACGTGTAGGCTGCATCTTGATCGTAAGTGCGCAGATTCCATTTTTGGGCGCCGGCTTTCGACTTGTTGAAGAATAGCTCCTTCTTCGTTCCCGATCGAGCATGTTCCAATTTAACGCGCACGGAAGCCACCTGCTCCCAATCAATCTCATCAACGGCAACTGCCAATTGAAGCGACTTCACATTAATTTGACTGGGTTCCAAACCGGGTTCCCAATCTTCACTATTTTGCCAAGCAGTAACGAATTTATTAGGCGTTGACCAACCGGTTCTTTCTTCCCACTCTGGCGACCCTTTGTAGACGAGTTCAACCTGCTGTTGGTATACGCCGTTGCCATCCTTCTTTTGCCAGGACAGCATTTTCTGCGTTCCGGCTTCAGAAATAGCAAAGCGTTCATCTTTTTGAGCATTATCGTATTTGAAGCGGGCTTGAACCTGACTCAGATCATATTGTTCAAAAGCGTCCTTAGCGGGTGCATTGAGCTGAAGCGACAGCTTGCTAAAGAAGGAGTTACTGATATCTACGCTTTGGAAAAATTTACTTTTATCTTCACCTTTTAGCAGTTTATCGCTTTCAAAGAAGCCCTGTGGCGCATGGGTGAGCTTAATCGGTGTGCTTTCCGAGTAGTTAAATTCGAACTTTTTGTCTTCTGTTTTTGTCACTTTGACATACTTAAGCTCTACGAGCGGCGGCTGAAAAGCCGCTTTCCCCATGTAGAGCGCCTTTAGGGCGAGTTCCCCCATAGAGGCACCTTCTGATTTGCCCTGCTCGGCCGGAATTTCTATCTCAAAAAAGGTGTCTAATATCTTTTCGATCACGTAATTTTTGGCCCATTCTTTGGCGGCTTTGGTTTCTGCGCTGTTCGCCATATCTTCAATTTTGATTTCAAGCTTGCCATCCTTTTCTAAATTCTCCACGATATCACCCAGCGTTGCCTTGACGTACTGGCTGGGGTCGGGGAAAGGGATGGGAGCCACAATATTGAGACCTTGCTCAACCCGCTCCTGTAATGAATTAAAGTTGGCTTTGATGGACACGTTGATTGCCGGTCGCATGGCGGTGAAGTTTAGATAGTAGGCAACGCCAACCGGCTTACCGCCGTTGGTGTAGCTGCTGTTCAGCAAGGCTGTTTGGGTTTCAGACAGGGAGAGTCCAAAGATGGCATCGTTATTTCCAAACAGAGAGGGGCTTTTGGCTTTCCAAACCTCAGCGCTCTTGCTGTCTTGAAAATAGACAACGTCAACTTCACCGCTATCGTAGGGCACGGCCGTTAACACCACCTTACCGCGATCCCGCCCAAATTTAGCCGCAATTTCGCTAACAGCCGCATCATGATGCTCTGAGCTTAAGCGCAGATCCACGGCAAAATTGAGAAAGCCCCCACCTGACACCTGCGCCTTGGCTTCTTTAATGTATTCAACAAAGGTAAAAGTTGGTTTGCCCTTACTGTCCAGCTTGAGACTGACCGTTTGGGGCAAATACCAAAATTGATTTTTATTAGCATGATCTGGGTAAACTGTCACCGTAGCATGTTCATGTTCTACATTTATCGCGCTTAATCCATATTCAATCATTGTGTTCTCCTTCGCAAAAAATGGGGCAAACCAATCACCATTGCCCCCAATTGCTACAAGTCATTTTTGACAATATTTTTAAAAAGAATCGTTTCCCCTAAACGGCCGTTTTGCCACTCACTGCTCGCTGGCCCAGGGTAATAGGCATATTCAAGGCGCCCCTCAATATCAAAACGGGCCTGCCACTGAACGCTCACGGCAGCACCCAGTTTGGCGTCAAAATAAAACTGCTCGTCCTTCTGAATCGTGACCGTCTGCGCCGCTTGGCCTGATGCCTTAAACGTCAGCTGTATTGAATTGACCTTTTGCCAATCAACCCCAGTTGAGTCAAAAGCGGTCAACAGGCAGCGACCTTTTGCTCGAAACAGCTTGGCAGCCGTTATCTGTTCAGAAATTTGAAAGGAATTGCCGCTAGCTGGCTCCCAGCCGCTGGCGCTTTGGCTAGGCAACACCACCGTCTTGCCGGGCAGCAATTTACCGTGACCCAGTTTCACCACCAGCTGCCACGCATACGCATCATCGTCTTGCCGAGGCCGCAGGTAGGTCCACTGGGCCGTTTTGTTTATGTTTTTGTCAAATCGGAATTCGGTTTTTTCCCCCGCCACAGCCCGAAGCTTTAACGTTACCTCGTTGATTTGTTGCCAATTGATCTCACTCGGCTTAATCTCCACGGTGCGCTCCAGTAGACTTTTGGCGGAACGGCCGTTTAGCTCGATGCGGTCAACCTTTTGGCCGTCAAAGGTGATTTTCTCCTCAGGAACCGTGGCTTTACGGCCGTTTTCATAGTGATATGTCTTTTGAAGCCAAAACTGCTTTTGGGCTGGGCGATACTCAAACTCATAAAAGGCCACGTCATCCGCTGAGTCAAAAACAAACTGACCGTCAAAGCCTCGCTCAGAACGTAAATCTACTTCGATAGCCTGCAGCCCTTTGATTTCAAACGCATCTGCTTTGGGGCTAAGCTGCACCACATGCCGCGGATTGGCATCAGGTTTCAACAGCAAATTTCGACGCGTTGTCCATCCAGTGAGGTGTCGATCGCGCCCGTTTGTAAACCCGATATAGAGCTCGTATTTAACGGCCGTTTGGTTAGGATTGAGCATCGGCCAGCTTACCTTTTTCAAGGCATCATCTTTGGTGAAGGTCGCGCTAACGGCATCCTGATTGCCATATTTCAGCGATACTAAA
>JBCCFD010000238.1:0-11694 GCA_039029915.1 Chloroflexota bacterium
GCAGAGCGTGACCATGCCAATTCGTAATTTATTCATATGTAGATTATAAGTTAGGTGAAATATCTGGCACGGCTTTTTGATGTACGATTAACCATCGACGTAGATGTGTCAAGCTCAAGGTGAGGGCCCAATGATGAATGTGGTCGGGATGTCCCCCAAACGAGCGCTGGGTCACGGACACACCATATTGGGATGCCAAAGTGACCAGTAACTGGACGCCACCTTGAGTCACGTTATTAAACACAATCAGGCTTAAATCGGTCTTTTTTAAGGCCAGTTGGGCTAAGGCCGCCTCGCGACACCAATGAGTTAAGTTATCAGGATCCAGTGGCTCTAAGTTTAAGGCTTCTGCAAGCCCGTTCCAATCATTAACGGCCGTGAATTCTAAAATATCCGAATGACTCGCTACGTTATCAAACGCGTTAACAATGACCTGATTTGTATAACATTCCCCAATAGCTAAGCGATAATTACTTGTTTTCAATAGTTCAAAAACAACCCGCTCAAGCAAATCTTCTTCAGATCCAAAGATATGGTCCCCTAATCGATCAAAAATAATTTGCCGGATACGCTGAAGCTCGTTTTCCAGCAGTTCAACCGACGCATGCTCCACCCAAATGCGAATATCTGTTTGTCCGGCAAAAGAATGAAAGGTCAAGCGGTGATTTTGACCGACAGAAATATCAGCTAATTCTTGCTTAAGTGAGCTTTCCATAATACCAACGGTGCGAATAAAGCTCCATTTAGACTCTTTAGCAATCATCTTGGCCTGATTTTGTAGGTAAGGCAATACATCTGCTTCTAAAAGGTAGGCAAGTTCTCGACGGTTTCCGGGAAGCGAGATTAAAACGCCTTCTGGCAATTCAAACAGAATGCCACGACCATATTGCTTATCCTCACCGATGATGACACAGGTTTCCTGCGACTCATCCATCTGTATCGGGGAACCACCCGTAATTTTAGCAAGCGCTTGACGCGTAAAATCTTGCTTCCCGTCCCCAAGGCCCCCGGTCGTCAATACGGCATCTGCGCGACGCATGGCAACAGTAAGGACATCAACGATCATATCCAGATCATCCCCCACCGTAACCTTAGATGTCAATGAAATATCTACCTCTCGCAAACAACGCGAAATATAAGCCGAGTTTGTATCGATGATGTCACTGACTAATAATTCAGTCCCTATACTTACAATCTCAATTTTCATCAACAGTTTGGTTGAGAATAAAGCTTGCCCAATTGGAACAACAGACTGTGTTTACCAAAGTGATTTCTAGGCAACTCAGTTCCGGTTATCCAAAATCTATAACAACGCTTTGAATTCTCTGATAGACTAATTAGCCTCTAGGGTAATTCCCAAAAGCTGATTAATGCTTGGTAAATCAAGGTGATTTTTTTGAATAACTACTTAATGATATGTAAAGAAGTTAAACGAAGTATCAAGTGCGAAACAATCACCTTTTAAAATAAATGATCTTTCGCTTCTCCTAGAAATAAATCGCATTTTGCAGATTTTAATTCCAAGTATATTCCGCAGTTTACTTATTGAAGCATTACTTTATTGCTATTAATAATAAAACAAATCTTCCAAAGAGGTGAATAGGATTAATGAATCTAATTTGGCTTCAAGCGAACAACAATTTCTTAGCGTAAATAACAAAGGATCATTGAGTATTAAAAGCAAAATTGTTAATCCTGCGTCAAATAGTATGTAGCCACTGCCATTGTTAATATGAAAATTCTAATCCCCACCCACGCTAGGGAACGACAACAAACAGCTTGGTTCTACTATTCGCTCGATTTTGACTGGGACAATAAAAGCTGATATTGACGAATTGTTAAATCTGTATTTCGAATCTTAAATGCTAAATCCGCCGCAACATTTTTCATAAACTTATAGCCAAGTTCAGGATATGTATCACATAATTTAATAAGCTTGTCTCGGGGAATTCCAATCAGCTGAGTGCCATCTTGATTAACACGTATTGTAGCTGATCGAATCCCTTGATCAACTAGCGAAACCTCCCCAAAAACCTGTCCTTGTCTCAATTCTGTTAGAACTACCGGCTCCATATTTTCATCAGCATTGGCTCCCACAAACGAAGGATTCATCAACACTTCAACACTGCCTCGCGCGATAATGTACATGCCATCAGACCCTCTTTCTTGCTCTTTCATCAAAACATCCCCTGGTTGATATTCAGAAGATGAGCAGATGGCGGCTACTAACTCTAGTTGGGATTTTGACAAATTATCAAATAGTTCTGTGACGGAAAGTATCGCAGCAATGCTCTGCATAAGGCACCTAATAACCCTAAAAGAAAATGTTAGAATCAACTTGTTTTTGCAACAGAATTGATTCTAACATAAAAAAAATCTTTGGTAAATCGACTTGTGGCTTAGACAAAAAGAAAGCGTTTTCTGAGGATTTTACAGCAAGATTCTTGATGGTTCCCCAAAAAATAAAAGGCATTGCCAATGCTTTTTACGCTTACTTTTTATCTTTATTTCAGACTAAGCCGATTCTAAAGCAGCCCGTTTTTCAGTAATTTCGTTGAGTAAATCCTCAAAAGCAACGATAAATTTATCAACGCCTTCAACTTGTAGTTGCTCTGTAATTTCGTCTAGATCAATTTGCAGTTCAGCTAAATTATCAAGAACCAATTGAGCGTTTTCGACATTATCTTCAAGGGTATTGCCGACTGTGCCTTTGGCCCGAAATGCATCGACTGTTTTAGGAGGAATGGTATTGACTGTTTCGGGGCCAATCAATGTGTCGATATAGAGTGTTTCAGGGAAATCAGGATTCTTGGTACTGGTTGATGCCCAGAGTAAACGCTGTCTAGCGGCACCTGCTGACTGTAATTTAGCAAATGCTTCCCCATGGAAAATCTCTTTAAAACGTTGATAAACAACTTTAGAGTTGGCAATAGCTACTTTGCCTGTGAGTGCAGAAGCGGCCGTATCTTCCAAGGCCGCCAGCTTCTTATCTACGGCAGCATCAACACGGCTCACAAAAAATGACGCTACAGAGGCTACTTTTTGAGGATTGCCTCCATTTTCCAAAAGCTTAGCTAACCCTTTAATGTAAGCATTAGCAACCGCTTCATAATGTGCCATGCTAAACATCAAGGTAATATTGACATTGATCCCATCACTAATAAGCTGCTCAATAGCAGGAATGCCCTCAGGGGTGGCGGGTACTTTAATCATGATATTTTCGCGATCAACCGCTTTGTGTAAACGACGGGCTTCAGCAATGGTTCCTTCAGTATCACGAGCTAAATTAGGGGACACCTCAAGGCTGACAAAGCCATCGCCACCGTTTGACTCTTTGTATAGGTTGGCAAACAGATCACACGCCGCTTGAATATCAGCAAGCGCAAGCGTTTCGTAAATTGTCATTGAATCTGTCACGCCATCATCAATCAGAGATTTAATTTGCGTATCATAATCGTCGCTCCCGCCAATCGCTTTTTGAAAAATAGCCGGATTTGAGGTCATCCCACGCAAACCATCGTCATCAATTAGACCTCTCAGGGTGCCATCGTTTAAAAATTTCCGACGAATATTGTCGTACCAAAAGCTTTGTCCATACGCATGAAGCTCTACTAAAGGATTCATATTTTCTCCTTGTTTTGGTCAATTTTTTTTAGATTTTTAACAAATATGTATAAATGTGGGATGGGATATGTTCTGGTAATCTTACATGATTTTACAGGTTTAGAAAACCAAAACGTTTTGTTCAAAACCCTTTTTTCTCCACTTACCTTTCCAGAAAGTAGCCAAGGGCATTTGCCAGTTGAGAAAGTGCCATAAGCCCAATCAGAAAGAGGTTTTTCCATGAAAACGGCCGTTTTTCGTTCAAGGGCACCAGTAGCAAGTTAACATAAAATGAAAGTGGTTCAATCTTAATCGGGCCAGCATTCTTATTACGTCTTAAATAACGAAACAATTTTGCCCCTCGCCCATAGTTAACATGCTGCTGCCAAAACGTAGACGCCGCTAAATGATGATAATGATGCACTTTGGCAGCAGGTTCATAAACGAGCAACAAACCGGCATCCTGCCAGCGGGCACAAAATTCGCGATCTTCACCCGCTGCTAACGGCATCGACTCATCGAATCCGCCCAATTGCATAAACAGCTGTCGCGATAGTGCAAAATTGTTTGAAGTGAAGAAACGGCCGTTTTTCCCCTCAAAATAACGATACAAATAGCTCACCAAAAGCTGACTCGCTTCAGCATACAAATTATCAGGCAGGCCATTAAGCGTATGCCCACCAACAAGCGCTGTCGATTGATTACTTAAGATATCCCATAGGGTAACCAACCAGCTGGCGTGCGGCAGGCAGTCATCATCAATAAACGCAATAAATTGGCCCTGAGCAATGCTGGCCCCGTAGTTGCGCGCGGTGGCCGGCCCCAGGTTATCCTGCCTAAGCCAGCAAATAGGCAGTGCGTCAAATTGAGGAGCTAAAAGCGGTTTTAAAGGGTTTGACGAGCCATCATCCACCACGACGATTTCGTAACGGAATGAGGGCGCCTGCAAAAAGTGGAACCCTGCCAAACACCGTTTAAGCTGTTCGGGCCGATCATACGAAGGAATAATGACTGAAATATCAACGGTAGGGCTACTCATGCGAAAAGCGGTGCCTCAACGATTGATACTGCACCCCAAACCGATAGGCATACTGGGCAGAGCGAGAAACCAGTTCGGAGCTAATGGGCAAGTTTTTTTGTCGATATGACTTTTTGAGCTCGTTGTAGAACCAGCGGCGAAAATAAAGCGCCATCAGCGCGTCTTCAGCGTAGGTTTGACGAAGCTGATTGAAGTAAAAGCCGCCACGGCCGTATCGAAACTGCTGTTTGAGGTGCCCCCAGATGGTCAGATGGTGATAATGCCATACTTTTGCAGGCGGATAATATTGTTGCTTAAATCCGTGTTTCAGCAAGCGAAAGCTCATCTCCATATCTTCAGCAGCAGCCAGCGGAAACGTTTCATTGAATCCCCCGATCGTTTCAAAGACGTGCCGCTTGTAGGCAACATTGTTTGAGATTAGCAAAAGCGCATTGCCTCGCTCATCCTGCATAAAATCATATAAAAAGTCGGTCAGGTGCTGCCAGGCTCGCTCAGCAATGTTTTGATCAAAGGGGGTCACGGAACGACCGCCAAGCGCATCACATTGAGACTGCTCAAAACCGGTTACAAATTGATTCAGCCAATCAGGGAAAATCTGACAATCATCATCTGTGAAGGCGAGGAATTCGTTCTTGGCGTGACTGGCTCCCAGATTGCGCGCTTTTGCAGGGCCACCATGCGCGCTGTCGACTAACTTTAGCGGGAGTGCTTGTTTGAGGGCAGGCGTTACGGCCGTAAAGGATTCATCTCCCCCGTCATTAACCACAATTAACTCCCACAGCTCAGCCGGATAAGCCAGCTGCTTAAAGCTCTCCAAACAGGCAACCAGTGCTTGAGGCCGATTGTAGGTGGGAATGACAATTGAAAACGAAGGGAGTGACATTTTACTTTTCAGAATTTGCTTGATTCATTTGGCGAGTGTGTAGATCATAAAGCTGAGCGTAGGTACCGCCCAATTCAACCAGCGCCTGATGGCTACCCGACTCAATAATACGGCCGTTTTCCATCACCAAAATACGGTCCGCAATCGAAACGGTAGAAAAACGGTGAGAGATTAAAATCGTTGTGCGTCCTTTCGCCAGGTCCCGAAACCGCGAAAATAGTCGGAACTCCGCTTTAGCATCCATATTTGAGGTGGGTTCATCCAATATGAGCAGCGAGGCATCTCGAGCAAAGGCGCGGGCAATGGCCAACCGCTGCCACTGGCCCCCTGACAGGTTGTATTCCCCAAACATGCGTCCTAAAAAAGTATCAAACCCATTGGGCATTTTTTTCAAAAGATCATTAATTTTGGCTCGCTTGGCGATCTCTTGAATGGCATCGATATCATCTTCAAGTGTTTCCCAATTGCCATAGGCGATATTGTCCGCTAGGGTGGCCTCATAACGGCCGTATTGCTGAAACACAAACCCGATCTTCTGTTGTAGCGCCTTGGTCGACCATTGCCGCACATCGACTCCCTCAAAGCAAATTTGCCCCATATCCCCCGCATAAAGCCGCGCCAGCAGCTTAACAAGCGTTGTCTTGCCCGCCCCGTTGCGCCCTACAATCGCCACTGTCTCGCCGGGATTAATGTGTAAAGAAACGTCTTTTAGGGTCGGTTTTGAAGCACCCGAATAGGTAAAGGTCAAATCGCGAACCTCAATACTGCCCCCCTCTTGAACGCCTTGAGTAATCGACCCCCCGTTTAGCAATTCTGGCTCAGTGTCTAAAAAGATGCGCAGGTTGGCAATATGAAGGGAGTTTTCTAAAACGTCCGTAATAGCAGTAATGGCTTGCTCAAGGGCAAAGCGGAGGCGGGCCATCGCCCCACCATAAATGGCCACATCCCCAATGGTCAATCCGCCGCCAGCCACGCGCAGGGCAACCCGCAAAAGGGTCGCATAAAACGCTACGGTAGAGATAGTGGCAAACAGGGAACTACCTCGAAAAATACGGCCGTAAATCTGCTTATTCTGATCGCGAAAATCGACCATAATCTCTTTGAACTGTTTGATCAGCAGTGGAGCAATACCCAACAGTTTGACTTCAGGGATGTTTCGATTGTTGAGCAGCTTATCAATAAAGTAGTAAGTCCAGCGGTGATTCGTCGTTCGGTGAAATCCCATCTTGTAGCGAGACTTGGAGAGCGACCACTGGAAAAAAAGATACGGCACGGCAATAACGGCTAAGACAGCGCCAACCCACGGCTCAATCACCATTAAAACGGCCGTTAACGTCACAATCTGCAAAATATTAGTAACCGCTCTTAGGGCATTGTTGACAAATGAGGCAAAACGGGCCGCGGCGCCTTGACGCGCTCTTTCCAGCACATCTTGAAAAGCTGGGTCTTCAAATTGAGCCACATCGAGCTTCGCCGCATGTTCCAGAATATCGGTGGTGACGCTGATATTGAGCTCATCAAGCAGGCGCTGGTTGTAAAAATCAACCGCAAAGTTTCCTACCGTTTCTAAAAGCGTAAACCCTAACCCCACTAAGAGCCAGAATATCATTTCATTCGGTGGTGTTGCTGGATTAGCGATGACAGCGGCTACAGCGTTCACTAACCCACGCACAGCAAAAGCCAGTCCAGCCGGCACCAGACTAATAAAGACGGTAACGGCCGTAATCATCGACAGAAGTCGTCGATTCGTTTGCCATGTGAGCTGCCACGCCCAGCGTGCCGTTGGCAGCAAGACGCGTAAATCTGTTTTAGGAAGGTTGGTCATTTGAAATATTTAACCGCTGTTTGAAAAAAGTCACCCCACGCCTTGACGGCTCGAGGTGCTCGTATTGTATGCCAGCTGGCATACAGCAACACTTTCAAAGCAAGAAAGAACCGTTTACGGAGGGCCAGCTGACCAAACAGCGTCAACTGCCAGGCCACTAAAATCGATTTACTTTGCGCTTCCATTAAGCCAGTTTGTTGTACTGTTTCCCAAAATTGCCGCAGGCCCAAATGTGATCTTGGGTTTTGCTCATACGCAATGCAGAGTCGCCCAAAAGCAGCCACCTCGGTGGCAGTTGAGTTGGGCAGTTCATTGGCCAGGTTGCTTAAAGCCTGAGCGTCCTTATTCTTAAAGAAAGGCACCCACGCTTTTTTCCAAAAGTGGAATTTTTTCTCTGCAGAAACGGCCGTTCTTCGTTCCTCAGAAACGGCCGTTTTCCAAAACCACCATTCCCAATGCGGTTTTCTGCTGTTGGCCTCAAACTGAAAATATAGCGGTAAAAAGCGATCAATAATGCGCCATTCATACTCTGGTAAAGGAGCCATGTTTTGAATTTGGGCTTTGATGGCGTCGAGTTGAGTTAACGGCCGTTCAACTTCCAGCAGATGTTGTCCTAGATAGCTCAACCAGTCAAACACCATATCAAACGGCTCATACGGTGAATGAATGGCCGCATCCTGCATTGGGTCAGCCAGTTCATCAACAAACCCATTGCTGAAAATATGCCAAATCACCCACCGAAGAGAAAAGTAGCGGGCGCGGCCTCGCTTTTCTAGTAGATGGGCTGGCATATTCGGATGCTCAAACGCTTTATCCTGCACCATGAGCAGGTATTTGTACTGGGCCGGTGCATTGCGACGGATCGTGCTTTGCGCATATTTCCGATAGCACATCGTTGGTTTTTTTATCCACTCCGCTTGGCAACCGGCTAAAGCAAGCCGCAGCATCAAATCGGTATCCTGTGATTGCCGCAATGCGGGATCAAAACCGCCCACATGATTTATCCAATGTTTGCGATACATCATCGCACCCATTTTTATTGGTTTTTTCCACAGCCACGCTTCCAGGTCTAAAGAAGGTGCGCGCTCCCAGGGGGAGACTTGACCAATTTGATGGCCCTCTTCATCAATCAGATACCAACCGCTGTGCACCATGCCCACCAGCGGGTTTTGGTTCAGAAAATCGACCTGCTCAGCTAGCTTCTCAGGTAAAAGCAGGTCGTCAGCATCTAAAAAAACGATGTACTCCCCTTGAGCTAACGCTAATCCGGTATTCCGGGCTACTGCAGACCCGCTATTTTCTTGGTAAACATATTTTATCTTTTCTTGAAAAGGCAATAGGACTGATTGCGTATCGTCGGTTGAGCCATCATCTACGACAATGAGTTCATGCGCGGTGAAGTTTTGTTGTAAAACAGAATGAAGGGCCTGGGTCAGGAAACGGCCGTTGTTATAAGTCGGTATGATTACAGATACCGAAATCGGTTGGTTATGATGTACACGTAAAAGATGTTCCCATCGGTCATTCGAGGAAAGTTGGTCTATATCATTTTGCAACAACGTTCTGATCCTTCAACGTCATTTATTGAATGCGCTCATTCTATTGAAGATGAGTTTGCAGAAGTCAGTAAATAACAGTGTAAAAATGAAAATTTCAGCAAAACACAAACTTTTTTTCACTTTTACAGATACCCTTACAAATTGAAGTATAAATAAACAGCTTACCAATCTACTTTCAGTAGGTGAACAGACATACTTAAAAATCTATTCTAATAAATTTCCAGTCTAACACATGAGAACTCGTCTCGTTACCCTTTTAACTTGTTTTTGCACCCCATTGCTGTTGTTAGCCGCACTGGTGCGGTTTGCCGCGCCTTCTCCTGCTGCCGCACAAACCCAACCCCATGATAACTTTGATTCGATTCTCACCACTGAGTTGCAAGCCGCATTAGCTGAACAACCAGACGGGGAATCGATTCGATTTATTATACACTTCCACGGTGACAGCAATTTACAAAGTTTCTCAAACAAACCAGAAGCTGAGCGCGCCGCTGCCATTGTCCATCAGCTTCAAACTTCTGCAAATCAAACGCAAGGCAGGACATTAGCTGCTCTAAATCAGCTTCAAGACGCTCAATCTATTGAGAGCTATCAACAGCTTTGGATTATCAATGCGGTTAGCGTCATTGGGCAACCGGAAGCCATTGAGCGGCTGGCGAGCGACCCTGCAATCGAAAAAATTGATGTCGATTTTGAAATCCAATCGCTCAATGATGAAACAGCCCCCATTGGCATTGAAGAATTTGCTGTCACCACACAGCCAGTTACGCAAACGCTCAATAATTGGGGCATTGAGCACATTCGGGCAGCCCACGTTTGGCACGGACTAGACATTGATGGGGCTGGGGTTGTAATTGGCATCCTAGATACAGGCATTGATTATTCTCATCCTGATTTGCGGCCTAACTACCGAGGGAATCTAGGAAATGGCACGTTTGATCACAGTACGAGTTGGCATCATGTTGTCAATCCTTCGGTTATTACCGAGCCAGTTGACCTGTTTGGACACGGTACGCATGTGGCAGGCATTGCTGTAGGGCAAAATGGCATTGGCATCGCCCCGGGTGCTGAATGGATCGGGGTTGGTATTTTTGAGGATGGCGGTGCCCTATTTGATAGCAATGCCATTGCCGGCTTACAGTGGATGATAGCTCCAAATGGAGATGCCAACTCGGCCCCAGACATCATCAACTGTTCGTGGGGTGATGATAGAGGGGATCGAGACACGCTTGTTGAGGCGATGGATGCGATTCGACAAGCAGGCATCATCCCGATTTGTGCAGCTGGCAACGCCGGACCAGACGGTGGCACAATTGGGTCTCCGGCGAGCTTTGCCTCAACCTTTGCGGTTGGTGCTCATGATGATGCGAATTATGTGGCTTGGTTTTCTGCACGCGGCCCTTCACCCTTTTTTGATGCGCCCCATCCCCACATTGTTGCCCCAGGAACGGCCGTTCTCTCTACATTCCCCAATGACATTTACGCCATTGCGTCCGGCACATCTATGGCGGCCCCGCATACATCAGGGGCTGCAGCACTGTTCCTCACCCAGCAGCCCAATATTGCCACTGATGATCTATTTGAGTTGCTGACGGAAACGGCCGTTCCCATCAGCGATACGCACCCCAACATGTCAAGCGGTTGGGGCCGACTCGATGCGTATAATCTCGTTACTCAAGCTGCCGACTTCGGTACATTGCGCGGCCAAATCACGGATGACAGCGGTCCATTAGCCAATATTGAGATTCAAATTGAAACACCGGCAGGCTACACGCTTGATTTTGTCACTGACGCTACAGGTAGCTATGAAGCCAATCTGGCCAGCGGAAACTACATTATTACGGTTGACCTTTTTGGCTATGAGCCAATATCTCTTAGCTCTGTTGCCGTCAATCTCAACCAAACAACCAATCAAAATATCAGTCTAACTCACCCGCCTAGCAACATCATTCAGGGACAAATTCGCTCATCGGAGAGGAATAACCCACTTGAACACGTCGTTATTACAGTCGAAGGGGTTGATTCACCGTTAGCAACCACAGACGCCAACGGTAACTATCAGCTCTCACTCCCTCATGGGCAGTATAAACTGGCCTATACGCTGCTCGGGTATGAGATCAATCGCCAAACCATTGTTGTGCAGGCGGGCCCAACCCAGCAGCTTGATTTCTCATTAGACAGCAAAACAACCGTTTTATTAGTTGATAGTGGGCAATGGCACTACGATAGCAAAATCTCTTTTTACGAAACCGTCTTAGACGATCTGAACCACCCGGCTGATGTACACGCTATTCGTGACCCATTTCACGATATCCCGTCGGCTGAGCAACTCGCTCAGTACGATACTGTTATTTGGTCAGACCCTATTTACTCACCGGGTTCAATTGGAGCCTCATCTGCCATCACAGAATATCTGGAAAGCGGTGGTAATTTGGTCGTTTCCGGCCAAAATGTGGCCGCATTCGACAGCTCTATTTTTGCTGTACCGTGGTGGCAACTTTACATGAAAGCAAACTTTTTAGGGCAGCGGGTCATTACTCAGCCGATTGCTGGCGCGATAGATACCCCATTTTCTGGCTTCTCGCTGGGGGTAAACGGGACCGGAAGTGCCAGAAATCAATTCGCATTAGACGGCGTCCAAGGACAACAAGGCACTTTTGCAGAGCCTCTTTTTTACTATGCAGATGGTGATCCCGCCGCTATTGGGGTAGGTCAATGTGAAGATTATGAGATTGCTATGCTAGGGTTTGGTCTTGAAGGCATCTCTTTTTCATTTACTCGTGCC
>JBCCFD010000239.1:0-11659 GCA_039029915.1 Chloroflexota bacterium
AAACTTCGTTTCCTCGAGGTGCCGAAGCTTTTATCTAACACGGTTTTCAAATTAGAAACTTCGGAACACTTAAGCAGTTAGCTTTTCCAAGAGCAAATCTTTTTCCTGCCAAAGCTCAGTCACATAGGCTTGAAACTGGGTTTTAAATTGAGGATCATTGGCGTAATCCCCCTGTAGAATGTGCTGGGGGATTTCTCTTTCTTGGATGTCTACAGCGATCGTTTTTGTCTTTCCGCTAAAAAAATCCCAAAATTGATAGTGCCCATCTGGATATGCAATCGTGACGTCTATCATTTTTTGCATTCGGTGGTCAAGCGCCGCTAAAGCAAAAGCAATCCCACCCGATTTTGGCTTAAGTAAACGGCCGTATTCCGAACCTTGCCGTTGATGCTTTTCAGGGGTAAACCGAGTTCCCTCCAAGAAATTCATAATAGCAACCGGAGAATCCTTGAATTTAGCACACGCTTTTTTGGTCGTTTCTAAATCTTTTCCTTTCAAATGAGGCTTTTTCTCAAGCATTTTCTTGCTGTAGCGCTTCATAAAGGGAAATTCTAATCCCCACCAGGCCAAGCCAATAACGGGTACATAAATCAAATCGTGCTTAATAAAAAACTTCAAAAAAGGAATTTTGCGATTAAAAAGATATTGCAAAACAAAAATGTCTGTCCAGCTTTGATGGTTGCTCACGACCATGTACCACTCATCCATCTTCAAACTCTCTGGCCAAGACACCTGCCACTCTGTTTGATGGGTTAGGTCAAACATAAAACTGTTAACGCCAATCCAGTTTTCCGCGATAAAAACGGCCGTTTTTGAGCACGCCTGCTGCCACGACTTAACCGGAATAAGCAGTCGGGCGATCACGGTCACATACAGCGGGACAGCCCAGAACAATGTATTAAGACACAGCGCTAATGCATTTATGATGGCAATAATTGGACTCGGTAAAAAATGAAGCAAGGCTCACCCTCGTTTTAACGGTAAGAATACACAAGCGATTCTGCAAGTATCTACAGAAAAGATTACACACAATGAGTCAATAATAGTCCAAAAGGTAAATTTGGCACAAAAAAATTATCTCTTAACAGCTTGGTTGTTCAGAAAGCCAAGCAACGGCCGTTTCAACCGTCGCATCAAGCACAGGATCACCTGCTTCACTCAGCACGCCAGCCTCACCCTCAACGGTTGGCAATGGTTGAGGTGAGGCATTTTGACACCCGGTAAGAGCAAATAGGAGCAGCATCCAGACAACGCTTTTCATCAAATGGCTTCTTACTCTCCGCGAATTTCTACGCGCCCTGTCATCCCGGGACGAATATCAAAATCGTCATCCTCAAAGCTCAAAATAACAGGGAAAACAGCGGCATCCCCTACGGTGCCAGTTGATTGTTGACCAATCCGCAAAATTTCAGCCGTAATACTATCATTGGGGTAGGTTTTTAGGGTGATAACGGCCGTATCTCCCTCACTCAATTGCCCCAAATCTCGTTCGCTAACATTCGTTGTGTGGAATTCAAGCGCGTTGGTATCTAAAATGGTCACAATCAGCGTGCCCGCACTGACAAGCGTTCCATTCACGACATCAACTGTTTCGACAATTCCCGAAATAGGCGCGGTTAATTGAGCATCTTCCAGCGCATTTTCAGCCTGCATCAGGGCAAGCTGACTTTGTTCAAGAGCGAGCTGGGCCTGTTCGACCTGCAGTTCAGCCGCAGAGATCTCACTCTCAGTTGGCCCTTTAGTGGCTGACTCAAGGGATTGCTGGGCCGTTATAAGGGAAACTTGGGCATTGCTCAAGGCAGTTTCGTTATCAATATTGGAGGCTGATATGTTGTATTGGGCAAAAGCGACATCAAGCGCCTCTCGGGCCTCAATTAATGCTCGAGCGGTGGCTTCTCGCTCAGATTCCAAAAAATCTTTGCGGAATGGATCACCCAATTCCCAATCGCGACCGGGATCATGGGCAGTATCATAAGCTTTTTGGGCATCTTCAACGCCACGTCGTGCCTGGTTGATTTGTACGTTAGCCGAGGTAAGGTTGGCTTGGGAAACGCCCGCCTGCTCTTGGGTCTGGTCAAGGCTTGCTTCGGCTGCAGCAACGTTGGCTTCGGCCAGCACAACGGCCGTTTCGTCAGGCTCCCAGGTTAGTAAATCATCTAGTGAGAGCTGAGATTGCGCCAAACTGTTTTCAGATTGAGCCACCTGCAAGCGAGCATTTTCAACAGCTTCTTGCAAAGCTGTGTCCTCTAAAGTTGCAATAACATCACCGGCTGAAACGGCATCACCAGCATTCACATTGAGGGTTAATAAACGGCCGTTTGTGGTAAAAGCCAGCGATAATAGTGGATTCGGTGCAACAATATGTCCATCAGCCACAATCGTTACACCTGTCTCAATAGGTGCTGGGGTTGGAGTATCATCCAGCGTTTCGTTTAGGGGACTCGTCTCTTCCTCGCCACCTTCTAAAGCATCTACATCTAGTGTGGCATCCTCTGCCCCATCAGGTGGTCCAGCTTGAATACAAGCCACAGCAAAAATCATAAATAGCAACAAAAAAATCGTTTTCTTTTTCATAATTTAAAATCCAAATAGCTTTAGCGCTATGCTCTAGCCTTAAGCTCCATTTACATCCTTAAGATCTCCACAGCTTTACGTTTCACAATCCGGCGGGCCGAAAATGCAGTGCCTAAAATCGAGGCAAACACAACGAGAATTACAATAAACGGCATCACGGTTGTATCAATGGCAAACTGCATGGGTCGCTGAGCGGTCAAGTTTTCCATATAGGCGATGAGATAGCCCATCGTGCCACCTGCGACAATGCCAGCCAAAGCAGCACTTACCGTCATCGCTATCGATTCCACAATCAGCATACCGGTTAGCTCCCAATTGCGGGTGCCCATCGCTTTCATCATGCCAATTTCAATGCGTCGGGCGTAAATGGTGACGTAAATAACCGCGAACACGCCAAAAACGGCCGTTGTAAAGCTAATCAGCGTCATGACCAGCAGAAAGGCCTGCTCCTGAACGCGTCCCGTGCGCGCAAATTCTAGTGAAACATCAACCGAATCAATCCAAAAATCATACTCTCCGCCAAATTGGCGGCTCATATCTTCAATCACCACGTTCGGGTCGGCATCAGGTGCAACTGAAGCTAGAACGCGGTCAAACAGTCGTGCATTTGCCGGTGGTAAGCCCACTTGCGGGTCGCTAGTGACTTGCTTGAAGCCATCGACTGAAATTAAAACAGTGCTCCCGCTAAGCCCCTGTGATTTAACGCGCCCAATATTGCTAAATCCCGGTAATCGACGGGCAATACCAACCACCGTTAGCTCTTCGACATGGTCTAGCCCTTCACCCGTCATTTGAATTTTTCCACCCAGCGGGATGGCAAGCCCAAGGGCTAAGCCCTCGCTGATAACAACGGCCGTATCGTCAACTAAAATCTCATCAAGTGAGGCTGTTCCTCCCGCCGTCATGATGATAAATTCTGAAAAAAGCACGTTGTTTAATGAATCAGATACCCCGACCAAATTGATAGACCCTTGGCGCATGCCGACTGAGTCAGTGACCTGAGTTGAATAGTCATAAGTCAATCCCACAACATGCTCTAACCCATCGATCGCTGGTAATTCATCATTAATAAATTGACCATCCAGACGACTCAAGTCAGCAAAAGCAGGGTCGCCAAACCGACTAAACGTTTGCAACTCTAGATCTGCTCCAGAATCCAAGCGGACATCCGTCTCAATATTGGCATTGCTAATGGCGCTATCCGTTGCCAAGAATGAAGGCAGAACCCCACTAAACAACACAAGCATTGAAATAAGCGTATTCCGCGCCTGGTTCCGGCTTACATTGCGACGCGCAAAGAAGGTCAAACGAGGGGCCACGCTCGTCAGCACAAAAAGGACAAGTTTTTCAAACGGGACGGTGGTGATGAAGAAAATCAGCCCAATCCCCAAAACCATCATTAAAAACGCAGCCAGGAAAACCGTTGCTGAAAATACTTCATTCCCAAAGGTGTCTGAAACGCTTAGTCCAATCGTCATTAAAACGGAGAGGATCAGCATAAACCCAAAGATCAAAAACCGATTGTTTGGGCGACGCTCACGTAAATTAGTAATATCTTCAATTTGAATATTGTCTGCAACGCCGGGGTTAATAGCGTGCATCACCTTGGTGGTCGAGGCCTCTTGGGCCGGACGCAGGGCGCTAAAAAACAGCACAGCAGAGGCTGAAATGATGGCCGGTAAAATAGAAACAAGGTTGACAGACGGCTGTAGCCGAGCCACTAACCCTTCCATCGTCAAAGTGCGCACAATAAATGGCACAATCAGATATTGATTGATGATCTGCCCTAAAACAACGCCTAAACCAATGCCAATGATGCCAACAATCAGCACCTCACCAATAACTAAGCGGAACAAATAGCCTCTCTCACTCCCTAAAATACGGAGTATCGCCATTTCTCTTTTTTGTTCCTGCACGTTTGTCATCACTAAGGTGTGCACTAAAAGCCCCACAACCCCCAATGACATAATGCCATAAGTGTTAATCAACGCCTGTAGAATAAGAAAGGCTTGCGCACTCTGATCAAGAATGGCCGCTTTTGTTAAGGAATATTGGTATTGTTCACCCAACTCATTTTGAACAGCCACGGCCACATTGCGCACGTTGAGAGCGGCATTTTCGGCGTTGCGCTCTTCATAGAGAGCTGGGTCGACGAGGGCAATCAGGCGTTCAGCCCGGTTGTCTAGCCCGAGCCAAACCTGAGCGTCGTCAAGACTCATAATCAGCCCACCCCGAACGCCAGAGTCTGTGACGCCATCCTGCCGCACAATGCTGCTAATGGTAAAAATATCAACAGCCTGTCTTTGGCTGCTGCCAGCCGGGCTGGTTTTGCCTTCTTCACGGGGTTGGGGAAAGCTATAAGCGACCTCAATTTGATCGCCAACTGACAGATCAAAGCTGGTAGCGGTTGCTTCAAGGAGAGCAACTTGCCTGTTGCCAAGGGTGTATTCACCTTCCACAACGTCAATAAAACCAACGGTGTCGATCGCTTGATCAAGAGCAATAAGTCGACCCGTGGCCTCGTTTCCGTTCCCTCTCAGTGCAACATCAGTATCGATGCGGGGATAAACGGCCGTTACTGACTCGCTTGATCCCAAAATTCGTTCAGAGGTTTGGGACACTTCAATAAATGGCTCTTGATCGGTTTCTTTCTTTTGGAACTGCAAATCGTAGCGCCCCACGCCTGAAGCAATTAGCTCTACATTTGATTGACGAACCGACTCGACCGTAGCGCTCATCGCCACAATTAAGCCTGTGCTAATCATTAGCGCCAGCATCATCAGAATGGTACGCACTTTGCGGCGGCGAAAGTTTTTTATAATGTATTTAATAATCATGATTTTTTTAGAAGAGAGAAGAGAGTAAAGAGCAAAGAGGGGCAAAATTCCCCCTAGCTCTAGCTCTAGCCTCTAGCTTTACAGAATACGGCCGTCTTGCATATGGACGACTCGAGTTGCAAATTCAGACATGCGGGGATCGTGCGTCACGAATACAATCGTCATGCCATCTTCATTGAGCTGCTTCACCAAGCGCATGATGGCAAAGCCCGTTTCTGAATCAAGGTCACCCGTCATTTCATCAGCAATCAGAATTGGTGGGTCATTGGCTAATGCTCGAGCAATCGCCACGCGCTGCTGCTGCCCACCTGACAACTCACTCGGATAATGATGCATCCGATCGCCAAGGCCAACCCGTTCTAAAAGCTCTTGGGAGCGAGTTTGCCGTTCGCGGCGATTCGTTTTTCTAAGAACCATTGGGGCTTCTACGTTTTCTTGGGCAGTAAAATTAGCTAGGAGGTTGTAATTTTGAAAGACAAAGCCAAGTTTTTCAAGCCGCAACCGAGCCAGCTTATTTTCTGACAGCGCCACCACGTTCTCATCTTCGATCGTTAGATGGCCTCGACTGGGTTCATCAAGCCCGCCGATGATGTTAAGCAGTGTCGTTTTGCCTGAGCCAGATGGCCCCATTAAGCAGACAAACTCCCCTGCTTGTATTTCAATGGAGACGCCGCGTAAGGCTGGCACCGCCTCTTTTCCCATGAGGTATGATTTGTGGACATTATCCACATGAATAATTGGTTTGGTCATACTCCTCTTCTTTTTGAAAGTCAGTTTACTACAGTGAAACGAAGTGTCTGCTTTGAATAAAGCGACGGTTATAAACTTCGTTTCCTTGAGGTTCCAAAGCGTTTATTTAACAGGGTTTTCAATTTTGAAACTTCGGAACACTTAACAATCATGCACACATAAATTAAACACCGATTGTTGCAAAAATATGACAAATATACGTGATATTCAAAATAAGGTTGTAAAACACAATTATATCGCATTGCGATATATCACATAGCGATATATTAAGAGTTTGAATAATGCTTGTCAATGATTTGCCGCTTATCGTGTCCGAAAAATCCATCTATCACCGTTAAACTAACTGTAATCAAACGCTTTTGATTTTTACATTATCAAACTATCAGGCTGTTCATACATGAAAACAAAAAAACTTGACTTTGCAATCGTTTTGAAATTTATTATTCTATTTTTCTGTTTAGGCTGTGGTGCCTTAACCACGCCTGCCTCAACATCAAATTCTGAATCCGGCCGGCAAGTAAATCCTTCGGTCACGGTTGCAACCGCCAATAATGAACAGAGTGCACAATCAAGCACGCCAACACCAGAGCTAATCGAATCGGATAATGCACTACCGGTAAACACGGCCGTTCCACCTCCAGACTTACCGAATCTTGGTCCGCTCGTCACGCCGACCTTTTTTCCAGCCGTCTACACAGATACCTCACGCCAGTTGGAAACGTTCGACGCGTTCTGGGAGGTTGTACAAGAAGACTACATTTATCCCGACTTCAATGGGTTGGATTGGAATAATATTAGAGCGACCTATCGGCCTCAGGTAGAGCAAGGTCTTAGCAACCCTGAATTTTGGAATTTATTAGAGCAAATCATTTACCAGCTTGATGATGAGCACTCCTATTTTGTCCCCACCGATGAATCTGAGGGGATTCGAGAGCTATTCCGATCGGGCGTGGGCTATTCGGGGGTAGGGGTATCTCTCATCGGCAGGCCTGCTTTTGGTGACGCGCTGGTCGGCTGGGCGATTCCGGGAAATGGAGCCTATGAGGCTGGTATTCGAGATGGGGACCGCATCTTAACGGTAAATGGGTTTCCGATTTGCTGTCAGCCCAACGGGGAGCCGTTTCAGTTTTTATTAGGCCCTGAAGGATCAACGGCCGTTGTCACCTATCAATCTGCTGATGAAAACATACAAACGGTCGAGGTTCAGCGAGCTGCTATCCAGATAAACAACACCATCGAAACCGAAATCCTTGATGACCATATCGGTTACATGCAAATCAACACCTTTTTAGACCGAGATGTGCGGCGTAAATTTGACGCCGCTTGGGAGGAGCTGAATTCGCCAGTGCAGCTCAATGGTTTCATTCTCGATTTGCGCACCAACACGGGCGGCTTAGTGAATCCATCAAACTTGATCATGTATAACTTTGTTGATGGGCCAATCTATTATTTTTATGAATTTGGCGAAGCCCCAGACGATCTTGTCAGATCAAATATTAGCGGCACCGACCGTTTTGGGTCGCAAACAGTGCCAATGGTGGTTCTGGTTGGCCCAGCCACCAACAGCCGTGGCGAGGTGCTAGCCGGAATTTTCCAAACCACGGGTAGAGCCACACTTATTGGCCAGCCCACAAATGGCAATATTGAAACCGTCACCCCATTTGATTTACCAGATGGTTCTATCCTCTATTTGGCTACCGACACCATCATTCCTCTCAGCCTTGAAAATTGGGAAGAAGATGGCCTAACGGTTGACATTTTTATCGAGCAAACTTATGGTGAAATAGCGCTTGACGGTATTGATCAAGCGTTGACCCAAGCCTTAGAGATTCTAAAAAACCAATAAAGCTGATGAAACGAAAAACACCGCGCAAAGAAAAGCGACAAAAGAAAAAGAAAAAAACTCACTCCCAGAAAAAGGTTTATTCACATCCGGTTTATGGAAATATTCCAATGATCCACGATAGCTACTGGAAATGTGATCCAAATTTCAAGCCAAAGCTACCGATAGGAGCAGTCCGAGGGGATGTATCACAACAAGAGTTTTGCGACTGGTGCCATCTGCCAAAATATTTTTACGTGGATGAATCTAAAGAGTGCGTTGATTGCGAAAAGAAATTTACGTTCTCGGCATCAGAACAAAAATATTGGTATGAAACCAGAAAATTTCATTTTTCATCTGAACCGATTCGCTGTCTGGCCTGCCGGAAGGAAATACGAAGTGAGAAAGCGTTGAAGAAAAAGATGATGAAAATTTCTGAAGAATTAGACAAAAATCCAAAATCAACTGATGTGCTTCTTCGTTATGCTCAAATTACTTATGATTATTATCGATATTTCAATCAGGGAAATATCGAAAAGGCGATATCGACAGCCCGCCAAGCTTATAAAATCAACCCTAAGCTGACTGAAGCCCTCTATTGGGAGGGTCTGTGTAAAGATGCAGCTGGATTTCAAAAGGGAGCCATTGAAACCTACCAACAGCTTTTATCAGTATCTTCCAGCAAAAAAGATAAGAAATTCAAAGATGAAGTTCAAAATCGTCTCGACGCCCTTTTTGAATTAGTCTCACCAATCGAGAAAATGGAATGAAACTTTCAAATCAATGCCCAAAATGCAAAAGCAATCAGATTTTAAAGGTTTCAGGATTTTTCGGTATCAAATCAACCCACAATTTAATCAAATCCAGCTGGAACGATTTAAAAGACATTTACATCACGCGTTATGTGTGTGAAAAGTGTGGATATACCGAAGAATGGATTGATTTACCCTCTGATATTGAAAAGCTCAAACAAATGTTATGATAACGATATGTCAAGATTTTTAGATGACCGTTCAACAAAATATGATTTTAGCGACCATTTTCTCGTAGTGTGCCCACAGTGCAAGCATAAAGCCACAGTTGTGATGAAAACGAGGCCAAACAAGGATGAGTTCACCGCCCATTACCCTCGGCAATTATCGTGTTTTAATTGCGGGTTGACAAAATCGCACAATGCAAAAAGTGTGACAACCTATCATGACAGAGATTGGTACTTTGGGCTTCCTTTATGGCTATCAGTGTCGTGCTGTGGCGAAACCCTTTGCGCGAACAACGAAGAACATTTGAACCATTTAGAAGCATATATCTCTGCCAAGTTGAGAGAGCATGCTAAAAACCCTGACCTAGGCTGGCACAACCAGAGTTGGGTAAATCGATTACCCAACTGGATGAAAAGCCGGAAAAATCGTGATGAAGTTCTTGGATGTATTAAAAAGTTACGTGCAAAACTTAAAAATTAGGATGCCGTACCTAAAATCAAAGGTAGCAAGACGCCTAATAAAAGCGTTACAGCCCACAGTGCCGAGGCAGGCGTCCCCGATGTCTGATGCACGTGGGGTAACCCCTTTTGAGATTCTGTGTGGGTATCGTAGCGGCGAATAAGGTATTGGAAAGTTAGGCCCAGCCCCATCCCATAGAGCAGATGCCCCACCAAAGCTGGATAACGCGCCGTTGTGGCCGCTAAGGACCAATCAACCGGCTGCCGCAGCAAGATGAAGAAGAAAGTGCCCGGGCCAAGGAGCCACCAAAGCATCCCGTACACCAAGCCCCATCCCATACCAGCCCCATAGCTATAGGCTGCGTTTTGGAAGAAAATGCCGTAGGTGCTGCCAATGACAAAAGCGATAAGCAGGTGGACAACGAAACCAAGAACGGCCGTATTTCCCCCTACCAAACTCGCCACCCTCGGTAAACTATTTGTGGCAACCATCACCGTCGTAAACAGCAAGCCGCCCACAATACCGGCTACCTGCCCCATAAGCAGCCCCTTCAAGCTCTTACTGCCAGCACTTTCACGGGTCCGATTCAGCGGATCAGAATCCACAAAAAGCGTGTTCCACAGCTTGGTGGCTAACGCATAAAACAGCCCCATAATGGCCCCGTACAAAATATGCGAAATGAGCGGCGTAAAGGTGGCTTGGGCACCAGCTAATGTCCAATCTGGGAGCGAACCGGAGAATAACGGCCGTAACGTCATCGGCCCAATCATCCACCACGAAATGCCGTAAGCCATCCCCCACACAATGGCTGGACCGCTGTTCTTAACATCCCGATGGAACAACAAACCAAACGTGACCCCAATCGTAATTGCAATAGTGAAATGGAGCGTACGGCCTAGTCCAAACGAATCGGACCCTAAAATGCCAGAGACCAGCGAAAAGAAGGCCGCATTTTGAATACCGAGCAAGAAGACCCAGCCCCCTAAGAAGCCACCCACGGCACCAAACACGACGCTTTGCAATCGTGGGGTAATAATCTCCTGACCTCGAGGCCTTGAGTCCGTAGGGTGTGATTGAGTTGGGGAAGCTGATGAAGGAAAGATTCTCAGGCAAATTTTAACAAGCCCATAGTAGCTCAGACCAAGAGCGGCTCCAAAAGCAATAACCTGACCCAGCAACAGCGGGAAAAGGGCAATAATTTGTTCAGGCAACCAGTAAAGGCCATCCCCAGAGACTAGGGGCACTAGGGTCAAATACCCGGCAAACCACCACGCCAAACCATACGCTTCCCCCCAGACAAGACTGGCACCTCCTGTTTGCAATTTAGGCCCCAACACAATTGCAAAAATAATGCCCAGGATGATACTCAAAACAATATGTACGATTGGCGTAAATAAAATGCCAACCGCCACCCAAAAAAGCAATCCACCCAACAGTCCAGCAATGCCGCCTGCTAAAATTGAAATTGATAAAGGAACTGTTTTATGACTCATGAGCGGGCCTCCTGAGAAATGCCGTTTTTCAACGTGCCATTTTCCGTCATGGCTTGTCGCTGAGCGTCTCTGTCTTCTTGACTAAAGTTAATCGTTTGTACAATATCCGGTGGCAAAAAGACATCAAGTACCCAATCAAGCAAAACACGGATTTGTTTTTGGAATGTTGGCAATTTGGACAAGTAGATGCCGCGCCACATCAACCAGGCAAAAAAGCCTGAAAAGCGGCGTCCAAACACTTCTGCTACCGCTAATTGATGGCCCAATGCGGCCAAGCTACCCAAGGTTTTAAAATTAAATGTTTTAAGCGGTTTGCCTTTCAACGTAGCCGCCACGTTATATCCAAGCACCTTACCCTCGCGGGAGGCATGCTGGGCAGTAGGCGGGGCAAACTTGCCCGTAGATAGGTCAGGCACCTGGGCACAATCCCCAGCGGCCCATAAATTTGGTCTGTTGAGCACCTGCAATTCGGTGTTTACCTCAAGCTGTCCTCGCTTTGTAAGCGGAACGCCTAACATTCTTAATACAGGGCTTGGCTGATTACCAGCCGTCCAAACAAACGTATTGCTCTGAATTTCATCATCTCCAATTTCAACAACGCCGGGACGCGCACCAGTAACCCGAACGCCCAGCCTAAATTCAACGCCGCGCTCGGCTAATTTTTCTCGGGCAAACTCACCAAGCTCTTCGCTTAGCTCCGGCAAAATTCGATCGCGGGAGTGGACTAGAACCGTGCGCACATCT